>NZ_JABMCN010000404.1 GCF_013179515.1 Pseudomonas sp. CM27
GGCCGAATGCGCCAGCTCCGAGCTGATCCGCGCCAACAGCGGCAAGCCGGCCTGGTACAGATGGTGGGCCAGGCGGTGATGGATGATCGCCAGGATGCCCGGGTAGCACAGCAGCACTTCATCGACACTTCGCGCTGCCGGGTCGCCGTGGTAGGCGGCCAGCACGTCGGTGTCGAGCAGCACCCGCAGCTCCGGTAGCGCCGCTGCAAAACCCTGGATCAGGCTCAGCGCCTGGGCGTCGACGCCAGCCAGCCCGGCTTTGCTTTGCCGCGCCGCGTAGCGCAGTTCGAGACGTGCCTGGGCAAGCAAGGCAGTCAGCGCGGCATCCAGGGTATGGCCAACGTAGAAATCTTCACTCTCTTCGCGCAGGTCGACCGGGCCAAGGCGCATGGGGAAAAGTGCGCCGCACAGCTGCTCCAGGATCTGCCGCATCGCCTCGCGCGATGGCAGTTCGCGCCCGCCCTGCTCGCCAATACTGCGGCCATTGCGTGTACGCCATTGCTCACGGGCGCCGCGCAGGCCGCTGACGATGCTCTGCAACTGCCAGTGCGCTGATGAGGGTTGTTCGCTCACGGTTTTCTCCTGCCTGAGTCGGCCAAACTGTTTTTATCGGCAGGTCTGGCCCTTTCGCGGGTGAACCCGCTCCCACTGATGTCACGGCGCCTGTGGGAGCGGGTTCACCCGCGAAAGGGCCAGACCTGCCTGCGTGCAATCCACTTTACGGCAAATCCGTCCCTTGGAAAAAACAACGCTTTATTCCATCCTGCGCTAAGTCAGGCATAAGCGGCGATGACGGCGCGGAGAACCTCGCCTACCCTCAAAAGCAGCCAACACCTGGCAATAAAACAAAAGGAAATAACAAAATAATTTTTTAGTATTTCCTGGCCTAAGAAGCCAACCCTATAGTCGCCACCCACTACTTACACAACAAGCGCGGGGCTCTGACATGTCGATATTCGCCAAACCGCTACTCAACGCCAGCCTGGCAGTCCTGCTGGGCGCCGGCCTGCTCGGCCAGGCCTTCGCCGGCGAGCAGCTGAAGACCATCCAGGAAAAAGGCGTGATCAACGTCGGCCTTGAAGGCACCTACCCACCGTTCAGCTTTCAGGACGAGAACGGCAAGCTGAGCGGCTTCGAGGTGGAGCTGTCCGAGCTGATCGCCAAGGAGCTGGGCGTCAAGGCCAAGGTGCAGCCGACCAAGTGGGATGGCATTCTTGCCGCACTGGAGTCCAAGCGACTGGATGTGGTCATCAACCAGGTGACCATTTCCGAAGAGCGCAAGAAGAAGTACGACTTCTCCGAGCCCTACACCGTTTCCGGCATCCAGGCGCTGATCCTGAAGAAGAAAGCCGAGCAGTTGAATATCAAGACCGCGCAGGACCTGGCCGGCAAGAAGGTCGGCGTGGGCCTGGGCACCAACTACGAGCAGTGGGTGAAGCAGGACGTGCCAAAGGCCGAAGTGCGTACCTATGAGGACGACCCGAGCAAGTTCGCCGACCTGCGCAACGGCCGCATCGACGCCATCCTGATCGACCGCCTGGCTGCGCTGGAATACGCGCAAAAAGCCAAGGACACCGAACTGGCTGGCGAAGCCTTCTCGCGCCTTGAAAGCGGTGTGGCCCTGCGCAAGGGTGAGCCGGAGCTGCTGGCGGCGATCAACAAGGCCATCGACAAGCTCAAGGCTGACGGCACGCTGGCCAAGCTGTCCGAGAAATACTTCGGTGCCGATGTCACCAAATGATCGCTGAAAGCCTGCAACTCGTTGTCGACTCCGCCCCCTTCCTGCTGAAGGGCGCGGGGTATACGGTGCTGCTCAGCGTTGGCGGCATGTTCTTCGGCCTGGTGCTGGGCTTTGCCCTGGCACTGATGCGGCTGTCGAAGATTTTGCCGCTGAACTGGCTGGCGCGGATCTACGTGTCGTTTTTCCGCGGCACGCCGCTGCTGGTGCAGCTGTTCGTCATCTATTTCGGCATGCCGCAAATCGGCATTGAACTCGACCCCATCCCCGCTTCGCTGATTGGCCTGTCGCTGAACATGGCAGCCTATATCTGCGAAATCCTGCGGGCAGCGATCTCCTCGATCGACCGTGGCCAGTGGGAAGCTGCAGCCAGCATCGGCATGACCCGCGTGCAGGCCATGCGCCGGGCGATCCTGCCACAGGCCTTGCGCACTGCCCTGCCACCGCTGGGCAACAGCTTCATCTCGCTGGTCAAGGACACCGCCCTGGCGGCGACCATCCAGGTGCC
>NZ_JABMCN010000405.1 GCF_013179515.1 Pseudomonas sp. CM27
AGGGCCGGTTGCGAGGCCAAAGCACTGCCGCAGGAGCTCCAGGCGCTGGCGGCTCTGGTCGTAGAGTTCGTCGGACACCAGCGCGACGCCCTGACGGTGATAGTGGTCGTCCCACTGGGCGAGCGTGGCGCGTAGTTGAGCGACCTCGGCGTCAACTTGCTGCCGACCCCAGTCGGGGCAGGGGGCGGCCCAGGCCAGCGGGGCAGTCAGCATCATCAGGGTGAACAAAAGCTTGATCAGCATGGCCAGCATCCTTGCATGGCGGAAGGGAGTTCCCAGCCTAGGCAAGTCTGGCGGCCCTTGCTGCGCCGCTGTTGTCAGCCGATATGTCACAAAAAAGCCCCTGCCGATTGCTCGGCAGGGGCTTTCGCACAGCGCTGCAGGAAAAATTACAGGCCGGCGGCGTCACGCAACGACTGGGCGCGGTCGGTGCGCTCCCACGTGAAGGTGGTGAAGGTGTCGTCGCCGACCGTCTTCTGCTGCGGGGTGCGGCCGAAGTGGCCGTAGGCAGCGGTTTCCTGGTACATCGGGTGCAGCAGGTCGAGCATGGTGGTGATGGCGTACGGACGCAGGTCGAAGCACTCGCGCACCAGCTGGATGATCTTCTCGTCGGAGACCTTGCCGGTACCGAAGGTGTTGATCGAGATGGAAGTCGGCTGGGCCACGCCGATGGCGTACGAAACCTGGATCTCGCAGCGCTCGGCCAGGCCGGCAGCGACGATGTTCTTGGCCACGTAGCGGCCGGCGTAGGCCGCGGAACGGTCGACCTTGGACGGGTCTTTGCCAGAGAACGCGCCGCCGCCGTGGCGCGCCATGCCGCCGTAGGAGTCGACGATGATCTTGCGGCCGGTCAGGCCGCAGTCACCCACCGGGCCACCGATGATGAAGTTGCCGGTCGGGTTGATGTGGTACTGGGTGCCCTTGTGCAGCAGTTCGGCAGGCAGGGTGTGCTTGACGATCAGCTCCATCACGGCTTCCTGCAGGTCTTTCTGCGAAACCTCAGGGTTGTGCTGGGTCGACAGCACGATCGCGTCGATACCCACTACCTTGCCGTTTTCGTAACGGCAGGTGACCTGGGATTTCGCGTCCGGGCGCAGCCACGGCAGCAGGCCGGACTTGCGGGCTTCGGCCTGGCGCTCGACCAGACGGTGCGAGAAGCAGATCGGTGCCGGCATCAGCACTTCGGTTTCGTTGCTGGCGTAGCCGAACATCAGGCCCTGGTCACCGGCACCCTGGTCTTCCGGCTTGGAGCGGTCGACGCCCTGGGCGATGTCCACCGACTGCTTGCCGATGATGTTCATCACAGCGCAGGTGGCGCCGTCGAAACCGACGTCGGAGCTGTTGTAGCCGATGTCGATGATCACCTTGCGCACCAGGTCTTCCAGGTCGACCCAGGCCGAGGTGGTGACTTCACCGGCGATGATGGCGACACCGGTCTTGACCAGGGTTTCGCAAGCTACGCGGGCGTATTTGTCCTGGGCGATGATGGCATCGAGGACGGCGTCCGAAATCTGGTCGGCGATCTTGTCCGGATGCCCTTCGGACACGGACTCGGAGGTGAAAAGGGAGTATTCGCTCATCTCGAAGGTTCCTGAAATTTACCGATGGTGTATGTCGCCAGCCGTGCGCTGGAAATGGCGGACCTGGATCTGGAAACCGTTACGCAAGCCCACGTACAGGCTGTCGCCGAGGGCCAGCCCGGCAGCGTTGGCCCAGCGGGCCAGGTCGTCCTGTTCGAAGCCAAGCCACAGGTCGCCGCACGCTTCCCGCGCCCACCCCTGGTCATGGCTGCAAAGTTCGGTGACCAGCAAGCTGCCGCCTGCCTTCACCCGATTGGCCAGCTGGCGCAAGGCCAGGGCCGGGTCGCTGAAATGGTGCAGGACCATGTTCAGCACAACGCAGTCGGCGGCCACATCCGTTGCACCCAGTGCATCGGCCAACTGCAGGTTCACGTTGTCGAGCCCTTCGCGCTGGCACACCTGGCGCGCCAGCTCGAGCATGGTCGGGCTGTTGTCCAAAGCGGTGACCCGGGCGAAGCGCCGGGCCAGGTCTGGCAGGAAGCCGCCGTCACCGGGGCCGACCTCCAGGGCGCTGGCAGCCGGGTCGAAATTCAGCTTGTCGAGCAGTGCCAGCAGGCTTTCGCGGTACTGCGGCAGGCCGGCAATAAGGTCTTGCTGGGCGCGAAACTTTTCTTCCACGCGCAAGAAGAAGTCCTGGCTGGTTACCGCGCGGCGCTGC
>NZ_JABMCN010000406.1 GCF_013179515.1 Pseudomonas sp. CM27
GGTCCAGCAGGTTGCGCAAGCTGTCGACCAGCTCGGGACGGGGCGGAATATCCTGCCCGGCTGCCACTTCGTCGAGCATGTCCAGCAGGGCTTCATGCGCCTGCTGCGCCTGGGCGAAGAAGCGTCCATCGGCCGGCAGGCTGCCCTCTTCCACCGCGCCGTACAGGTCGAGCAAGGCCTCGCAGACGTCGTCAATCTGCCACAGGTCGGCCAGGTGCGCGGCGTGACCCAGGCTGGTCATTTCGTCGAGCAGGATGTCCAGTGCGTCACGCTGGCCGGGCTGTTGCTGCCAGCGCGACAGCATCGACTCGGCATTGAGCAGGGTATCCATGGCCTGGGCCAGGAAGCTGGCGACACCCTGCGGATCGCGCTTGGCGCCCTGCATCTGCTGCAGGCCATCGTCATGCAAGCTGGCCAGGCGCCCGTCGACCGCCTGGCCGACCTGCTCGATCAGCTCCGCAGCACCGGGGATAGCCGCCAGCGGCGTGCTGTCGAGTTGCGCAAGGCCAGCCTGGAACAGCCCGCGCGCTGCCTTTAGCCACTCGATTTCGGCCATTTGCACGGGCAATTGATGGCCTTTGTACTCACGGGCCAGGCGGTCGAAGGCGGTGGCCAGTTCGGCGACCGGCATCACCCCGGCCATGGCGGCACTGCCCTTGAGCGTGTGCAAGGCGCGCTGCAGGCCGTCGCTGACCAGTGTGTCGTGGCCATCGGCACCTTCCAGGAAAGCGTCAAGGCTGGCCAGGTGGCCTTGTGCCTCAGTGCGGAAGATATCCAGCAGTTGCGGGTCGAGGCCGTCGACATCGGCAGGCGCCGGCGCGTCGTTTTCGGCCAGCGCATGCAGGTGCCCGGCCAGCTGTTCGATCTCGGTCAGTTGCGGCAACTGGCCGACGGCAAAGTCGGCCAGCAGGTCGGGCAGGTGGACGAACACCTGCTGCAAGGCCACCACGCCTTCCGGGCTGAGCAGGCTACGCCCTTCCAGGACCCGGCTCAGCAGGTGTTCGGCGCCCCAGGCCAGTTCGGCCACCGCTTCGGCGTGGACCATGCGCCCACTGCCTTTGAGGGTATGCAGTGCGCGACGCACTTCAGCCAGCGCCTCGCGCTGCTGGTTGTCGGCACGCCAACGCAGCCAGTGCCGCTCGATCTCCGGCAGCAGTTCACCGGCCTCGTCGAGGAACACTTCGCGCAGCTCGTCATCAATGCCATCGCCGCTGCCGTCAGTGTCGCAGTCGGCATCTGGGACGGCACAATGCACGCCCAGCGCCGCCAGGCTGGCACGCGCCATGTCGACAAACGGCTGGCCATCCGCCAGCGGGTCGGCCAGGCGCCATTGCAAGTAGCATTCGGCAGCGCTCAGCGCCTCGGCCAGGTGGGTCAGCTCAGCGGCAGGCGGCTCCTCCTCCAGGTGCTGCAACCAGCGCTGCACATAGTTGGCGCAACCGGCGAACAGCTCGGCCACCGTCGGCAGGGTCAACATCGCCAAGGCCCCACGGATCTGCTGCAGCAGGCCCGGCAAGGGCTGCAGGCGTTGCCGCGGCCAGCCAGACTCCAGGCAATCGCCGATCAGGTCCTTGGCCTGCTGCAGCACGTTCAACGACTCATTGAGTACCAGTTGGCGAATCTCGACCAGGTCCGAGCCCGGCAGGCCGCCCTGGCCGTTTTCTTCCAGCGGGCCAACCATGCCATTGAGCGAGGCTTCGACATACAACAGGGCACCTGCCACGTCCATCAACACCGGGTCGTCCACTGCCCGCTCGCCCAGGACAAGGGCCTGAAGCGCCAGCACCTGGTCGATGATCACCCGCCGTGGTTGCTGGAAACCCAGCACGGCCAAGGTGTCCGCCACATGACGCAGTGGCGCCAGCAAAGCATCGAGCTGTTCGCTGTGCTGGCGGTCACTGCGCACGAACTGGTCGAGGCGCTCCTTGATGCGCATCAGGTCGTCGCACAGCGCGGTCACCACCGAGCGCAGGGCATCGCGACCAGGCCCGGCCTGTAATTGCTCGCGCCAGTTGCCCAGCGACAGGTCGAGGTTGGCCAGATCGTCGGCACCGGCAAAGCGCTGCGCTGCGCCGCTGATCAGGCTGGCCTGGGCGAGCGGTTCGATGCCGCGGCAGGTGCGCAGCTGGTTGAGCAGCGGCAGCATGACCAGAGGCAGGTCATGGCGCGCACCGCGCAGGCGCTCAAGGTACGAAGGCAGTTGCTCCAGGCCGCGGAACAACGCGCCC
>NZ_JABMCN010000407.1 GCF_013179515.1 Pseudomonas sp. CM27
GCGTAGGTTGTAACGGCCAGCACGCCTATCATCAGCTGCTGCACCAAGGCGCCCAGCTGATTCCGGCTGACTTCATCGTGCCGGTAGTGAGTTTCAACCCTGTGGCCGACCATCATCAGTGGCTGTACGCCAACTGTCTCTCGCAGAGCCAGGCGTTGATGCTGGGTAAAAGCCGTAGGGAAGCTGAGACTGAGTTGCGTGAAAAGGGTTTAAATTCTTCGGACATCGAGAAGATCGCCCCTCATAAAGTTATTCCAGGTAATCGCCCTAGCAATACGTTGGTGGTTGAGCGCATCAGTCCCCGACGGTTGGGCGCGTTGGTGGCGATGTACGAGCATAAGGTATTCGTACAGAGCGTGGTTTGGGGTATCAACGCCTTTGATCAGTGGGGAGTAGAGTTGGGTAAGGAGTTGGGGGAAGGGGTCTACCAGCGGTTGGTCGGTGGTCTTGATGAGCGTGCCGAAGATGGATCGACCCAAGGGTTAATTGACTATTTCCGTGGCCGGCATCGTGGCTGAACTCGGCGAATACTAACTCATGTGCCTGTCCGGTTGGGCAGCGGCTGCTCTCGCTGAGGGTAGCCGCAGGCATAACTAAGGCTCAATAAGCAGGAAGAGCAGCTTTCCGCCCCGTCCACCTTGGGTGCGAATAATTTGTAATGTTACCAGCTTTCCATCTTTAAGTTCTTGCAGTCCTTCGTTCTCGATTGAGTAAGCCTGAATACCCATTTCTGCGATTTGGGCGGAAAATGCTTCGGGTGACATATATTCAGATTTGATGGGCTTTCCATTCTTGTCAAAGAAATTGATACCAAAGTAGTTGTAAGGGCTAGTCTTGGTGCGAACGTCCCAGTACCCACCCATTGTCATCGCATATCCGTTATCCAGGACTGCAAATCCTTGATGCTTTGGTATATTCCATTTTTCCGAGTTTCGGTAGCCTGCATACTGAGGCGCAAAAGTTACCTCCCCAATGGTGTTGAATTCGCTGTCGAGAATCATATACCGGCCTCGGCTCTCCCCGAGACTGTCTTTAGAAATTTTAAATTTTTCGACAAACCACTCATTATCCTTGTGATAAAAGCTTTGAGCTACATTGTTGGCGACAGAGCCGAGCCTTTGTGTGTTGCCAAAGCCTGAGGGGGAATCGATAAGCAGAAGGCGAGCCAAGGTGTTGCCCGATCGTATGTAGGCTACATCGCCGTCTGTTTCTTTTTTAATTACCAGGCCTTCTGAAACAGTGGGTTGGGGCTCAGGGATGATATAGGTCATCATTATTTCGCCCGACTTCCAGTGGTATTTTTCAATTACGCCTCGAGTAGGTCTGCCGTTGGAGTATCGGAGTACGTAGACCAATTCGCGCTCTTCATCAATTTGAAAGCCTTGCGGATACGTATAGCGAGCATCAAGGCGCTCGATTGTCTCTTGATAATGGCTTGACTGAAAGTTTAGGGTTTTGAGGATCGAGAATTTGGGTTGATTTTGTGTTGATAGTGCCTCGTTAAACCTGCCAATCATCTTGTCGCGTGCAGCACTCGCGGCAGTCTGTTCGGTGTGGCTTTGTGCATAGGTGCATGTGGTTAATGATAATGTGGCAGTGAAGGCCATAACCAGCCTCAAAGACAGTGCCATTCGAGAGGTCTCCTTGTTTGGGGTGTCATCAAGCTAGTGCTTTCCTGGGTTTGTTACTATCCCTGACTACGTACAAATTCTGCGGTTCAAATTATTTTACTCATTCTCCAGGCTGGCGGTTGATGAAGTTAGGCGGAAGTCAGGGTTTAGTTTATTCATAATTTTTCTCGAATAGCCATCCTCTGCAACTTTACGACACGGCTTCTATCCTGGTCGAATACCCCCATAACATCATCCTGACGCACCACCTCATCGGTCAGCAGCCAACACGAGTCTGAGTCGACTTAGCCCACCCCCCCCACAGTCCTCTTGCATCAAGACTGTCGTTAGCTACGTAAATATGGCACTCTGCCGCTGCGTCGCGCACTGTGAAACTCTACGTGTACCCGAGACAGGTCCCCATGTTGCCCGTCTTCCCGATCGTGAAACGATGAAAACCTTTAACCTCAAGAACCTTTTCATGCCGGATATCTCAGCAGGCACCGCCAGCCTGATCCACGCTATAGCATCTGCCACTGCTGTCATCGCAGCGTTGATCGCGGCCAGTGCGATGATACTTGCCCACATGACCTCGGACG
>NZ_JABMCN010000408.1 GCF_013179515.1 Pseudomonas sp. CM27
GCCATCGATGTGCGCCTCGGACTCGGCACCCACGCCCAGCAGCACGTCAATTGGCAACTTGCCGCTGCTGGCCTCGATCACCTTGACCGCTGGCGGCAGTTCTTCGGCCACTTCGGCACGCACTTTGGCCAAGCCCTCGGCATCGATCAGGTCGGCCTTGTTCAGCACCACCAGGTCGGCGCTGGCCAGCTGGTCGGCGAACAGTTCGTGCAGCGGCGATTCGTGGTCCAGGTTAGGGTCGAGCTTGCGCTGGGCATCGACCTGGTCCGGGTAGGCGGCGAAGGTGCCGGCGGCTACCGCCGGGCTGTCGACCACGGTGATCACCGCGTCGACCGTGCAAGCGTTGCGGATTTCCGGCCACTGGAAGGCCTGTACCAGCGGCTTGGGCAGGGCCAGGCCACTGGTTTCGATGAGGATGTGGTCGAGGTCGCCACGGCGCGCCACCAGCTCGCGCATCACCGGGAAGAATTCTTCCTGCACGGTGCAGCACAGGCAGCCGTTGGCCAGCTCGTAGACGCGGCCGCTGGCTTCTTCCTCGGTGCAGCCGATGCTGCACTGCTTGAGGATTTCGCCGTCGATGCCCAGCTCGCCGAACTCGTTGACGATGACCGCGATACGGCGGCCCTGGGCGTTGTCGAGCATGTGCCGCAGCAAGGTGGTCTTGCCCGAACCGAGGAAGCCGGTAACGATGGTGACGGGGAGCTTGGCCAGTGTTTTCATGTCGCAGTGCCCTTGGCAGAATGGCGCGGGCATGCAGGACGACAGCCGCAGGCCAGGCCGGCCGGGCTTGTTCGCCACCGGATCACCCCGCCCGGTTGAAAGTCGAAAACGTTGCGAGGCAGGTCTCCTGGCTGGCACCGTTCCAGTTGCCGGCTGAAGCCAGGCTGGCGGGATGACGCCTTCCCGCGCGTTGGCGCAGTGGCTGTGTCGATCCGTTGTCGGTGCTTACAGTTGCGGGGGCAGCCGCGGCTTGTACCGCGTTCCCGTCTTAGCTTCGGCCTGGCCGAAGAACCTCGAACTGGCAAGGCTACGCAGTGGCTGGCGGGTGGTCAACCACAGGTTGCGCAACTGCGCTAGAGTAGCGTCTTTGCCCACGGTCAAGGACGCCCCATGCCCCTCGCTCCCGCCATCCCGGTGCTGCGTATCTTCTCGGTCGAAAAGGCCAGGGAGTTCTACCTCGAATTTCTCGGTTTCACGCTGGACTGGGAACACCGCTTCAGCCCGGACCTGCCGCTGTACATGCAGGTTCATCGTGACAGCCTGATCCTGCACCTTTCCGAACACCATGGTGACGCGTGCCCCGGCTCGACGGTGTTCGCCCGCATCGACGACCTGCGCGCGCTGGAGCATGAACTGCAAGCGAAACAGTACGGCTACGCGCGGCCCGAAGCCGAGCGCCTGGACTGGGGCTTGCAGATGCAGGTGTGGGACCCGTTCGGTAACCGGCTGCGGTTCTGTCAGCAGATCGACGACGAGGCAAACCTGTGAAGGCATCTGGCAAGCGTGAAATGGCCAGACTGGAGCGTGAACTGGTGATATGCCTGACCGATGCCTGCGAAACTGCCAAGGCAGAAATCATCGGCTTCAGCTGGCTGACCCACCGGCTCGATCCTGAGGATTTTCCGGCCAGCTTGCGCATAACCTGGGTGTTCGAGCAAGAAGCCGACAAGGCTGCAGCCATGACGGGCGACGCCAAGACGCGCATGCTGGTGCTGACTGCACAAGCGTTGGAGGCGGCGGGCATAGCACTGGATCATCCGGCATGGCATGTGCGGTTCGACAGTGAAGAGGCTTGTGCGCAGGGGCATGGCGGTGATTGGGGGAAGCGCTTGGGGCGGTAGACCGTTGGGATTGGCGAAAGTTTTGCGGCGCCTGTGAAACCGAGCGCCGCCCGCGCGGCGCTTCGCGGGTAAATCGGATCGCCGCACCGCCGCTCCCACATTTGTTGCAACGTGGCCATGCCTGTGAGAGAGGGTTGCCCGCCTTGGTGTTTGGCTTGAGACAGGTGAGGCTGCAGTGTGGCCCACCCATAAATCCAGTCGAGCCAACAAGGCTGGCAACCATGGCCTGTCAGGGTTGGTACGTTGCAGCAAATGTGGGAGCGGCGGTGCGGCGATCCGATTTACCCGCGAAGCGCCGCGCGGGCGGCGCTCGATTTCACAGGCGCTAAAAATCTTGCGGTGAACACCTCGCAACCTCAATTCG
>NZ_JABMCN010000409.1 GCF_013179515.1 Pseudomonas sp. CM27
TTCGTCTGCAAAATGCTTCGCCCGCCCGGGATACGGCGGGTTGGCGCTCCACAGCCGCCCCAGCTCACCATCCGCAGTGTGCTGGCTTTTACAAAGACAAAGGTCACCGCAGGAGAAATAGTCGTGCACATTGGTGTTCCTCTCGAGACGCAGACCGGTGAGACAAGGGTCGCAGCGACCCCGGAAACCATCAAGAAACTGATTGGCCAGGGCCATCAGGTCACCGTCCAACGGGGGGCAGGGCTAAACGCCAGCATTCCGGACAGTGCCTATGAGGCCGTGGGCGCTTCCCTGGGGAGTGCGGCCGATGCCTACGGCGCCCAATTGGTACTCAAGGTGGTCGCGCCCAACGACCAGGAGCTGGCCCTGATCAACAGCGGCAGCCTGCTGGCGGGCATGCTCAACCCCTTCAACAGCGAGCTGATCGGCAAGATGGCCGAACGCGGTATTACCGCCTTTGCCCTTGAAGCCGCGCCACGCACCTCACGGGCACAAAGCCTGGACGTGCTGTCGTCGCAAGCCAACATCGCCGGTTACAAGGCAGTGTTGCTGGCTGCCCATCACTACCCGCGCTTCATGCCCATGCTGATGACGGCGGCCGGCACCGTAAAGGCCGCACGGGTACTGATCCTTGGGGCGGGCGTTGCCGGTCTGCAGGCCATCGCCACGGCGAAGCGGCTGGGGGCAGTGATCGAAGCGTCTGATGTGCGCCCGGCAGTGAAGGAGCAGATCGAATCGCTGGGCGCCAAATTCCTCGACGTCCCCTACGAGACCGACGAGGAGCGCGAATGCGCCGAAGGCGTCGGCGGATATGCGCGACCAATGCCGGCAAGCTGGATGCAACGCCAGGCCCAGGCCGTGCATGAGCGTGCCAAGCAGGCGGATATCGTCATCACCACGGCGCTGATTCCCGGGCGCAAGGCGCCGACCCTGCTCAGTGCCGAAACCGTTGCGCAGATGAAGCCAGGTTCGGTGGTCATCGACCTCGCCGCAGCCCAGGGCGGCAACTGCCCGCTCACCGTCGCCGACCAAGTGGTGCAACAGAACGGGGTGACCATCGTCGGCCCCACCAACCTGCCGGCCCAGGTGGGTGCCGATGCGTCGGCGCTGTACGCACGCAACCTGCTGGACTTCACGAAGCTGCTGTTCGACAAGGACGGCGCACTGGTCATCAACCTCGAAGACGACATCGTCGCGGCCTGCCTGATGTGCCGCGATGGTCAAGTCGTCCGCAAGAACGGCTAAGGAGCACGACAATGGAAGACATGCTGATTTCCCATGGCATCTACAACCTGATCATCTTCGTGCTGGCCATTTATGTGGGTTACCACGTGGTCTGGAACGTCACCCCGGCGCTGCACACCCCATTGATGGCCGTGACCAACGCCATTTCGGCGATCGTCATCGTTGGCGCCATGTTGGCCGCCGCGCTGACCGTGACCCCGGCAGGCAAGCTGATGGGTACCCTTGCCGTAGCGCTGGCCGCAGTCAACGTGTTCGGTGGCTTCCTGGTCACCCGCCGCATGCTTGAGATGTTCAAGAAGAAAACCAAGAACGAGGCGCAGAAGTAAGCATGAGCATGAATCTGGTAACGCTCCTCTACCTCGTCGCCTCGATCTGCTTCATTCAGGCGCTCAAGGGCCTGTCGCACCCGACCACGTCGCGGCGCGGCAACCTGTACGGCATGATCGGCATGGGGATCGCCATCCTCACGACGGTGGGCCTCATCTATAAGCTCGCGGCGCTCTCTGTTGGCAACGGCGGGGCTACCACCGGCATCGGCTACGTGCTGGTCGGCCTGCTGATCGGCGGCACCGCCGGCTCGATCATGGCCAAGCGCGTCGAGATGACCAAGATGCCCGAGCTGGTCGCCTTCATGCACAGCATGATCGGCCTGGCTGCGGTTTTCATCGCCATCGCCGCCGTGCTCGAACCGCAATCTATGGGTATCGTTGCCGCCATCAGCGACCCGATCCCCACCGGCAACCGCCTGGAGCTGTTCCTCGGTGCAGCCATCGGTGCAGTCACCTTCTCCGGTTCGGTGATCGCCTTCGGCAAGCTGTCGGGCAAGTACAAGTTCCGCCTGTTCCAGGGCGCACCGGTACAGTTCGCCGGCCAGCACAAGCTGAACCTGATCCTCGGCCTGACCACCATTGCGCTGGGGCTGCTGTTCACCTTCACCGGCCATTACAGCGC
>NZ_JABMCN010000041.1 GCF_013179515.1 Pseudomonas sp. CM27
TGGCGCGCATTATTCTCTTGAACGCCCCCCCTGTCAACACTCATTTCAAAAAAAATTTGCACGCTTTCAAAAACTTAGCGGCCGGGTTCGGTTTCAGCGCACTACCAGCCAGTGCCCGAGCACGCCCTGCAGTTGCAGATGCTGGGCCGCAGCCAGCGATTCCAGGCTTGCAGCAGGCCGGTCGAGGTCGAAATCGCCGCTCACGCGCCGATGGGCCACTTGTGCATCCATCATCCATAACCTTTGCCCCTGATAGCCGGCAAGGCGCTCAAGCACCTGCCCCAGTGGCATGTCGGTGGCTTCCAGGCGCCCAGTGCGCCAACTGTCGGCGGTTTGCAGGTCGGCTTTTTGCACCGGGGCGATGCGGGTGTCATCGAAGGTTACCCGCTCGCCGGTCGAAACCATGCGCTGCTCACCACCCTGGATGACCATGGCCTTGCCACTGAGGACCACCAGCTCGTCATGCCCTGCATGCCGGGCGACCTGCAGGCGGGTGCCGAACACCTGGATGCGCGCGTTGCCTACGTCCACTTCCATGGCCCGCCCATCGAGCATCACTTCAATGTACACCTGACCCTGCACCAGGTGCAGCTGGCGGGTGCGGCCGCGCAGGTCGACGTTCATTGCGCTGGCGCTGTCCAGGTTCAGTGTCGTGCCGTCGGCCAGGCGCGTACTGCGGCGCTCGCCCACCGCGGTGTGCAGCTCGCTGGCCAAGCGTTGCATCAGCGGCCAGTACAGATAGGCAGCGGCGCCCACCCCCAGCAGGAAAGCCAGTGCCAACCACTTGCTCACCTGGCTGCGGCGCACGCTTATCTGCTGTGGGCGAGGGCGGGCAGGTGCTGGTTGCAGCTGTTGCCAGAAAGTTTCCAGCTCTGCGTAGGCTTGGGCGTTATGGGGCACCTGGCACCAGGCGGCGAAGGCCTGGCGCTGGGCTTCATCGCAACCGGGCTGGCGCAACAGCGAAAACCATTCCAGCGCTTCCTGCTGAGGGTCGGGCTGGAACTGTTTGGCGGGCATCGGGCTCATGGGATCGGTCTGCTCGCGGTAAGGGCCGTTTTGCCCAACGATGACAGGGGTATGAGTCAAGGATGCTAATTATATTGAGAACCATTTTCAAGTAAGACACGACAGAGGGATAAAAAAGGTAGCTATGTATCTATTTGTTTCCCGATAATCGGATCCCAAACTGCGGACGGAGATTCAGGCACATGGCCACCAGTAGCGCCACCACGGCGTCCACCAGCGCAGCAGCGAGCCCGGCCACGCCGCTGGTGATGCGCATCATCGGTTTCTGCGCCCTGGCGCATCTGATCAACGACCTGATCCAGGCGGTGCTGCCGGCGATCTACCCGATGCTCAAGGCCAACTACGACCTGAGCTTCGCCCAGATCGGCCTGATCACCCTGACGTTCCAGATAACCGCATCGTTGCTGCAGCCCTGGGTGGGCTTTTTCACCGACCGCAGGCCGTCGCCCAACCTGCTGCCGCTGGGCACCCTGTGCACGCTGGTGGGCATCGTGATGCTGGCCTTCGTCGGCAGCTTCCCGATGATCTTGCTGGCGTCGGCGCTGGTGGGGATTGGCTCGTCAACCTTCCACCCGGAAACCTCGCGTATTGCGCGCCTGGCATCGGGTGGGCGTTTTGGCCTGGCGCAGTCTACCTTCCAGGTCGGCGGCAACACCGGTTCGGCCCTGGGCCCGCTGCTGGCGGCGGCCATCGTGATTCCGTTCGGCCAGACCCATGTCGCCTGGTTCGGCCTGGCGGCGCTGTTCTTCCTCGGCGTCACCCTGATGCTGCGTGGCTGGTACAAGGAACACCTCAACCAGGCCAAGGCGCGCAAGGCGGTACAGGCAACCCATGGCATTTCCCGCGGGCGGGTAATAGCGGCGTTGATCGTGCTGGGCCTGCTGGTGTTCTCCAAGTATTTCTACATGGCCAGCTTCACCAGCTACTTCACCTTCTACCTGATCGAGAAGTTCGATGTGTCGGTGGCCAGCTCGCAGCTGCACCTGTTCCTGTTCCTGGGCGCGGTGGCGGCGGGTACCTTCTTCGGCGGGCCGATTGGTGATCGCATCGGGCGCAAGGCGGTGATCTGGTTCTCGATCCTGGGCGTGACGCCGTTCACCCTGGCGCTGCCGTATGCCGACCTGTTCTGGACCACCGTGCTGAGCGTGGTGATCGGCTTCATCCTGGCTTCGGCGTTTTCCGCGATCGTGGTGTATGCACAAGAGCTGGTGCCGGGCAGCGTGGGCATGATTGCCGGGATCTTCTTCGGGCTGATGTTCGGCTTTGGCGGCATTGGCGCTGCGCTGCTGGGCTATGTCGCCGACCTGCGTGGCATCGAATACGTGTATGGGCTGTGCTCGTTCCTGCCATTGTTCGGCTTGCTGGCGGTGTTCCTGCCCAATACCGGCAAGCGCTGAAGCGCCGGCTCATCTGCTCTTTGTAGGAGCGGCCTTGTGTCGCGATGGGCTGCGCAGCGGCCCCGGCGATCTATGCAGCGAAGCTGAAATCCCGGGGCTGCTGCGCAGCCCATCGCGACACAAGGCCGCTCCTACAGTGTCCGCGACAGCAGGTCAGGCACCCAGGTGCCGACGATTGACGACCTGACCACCTTCGCCTAGAGTGCCGCGTCTGTTTTCCCAACCACCTGCGTAGTAGCCCAAGCAATGCGCCGTACCCGGTCCCTCCCATACGCCCACCAGCCTGCCCTCCAGGCCCTGCGTCGTGCGTGGCCGAGCGACACGGTGCTCAAGCGCCGCCGCAGCGTGCTGTTTGCCTTCACCTTCTCGCCACACCTCGCCTGAACTGATCTGCGCTGTTGCGTCGCGCGCTACCTGGGCGTGCGCGCCTGTGTCTGCACGTCTTTTCGGTTTGCAAGGAGTGGTACATGAACATGCGTTTGCTGGCGGGCCTGTTGTTCGCCGTTTCGGTCGTGGGCTTCAGCCTCGGGGCCAGCCTGCCGCTGGTGTCGCTGCGCCTGCATGAGGCAGGGGCGAGTACCCTGGAAATCGGCATCATCTCGGCCATCCCTGCTGCGGGCATGATGCTGTCGGCGTTCCTGGTCGACGCCTGCTGCCGTCATCTCACCCGGCGTACCATCTATCTGCTGTGTTTCAGCCTGTGCACGGTGAGCATCGCCCTGCTCGAGTCGGCGTTCGCCTCGCTGTGGCTGCTGGCGCTGCTGCGCCTGGGGTTGGGGCTTGGCATGGGTATCGCCATCATCCTTGGCGAGTCGTGGGTCAACGAACTGTGCCCGGAACACAACCGCGGCAAGATCATGGCGCTGTATGCCACCAGTTTTACCGGCTTCCAGGTGCTCGGCCCGGCCATGCTGGCAGTGCTGGGCGCCCACAGCCCGTGGATCACCGGTGTGGTTACCGCCTGCTATGGTCTGGCGCTGCTGTGCATCGTGTTTACAGTACCCAACGACCATGTCGAACATGAAGAAGGCGAAAAGAGCTTCGGCCTGGCCGGGTTCTTTCGGGTGGCACCGGCCTTGTGCGTGGCCGTGCTGTTCTTCTCGTTCTTCGATGCCGTAGTGCTGTCGCTGCTACCCGTCTACGCCACCAGTCATGGCTTTGCGGTAGGTGTGGCCGCATTGATGGTGACCGTGGTGTTTGCCGGCGACATGCTGTTCCAGCTGCCGCTGGGCTGGCTGGCCGACCGGGTGGAGCGCACCGGGCTGCACCTGGTGTGCGGGCTGGTGGCGATGTCGATCGGGATCGGTTTGCCCTGGCTGCTGGGGCTGACCTGGCTGCTGTGGCCGCTGCTGGTGGTGCTGGGCGCGGTGGCGGGGGGTATCTATACCCTGGCGCTGGTGCTGATCGGGCAGCGCTTCAAGGGTCAGGACCTGGTCACCGCCAACGCCAGCGTGGGCTTGCTGTGGGGCGTAGGTAGCCTGGTCGGGCCCCTGGTCAGTGGCGCGGCGATGGGCGTGGCGCCGCATGGTCTGCCTATGGCGCTGGCACTGATGGCCGGGCTGTTCGTGTGCTTTGCCCGGCAGTCGTACCGGCGCGCGGGGCGCTTGCGAGCCTTGGCGGACTGAGCGTTCACACGGCGCTGATGCTCACCCAGTAGCGCGTGCGGTAGTCGACCCGCACCGGCAGGCTGTGGGTAAGCAAGTGCAGAATCTCGCCGATGTCGGCCAACTGGTAGGTACCGGATACCTTCAGGCCAGCTACTTCGGGCGCGCAGCGCAGCAGGCCGGGGCGATACCGTGCAAGTTCGGCGACAAATTCGCCCAGCGGCATCTGTTGCACGCTGAGTACACCGTCGGTCCAGCCCCAAGGGTCGCTGTGCAGTTGCACAGGCTGCACGCTGCCATTGGCCGACACTTGCAAGGTCTGGCCGGCCAGCACCTGCCGGGGTGCGGCCGAGGCGGGGAACAGCGTGACCTCGCCACGGCGCACGGTCAGCAGCAGGCCGCGATCGTTTTCGCGCAGCAACAACTGGCCGTCGCGGGTGGCCAACGGGCCGAGGCGGGTGTCGATGCGGAACGGGCGGTTGTCGTCGCGGTTGCTGTCCAGGCTCACCTCGCCGCGCACCAGCTGCAACTGGCGTTCCTCGGCGCTGTAGCGCAGGTCGATGGCGCTGGCAGTGTTGAGCTGGATAAGGCTGCCGTCGCTGCCTTGCAGCTGGCGGCGCTCACCGGTTTCAGTGCTGCTGTCGGCCAGCAATTCCGGCAGGCCCAACGGCTCGCGTGCGGCCCAGCCCAGGCTGCCGCCCACGGCCAGCAGCATCAGCAGCTTGAGTTGGTCGCGGCGGCTGATGCGTTGGCGCTGGCTGCCGTCCAGGGTGCGCCGGCTCAGGTCCTTGGGCAGCCCCGCCAGTTCCTCGCCGAGCTGGCTGACCCGTTGCCAGGCCAAGGGGTTGTGTGGGTGACTGGCCAGCCACTGCTGGAACTGCTGCTCGGTACGCGGGCTGGGGCGGTCGAAGCGGAGCTTGACCAGCCAGTCGATGGCCTGGTCGACCTGCGCCTGCGCGGGCGCGCCATCAGGCATCGGCATAACGCACCCGGTAACAGACGCCCAGGGCTTTGGCCAGGTCGCGCTCGACAGTGGCCCGGGACACCGCCAGTTGCTGGGCAACCTGGGCGATGCTCAAGCCATCGAGTTGGGCCAGCAGAAATGCCTGGCGGGCACGTGGCTTCAGCTGGTGCAAGGCCCGGTCCAGGCGTTCAAGGCTATCGAGGATGATCAGGCGGTGCTCTTCGCTGGGCACTTCGGCCTCGGGCAGGTGCGCCAGGCTTTCCTGGTAGGCCCGCTCCAGCGCGCGGCGGCGGTACTGGTCGATCATCAGGCCGCGGGCGATGCTGCCAAGGTAGGCCCGCGGCTCTTTCAGCGGTGACACCTGGCGAGCACGCAACAAGCGCACGAAGGTATCCTGGGCCAGGTCTGCCGCGTGTTCATTGCAACCGACCCGGCTGCGCAACCAGCTGCGCAGCCAGGCGTGGTGGGACTGATAGAGCAGGGCGACCTCGGCCGGCTTGAACGTGTCGTTGATCTGCATCGTCGCGAAGGCCCGGTCCCGTGATGGATGTGATTGTGAATAGTTCTCAATTCTATGCGGGGACGACAGTGCCGATCAATGGTATGCCAGGAATTAGCCGCGCAAGAACCGGCGTTTCCCCGATGAACGGTTGGGCTAAGCTGGACCTGCAATCGACCCGATGGAGATGCCATGATCCTGGCCGACCTAACCCCCGCAGCCTATCGCGCAGCCAGTGAACAGCTGGCTGCAATCGACCCGGACTGGTCGCGGCACATTGCGGCGATCGGCCCCTGCCTGCACCAGGCGACGCCAGGGCGTGAGCCTTACGAGGCGCTGGTGCGGGCGATTGCCTACCAGCAACTGCATGCCCGTGCCGCCGAGGCGATACTCGGGCGGTTGCTGGCGCTGTTCCCGCAGCAGCCATTCCCGCAGCCGGAGCAGTTGTTGGCGGTTACCCCGGAGGCGATGCGCGCTTGTGGTTTTTCGGCGAGCAAGCTGGCGACGGTCCGGGGCATTGCCCAAGCCCGGCTGGACGGCCTGGTGCCCACGCGGGAGCAGGCCTTGAGCATGACCGACGAGGCCTTGATCGAGCGCCTGGTGGCGCTGCGCGGGGTAGGGCGGTGGACGGTGGAGATGCTGCTTATCTACAGCCTGGAGCGTTCGGACATCCTGCCCGTGGACGATTTTGGCGTGCGCGAGGGATATCGGCGGCTCAAGGGCCTGGACAAGGCACCGACGCCGGCACAGATGCGCTCGCTGGGCGGCGGCTGGCGGCCGTATCGTACCGTGGCGGCCTGGTACCTCTGGCGCGCCTGAGCTGCAGCTTGCGAGAACACGCGGCCCCTGTGGGAGCGGGTTCACCCGCGAAGAGGCCGGCACAGGCAACCCCCTATCTGGACACTTACCATGCCCCCTTACATCACCCCAGACCAACGCTGGCAAGCCGTGGAATCCCGTGATTCGGCCGCCGCCGGCCAATTCGTCTATGCCGTGCGCACCACCGGCATCTACTGCCAGCCCAGCTGCAAATCACGCCTGGCCAAGCGCAGCAACGTCGAGTTCTACGACACCCCCGCCGCCGCCGAAGCAGCCGGCTATCGCGCATGCAAGCGTTGCTCGGCTACCCCAAAGGCCAGCGCCACTCGCCACAGCCAGTTGGTCACCCGGGCCTGCCGCCTGATTGAAACCAGCTACCCGGCGCCCAGCCTTGACCAGCTCAGCGCGCAACTGGCCGTCAGCGCCTTCCACCTGCACCGCCTGTTCAAGGCCGAAACCGGCCTTACCCCCAAGGCCTACGCCACCGCCTTCCGCGCCCGGCGCCTGCGCGCTCATCTGAAAGACGGCCAGCGCTCGGTCACCGATGCCATCTACGATTCCGGCTACAACTCCAACAGCCGCTTCTACGAAAGCGCCGACCAGCGCCTGGGCATGCGCCCCCGCCAGTACCGCGCAGGTGGCGCCGGGGCAACCATCCACTTTGCGCTCGGCCAGTGTTCACTGGGGGCGATTCTGGTGGCCCAGAGTGAAAAGGGCATTTGCGCGATCCTGCTCGGTGATGACCCCGAGACCTTGCTGCACGACCTGCAGGATCAGTTCCCCAAGGCCCACCTGATCGGTGGCGACAGCGCCTATGAACAGCTGGTAGCCGAAGTGGTCGGCTTTGTCGAAGCCCCGGCACTGGGCCTGGCCTTGCCGCTGGATGTGCAAGGCACGGCCTTCCAGGAGCGGGTGTGGCAAGCCCTGCGCGAGGTGCCGGCCGGCAGCCGGGTCAGCTACACCGACATCGCCGAGCGCATCGGCGCGCCCAAGGCGGTGCGTGCGGTAGCCATGGCCTGCGCGGCCAATCACATCGCCGTGGCCATTCCCTGCCACCGGGTGGTACGCCGGGACGGCGACATCAGCGGCTACCGCTGGGGCGTGGAGCGCAAACAGCAACTGCTCAGGCGAGAAACGGCACTCTCCTGATTGCCTGAAGCCGCGTAGAATCCCCCGCCAAATCGAATTGTAAAGAGGAATATTCGATGAGGCGCCCCAGCCTTGCCCGTTATTGCCCAGGCCTGATGGCCCTGATGGTCCTGCTGCTGGCGCTTGCCAGCCCGGCCTGGTCGGCACCGGCCACGCCGTTGTCGAACCTGGCGAGTGCAGAAGCGCCCACGCTGGATGAGAACGCCAGCGTCGAGCAGCTGAGCGACCGCCTGGACCAGATCCGCCAAGGTGTCACCAGCGAAGCCAACGACGACCTGCTGGCGCAGCTGCGCCTGGCGGCAGTGCAGGTTCAGCGCCAGGCCGATGCATTGAGTGCCCTGCGCACTGCCGATGTGGAAAAACTCGATGACAAGCTCAAGGTCATCGGCCCGGTGCAACCGGACGAGGCCGCCACCCTGACCCAGCAGCGCAAAGAGCTGCAAGCCGAGAAAAAGGCCCTGGTAGCGCAACAGGACCAGGCCACCAAGCTGACCCAGTCGGCCCGTGACCTGTCCACGCAAATCGTCAACCTGCGCCGCAGCCAGTTCAACTCGCAGATCACCAGTCGCGCAGCCTCGCCGCTGAGCCCGGCATTCTGGCAAAGCATTATCCGCCCCACCCAGGATGACGTCGCCCGCCTGCGTGACCTGCGTGGCGAAACGGCCGACGCCGTGGCCAGCGCTTTCAACGCTGACCACCGCTGGGTGTTCATCGCCAGCCTGGTGGCGGCGATCCTGGTGTGGACAGTGGTGCGAGGCTTGATCGAGCGCTCGCTGGCCCATGCCATGGTGCGCTGGCTGCCCGAAGGCCGGTTGCGCCGCAGTGCCCTGGCGCTGGGTGTCAGCCTGGCAACCCTGGGCACCATTGCGGGCTCTGTGTCGTTGCTGCGTTGGGGCCTTGAAAGCAGCGCCGAGCTGGGCTCGGACATTGCCAGCCTGACCAACCACGTGCTCACGCTGGTGGTGTTCAGCGCCTTCATCACCGGGCTTGGCCGCGCCATGTTGATGCTGCAACGCCCGTCCTGGCGCCTGCCCGCCATTCACGACGAAGTGGCCACGGCACTGGGCTGGTTCCCCAAGTTGCTGGCCCTGGCGCTGATGGTGATGGTGACCCTGGAGCGCATCAACAGCGTGATCGGCGCCAGCCTGGCGCTGACGGTGGCCGTCAACGGCGTGACCGCGCTGGTGGTTGCGATCATTTTTGCGGTCGCCTTGCTGCGTTACCGGCGTACCCTGCGCAAGCATGACCTGGAGCGCCCCACTGGCCTGGCGGGGCTGATCCCGTTCGTGATGGTGGTGTGGCTGGTGCTGATCTTGCTGGCGCTGCTCACCGGCTACCTCACGCTTGCCTACTTCCTGACTGCCAAGTTGCTGTGGGTAAGCCTGGTAGCCACCTGTGCCTACCTGCTGACCACCTTCTTGGGCGACCTCTGCGAAACCCTGCTGTCACCACGGCAGCCAGGTGGCCTGGCACTGGCGTCAAGCCTGGGCCTGGCGCCGCGCCACCAGGCGCAGGCCAGCACCATTCTTGCCGGTATCGGCCGTACGGTGCTGCTGTTCCTGGCCTTGTTGCTGGCACTGATGCCGTCGGGTACCAGCCCGGGTGAATTGCTGCTCAGCCTGGGTGACTGGGACGGCACCGGTGGCAAGGTGCTCGGCAACCTGAATATCGTGCCCCAGGACATTCTGCTGGCGCTGGTGATGTTCTTCGGTGGCCTGTTCGGCATCCGTGTGGTCAAGCGCTGGCTGAGCGAGCGCCTGCTGCCGGAAACCGACATGGATGCTGGCATGCGCGCCTCGCTGGTGACCCTGGTGGGTTACCTGGGCTTCCTGTTCCTGGCCATGCTGGTGATGTCGACCCTGCGCATCAACCTCACCAGCCTGACCTGGGTGGTCAGTGCCCTGTCGGTGGGTATCGGTTTCGGCTTGCAGCAGATCGTGCAGAACTTCATCTCCGGCTTGATCCTGCTGACCGAGCGCCCGGTGAAGGTGGGCGACTGGGTCAGTCTGGCCGGCGTCGAGGGCGATATCCGCCGCATCAACGTGCGCGCCACCGAGATCCAGATGTCCGACCGTTCGACGGTGATCGTGCCCAACTCGCAGTTCATTTCGCAGAACGTGCGCAACGTGACCATGGGCAATGCGCTGGGTGTGGTCGGCATTACCCTGACCTTGCCATTGGAGACCGATGCCAATCGGGTACGTGAACTGCTGCTGGCGGCGTACCACGAGCATGAGGCGATTCTGGATGCGCCGGCTACTTCGGTGTCGTTCAAGGACCTGACTGCAAGCGGCATGGTGATCGGCGTAAGTGGCTACGTGGCGGGGCCGCGGCAGGTCTCCGGTACCCGCAGCGATCTGCTGTTCACCATCCTTGGCCGGTTGCGTGACGAGGGGATCGCCCTGTCCTCGCCGCAGAGCATGGTGCTGGTGCAAGAGGGCGGGCGGCCGGCTGACGAGCCGGTGTAAATGCCTGGGGCGCCAAGCGCCCCCGGCTTCAATGCTGCTTGGCCTGCCTGATCCTCAGCAGAATCACCAGCAGCACCAGCAAAACCGGCGGCGCCATGGCCATCAAGCCGTCACGCGCCGTCAACCCCAGCCCCAGCACATTCAACCCGCCATACAGCAACTTGAACAGGTTCAGCAGGTAGTAGGTGATGGCAATGATCGACAGCCCCTCCACTGCCCGCTGGATCTTCACCTGGGCATCGGCCCGGGTATTGAGGCTGCGCAAGATCCCGGCATTCTGTTCTTCCATTTCCACCTGCACCCGCGCCTGCAACAGGTCGCCCAGGTTGGCCACATTCTTCGCCAACTGCTCCAGCCGCTGTTCGGTGGCCGCGCAGTAGCGCACGGTGGGCTTGAATCGGCGCTCGATGAACACCCCCAGGCGCTGGCAGTCGCCCACGTGGCTTTCGCGCAGTTCGCCCAGGCGCTCGAACACCAGTTGCGCATACGCCTGGGTGGCACCGAAGCGGTGGCGGGTTCTGACTGTGCGGCTGACCACCTGGCGTGACAGGTGGGCGATGGCGTCCAGCAACCCTTTGGAGTCATGGCCGTCCCCGCCGGCGCTGCGCTCCGACAGGCTGACCAGGGTCTTGTCGAAGGCATCCAGTTCCTGGCTCAACTGCTTGGCCGTGGTCAGCGTCAGCGAGGCCATCATGCGGTAGGTCTCGATTTCCAGCAGGCGGCGAATCATGCGGCCCTGGCGGTAGGCATTGAGGCGGCGGTTGATGAACAGCAAGCGGTTGCTGCCGTCTTCGGTCAGGCGGAAATCGCTCCACACCACCGCGTCACCACCGCCTACGCATGAACCGCAGGGGTCCTTGAAACCGTAGGGGGCCAGGTCCAGGTCCTGTTCATCGCGTACCAGTATCTGCACGGCGTTGATCACCTGCGCAGCTTGCGGGGCGATAGCGTCGACCAGGACCGGGGGTAGGGCCTGCCACTCAGTGCCGGCGGCAGTGCAGGGCACCACCAGCGTCAGGGTGAAGAACTCGGTGTGCCTTTCCCACTTGAACGGCTGGCCATTGAGGCAGGTGATGCCTTGGGCGGCTGCGGTGTCCACGGCATCCGGGCAGCAACGTTGCAGCAGCGCCGTACAGGCAGCATCGCCGCCGAGCAGGGCCAGGTGGAAGACATGCGCCGGGCCGTCGAAGTACAGCGACGGGCGGGCGTGCAGTTCGTTGTGCAAGGCGGTGCGATGAGGGTGCATGGGTGGTCCGACCTGGTGTTGTGATTGTGGGGGTACCAGGAAGTGGGACTTTGCGCGGGAAGGGGAAAGTCACGCGGGACAGAGGTTTGTGTTTCCTGGTCTGGCTCTTCGCGGGTGAACCTGCTCGCACGGACCTGGCGTGGCTCCCCGGAACTGGATGACCGTTCGTAACGCAAACTGATTTACAGCTATACATTTGCGTTACGCTTTCGTAGGCTTTGCCTAGTCGACAGAATGGGTCGATCTGGTGGCCCGCGTGGTACGGGCGAGGAGTCATCCATGGGTGAAGTGCATACACGGGACCGCAGTAAAACGGTGCCATTGAACATGAGGGTTGCCGAGCATCGCCGCGACCTGATCGACGCTGCAGTTGAAGTTGTTGGCGGTGATCGCACCAGCTTTGTGCTTGAAGCTGCCTGCAAGCGGGCCGAGGAAGTGCTCATGGAGCAACGCTTGTTCCTGCTTGATGAACAAGCCTATGACGCATTCACCCAGGCACTGGAAGACAACCCTATCAGGAGCAACGAATGCGTGAAGAAGCTGCTGGCAAGGCCGAAGCGCTGGCGCTGAGTGCTCCACAAGTGTTGAACGCGGACCATGACCTTGGCCAGTTCGATTGTGGGGAAGCTTCCATCAACAGCTACTTGTGGGACAAGGCACTGAAGGCCCAGCATGCCAAGCACGCGGTGGTCTATGTCAGCTGTTTTGCAGGCACCAACGCCGTCGCTGGTTTTTACACGTTGTCGAATGGGTCTGTGGCACGGGGCCACGGTATATCGGCTCGCCTGCGCCGCAATGCGCCTGACCACCTGCCGGTGGTCGTATTGGGGCGCATGGGTGTAACCCGCCAGGCTGCGGGGCAGGGTGTGGCAACCGACCTCCTGCAGGATGCGATCGAACGAGCACTGGCCGCCTCGGAGGTCGTGGGCTGCGTCGCGATGATCGTGCGTCCCCTTAGCGAGCGGCTGGAGAAGTTCTATGCCAAAAATGCTGGCTTCCGCCTCTGCCCCGAGCTGTCACCCAAGACGATGATGATGTCGCTGAAATAATCAGCCGAGGCACCGCGTCACATGCTTGACCGACTGATAGGCCGCCAGGCCCCAAGGCCCGAGCTCCCGCCCGATTCCACTGCCCTTGGTGCCGCCCCACGAGGTCTCGACGAACACCGCCTGCACCGAGTTGATCCACACATGGCCAACTTCCAGCGCGTCGGCCACCCGCTCGGCGCGTTCCAGGTCGGCAGAGCACACGGTAGCCACCAGCCCGAAGCGGCTGTCGTTGGCTTCGGCAATCGCCTGCTCCTCGGTAGCGAAGCGCCGTGCGCACAGCACCGGGCCGAAGATTTCCTCGCTCCACAGGCGGCTGCCCTTGGGCACATCGGTGTACAACGTCGGGCTGACGAACCAGCCCTCACGGTCCAGCGCCTTGCCACCGGCCAGGCAGCGCAAGCCTTCTTCCCGCGCCGTGGCAAAGTAGCTGGCCACTTTCAGCCACTGCGCCTGGCTGGTCAGCGGCCCCATGTCGACTTCCTCGGTCAGCGGGTTGCCCACCCGTAGCTGTTCCAGTGCGGCCTGCAAACGCGGCAGCAATGCATCGGCAATGCCGTCCTGCACCAGCAGCCGCGACGTGGCCGAGCACATCTGCCCGGCGTTCCAGCTGATACCGGCGACGATCCACGCCACCGCCTGGTCGACATCACAATCATCGAACACCACGATCGCCGACTTGCCGCCCAGCTCCAGTGTCACTGGCCGGCACTGCGC
The DNA here is from genome assembly GCF_013179515.1 of Pseudomonas sp. CM27. Lineage (GTDB taxonomy): Bacteria > Pseudomonadota > Gammaproteobacteria > Pseudomonadales > Pseudomonadaceae > Aquipseudomonas. Next base: position 12,936 of record NZ_JABMCN010000041.1, read on the forward strand.
CGATGCGCTGCGCATCACCTGGCTGCCGACACTGTTGCTGCCGGTGAACGACAGCTTGTCCAGGCCGTTGTGGCTGCTTAGCGCAGCGCCGGTTTCGGCCTTGCCGTTGACGATGTTCACCACGCCTGCCGGCAGGCCAATCGCGTCGGCGATCTGGCCGTAGGCTAGTTCGATCAGTGGGGTAACTTCCGAGGGCTTGAGCACCACGGTGCAACCCGCGGCCAGGGCCGGAGCGAGCTTCCAGGCGCTGGTCACCAACGGGAAGTTCCACGGCACGATCAGCCCGACCACGCCTACCGGCTCCAGGCGTGTGCGCGCCGTGAAGCCCGGCGCAGCCAGTGGCACGTCACGGTTTTTCGACGGTAGCTGTTCGGCCAGTTCGGCGTAGTAGGCGAACGTGGCGATGGCGTCGTCCAGGTCAATTTCCGCCTCATGGCGTGGCTTGCCGTTGTTGCGCATCTGCAACGCAATCAACGCTTCGCGACGCTGCCCCAGCTGCTCGGCAAACCCGCGCAAGCAGGCAGCGCGCTCGCTGGCGCTGGTGTTCTTCCAGGCGGGCAGGGCGCCACGGGCGGCAGCCACGGCCTGGTCGACCTGGGCCACGCTCGCGGCCATGAATTCAGCAAAGGGCAGCCCGAGCGCAGGGTCGTTGACGCTGATGCAGTCGCTGCCCTGGCCTTCGACCCAGCGGCCGGCAATGTAGTGGGAAGTGGTCATGGTCGGTTTCCAGTCAGGCCATTTCGGCAGTGGTTACCGGCGTGTGCGCAGTGCTTTTGCAGCGCACCCAACGCGGCCCACGGGGGCCATACACGCCAGCAGGTTCAGGGAAAAGGTTGAGCAGCAGCAGGTACAGCACGCCGGCCAGCCCCAGGGTTACCGGCAGGCTCACGTCGATGCCGCCGGCCAGGTCGCCCAGCGGGCCGACGAACTGCCCCGGCAGGTTGACGAAGCACAGGCCGACCGCTGCGCTGGGCAGCCATGCGCCCATGCCGCGCCAGTTCCAGCCATGCAGGAACCAGTAGTGGCCGCCGCGCTGGCCGCGGGTAAACACCTGCAAGTCATCGGCATGGTAGAAACCGCGGCGGGTGATCAGCCCGAGAATCATGATCACCATCCACGGGCTGGTGCAGGTGATGATCAGCACGGCGAAGGTCGACACGCTCTGCACCAGGTTGAAGGTGAAGCGGCCAACGAAGATGAAGCCGATTGCCAGCACGCCGATCAGCAATGTGGCGCCGGCACGGCTGAGCAAACGCGGGAACACGCTCGACATGTCCAGGCCAGTGCCATACAGCGCGGTGGTGCCGGTGGACATGCCGCCGATCACCGCAATCAGGCATACCGGCAGGAAGAACCAGCTCGGTGCTACCGCCAGCAGGCCGCCGACATAGTTGTTGGCGGCGATGTAGTCCGGTGCGTGGGTGGCCACCAGGGTGGCGGTGCACAGGCCGAACAGAAACGGGATCAGCGTCGCACCCTGCGCTGCAACTACTGCCAGCATGATGCGCGCCTTGGGCGTTTCACGCGGGATATAGCGTGACCAGTCGCCAAGAAAAGCGCCGAACGAAACCGGGTTGCTCATGGCCAGGATCGCCGCGCCGACGAAGGCTGCCCAGAAGCCCGCCTGGCCTAGGTTGACGCTGCCCGCATAGCCGGCATCGAACGGCCCGGCGAAGGCGACAATGCCCAGCAGGAACAGCAGGCTCGAGGCCCACACGGCAATCTTGTTGACCCACAACATGAAACGGAAGCCGAAGATGCACACCACCAGCACCAGCACGGCGAACAAGCCATAGGCCAGGCCCAGGGTCAGGTCGGTTTCCGGCAGGCCGGCCAGGCGCTTGGCACCGCCGACCAAGGCATCACCAGAGCTCCACACCGACAACGAAAAGAACGCCACCGCAGTGAGCAGCGACAGGAACGAGCCGACGATACGCCCGTGCACACCAAAGTGTGCGCCAGACGACACGGCGTTGTTGGTGCCGTTGATTGCCCCGAACAGGCCCATTGGCGCGAGAATCAGCGCACCCACGGCGACGCCGAGCAGAATCGCCCACACGCCCGCCTGGAACGACAGCCCGAACAGTACCGGGAAGCTGCCCAGCACGGCTGTGGCAAAGGTATTGGCGCCGCCGAAGATCAGGCGGAACAGGTCCAGCGGGGCGGCGTCGCGTTGATCGTCGGGGATCTGTTCGACGCCATTGGTCTCGATACCGGTCGAGTGGCTCATGGTGATGCTCCAGCGCGGTTGTTGTGGGCCGGCGCAGTGCGCGGGCCTTGTTGTGGGTGCGATGGCAGGGCGGCAAGGCCGCTAGAAACAACGATCAGGCTGGTGATGCGACCGACAGGTGCTCGTGGCAGGCGAGCCACTGCTCACCCTGGCGGCGGAAGACGATGGTCTCGCGCTCGCTCAACTGGTGGTCTTCACCGGCGATGCGGATATGCGTGGCTACATCGTGCATGAAGATGGCCACGTCCCCTTGCAGGCTCACATGGGCATTACCCGACTCGCAGGCCAGCACTGCAAAGCCCTCTGCCTGCCACTGGGCCCAGAGCTGCTCGTAGGCACGGCGCGACAGCAGCGGTTGCGGCAAGGTGTGGAAAAGGAACGTGGCGTCTTCGCTGAAGCAGGCGAAATAGCGGGCGGTGTCGTTGCTGGCAAACGCGGCAACGAGGGCAGCGGCGGCTTGCCGTACCTGGAGTGTCTGGTCCACGGGAGTGGCCTCACGGTTTTTGTGATTGTGGTGAAGCGATTCTGGTGGCGATGGGCGAGGGGAAAAATCGCTGGCGGCAAATAATCAGTTCAGGAATTTGTGAAGTGATGTTCGTGCTTCCTTTACCCCGTGATGTCCCTGGATTAAGGTGAGCGCGGTCGTGGTAATCATTTTGTGGCAGTTACGCACCGGTGTCGCGACGCTCTCGATTCCCATGGACCGCAGGCAATGAGCAACTACCAACCACCGCTGACTGTGACTCCTCGGATTCTGGCACTGGTAGCCGAAATCAGTGAGCAAGTGGGTTTTTTGACTACCTACTGCGACGCAGCGCTGACACCGCAGCTGCGCCGTGGTAACCGTATTCGCACTATCCAGGCATCACTGGCGATAGAAAACAACACCTTGAGCGTAGAGCAGGTAACAGCGTTGCTCGACGGCAAGCGCGTGATGGGCTTGCCGCGTGAAATCCAGGAGGTGCGCAATGCATTCGCTGCGTATGACGCGATGCCAGGTTGGCGTGCCGACGCCCAGAGTGATCTGCTCGCTGCGCACGGTTTGCTGATGCATGGGCTGATTGATGACGCTGGCCGCTATCGTCGGGGTGGCGTAGGCATTTACCGCGGCTCCCGCCTGCTGCATATGGCACCACCTGCCAGTCGAGTCGCGACACTGGTACAGGATTTACTTGATTGGCTGGCAAGCAACGATTGGCACCCGCTGATCACCAGCTGTGTTTTCCATTACGAGTTTGAATTCATTCACCCGTTTGCAGATGGCAATGGGCGAATGGGGCGGCTCTGGCAGACCCTGTTGCTCAGCCGGTGGCGGCCGGTGCTGGCGTTCCTACCGGTGGAAACGGTTATTCGAGAGCAGCAGGACGCTTACTACGCTGCCCTGGCGGCGGCTGACCAAGCCGCGGAATCAACCCCTTTTGTTGAATACATGCTCGGAGCCTTGCTGCAGGCGCTTGTCGAAGCCAAACAAAGCAATCCAGCGACCGACCAAGTAACCGACCAAGTAACCGACCAAGTAGCGAGTCTCTTGAATGTAATGCCTGTGGGTATCGCCTTGAAGGCCGGGGAGCTTATGCAACAGCTGGGTCTTTCGCACCGGGCCACATTCCGCAAGAGTTACTTGCACCCGGCCCTCGCTGCTGGATTGATCGAGATGACAGACCCTGATTCTCCTCGTAGTCCCAAGCAGCGGTATCGGCGCGTTACAAAGTAGGCTCGTTAGCGAAAAACTCAAATACGGCCACTGCTCTGGGGCGGCCATCGACCAGAAGCCGCTGTTGAGCCCAACAACAATCCTTGTGGGAGCAACTGTCTTGCGCAGAATTTAAAAAGCGTGCGCGATCCCTGTGGGAGCGGGTAAACCCGCTCCCACAGGGATTGCATCAGGACTTTCAGGTGCTTTTGCAGAGCACCTGTCATCTGCTGCAATCAATATTCAGCAACCTTTCCGCCATCTCCCCTGATGCCGGCACGGCAAGCGAAGCAGCAAACTGCCATGGATCAACCATACTGACTCTTCATTCGCCCTGTGGAGAGGGACATGTCGAAGCCATCAAGGAAAAAAGCCACCCAGGACCAGCACGAGAAACTGGGTGGCAAGGCTTACGAAAAAGCGCTCAAGCCCCTGCATGTCGAGCTGGTCAAGCTGCAGGAGTGGGTGGTGGCCAAGGGCTTGAAGGTGTGCATTGTCTTCGAAGGCCGCGACGGTGCAGGCAAGGGCGGCACCATCAAGGCCATCACCGAGCGCGTCAGCCCCCGGGTGTTTCGCGTAGTGGCGCTGCCGGCTCCGACCGAGCGGGAAAAAACCCAGATGTACGTGCAACGCTACCTGGGCCACCTGCCCGCAGCAGGCGAAGTGGTGATCTTCGACCGCAGCTGGTACAACCGCGCCGGTGTCGAGCGGGTGATGGGTTTTTGCAGCGATGAGCAGGCCAGCAAGTTCCTCAGTGTGGTGCCGCTGTTCGAGAAGATGATGGTCGAGTCGGGCATCATTCTTGTCAAATACTGGCTTGAAGTCAGCGCCGAAGAGCAGACCCGCCGCCTGCAGGACCGCATCAACGACGGCCGCAAGCTATGGAAGCTGTCGCCGATGGACCTCAAGTCGTATACCCGCTGGGATGCCTACACCAAGGCCCGCGACGACATGTTCGCCGCCTCCGACTCGTCATGGGCGCCGTGGTTCGTAGCCCATTCCAACGACAAGCGCCGCGCCCGGCTGAACATCATCAGCCACATGCTGACGCGCATTCCCTACAAGGACATCACCCGCGAGCAGATCGTGAAGCTGCCCAAACGCGGCAAGATCGGCAAATACCAGCCCTTGGCCTACCCGTTCAAAGCGGTCGAAGAGCGTTTCTGATCCCGCCCTTGCGGGCAATAGCGAGGGTGCGAGTCTATGCCACATGACGGCAGCTTGCTGCAGGCGACAGTGGTGTTCCTGTTGGCTGTGGTGCTTCTTGTGCCGCTTGCGCAGCGGTTGAAAATGGGCGCAGTCCCCGGCTATCTGTTGGCCGGTATGCTGATCGGGCCCTCGGTGCTTGGCCTGCTGAACAACCCGGACAACGTTGCACGCCTGTCGGAGATGGGTGTGGTCATGCTGTTGTTCGTCATTGGCCTTGAGCTTTCCCCCAGGCGCTTGTGGACCATGCGCCGGGCGTTGTTTGGCGTTGGCACATTGCAGGTGGGCCTGACGGCACTGCTACTGGGGCTGTGCGCCTATTTCCTGTTTGACCAATCAAAGGCGGCTGCAATCGTGCTGGGGCTGGGCCTGGCCTTGTCATCCACGGCCTTTGGCCTGCAGGTACTGGCCGAGCGCAAGGACCTGGGCAAGCCACACGGGCGCCTGGCCGTGGCAATTCTGTTGTTCCAGGACATTGCTGCCATTCCACTGATTGCCGTGGTGCCAATGCTGGGGGGGGATAGCAGTGCCGCCGAAGAACGTGGCTGGCCGGTGCTCGCGGTATTGGCCGGTATTGGCGTGCTGATCGTGTTCGGCCGCTACCTGTTCACCCCGGTCTTCAAATGGACGGTCGGCTCGGGTTTGCCAGAGCTGTCGACGGCTACCGCGTTGCTGGTGGTGCTGGGGGCGGCCTGGCTTATGGAGCATGTGGGGGTGTCGATGGCGCTGGGCGCCTTCCTGGCTGGCGTGCTGATGGCAGATTCGCCGTTTCGACATGAGCTGGAAACCCAGATCGAGCCGCTCAAAGGCCTGCTCCTCGGGCTGTTTTTCGTCGGTGTCGGCATGAGTGCCGACCTGCGGCTGCTGTTTGGCATGCCGCTGATAGTGTTGGGTCTGACATTGTTGCTGATGGCAGTCAAGTTACCCCTGCTGTTTGGGCTGGCACGCACGGCGGGCGGGCTCAACAGGGCCCAGGCCTTGTGCCTGGCGGTGGTGCTGGCGTCTGGCGGGGAGTTTGCGTTCGTGGTGTTCAAGCTGGCGCTTGACCATCAGGTGCTGACGCAGCAAGTGCACGATCTGCTGGTACTGGCCATCACCTTGTCGATGGCCGTGGTGCCCTTGGTGATGATGGCCCTGGCCCGGCAGTTGCGTGATGACAACCCTGCGCAGCCAAGCCCTGAAACGGGCCACTGACCGCGCCATGCGGCGCACTGAGTGTTCGGAGGTGATCCATGCAGCCGAGTTTCAAGCTGGACAGCAATCTGTCACGGGGGTTGCTCGATGTACTCATCAAGGCTGGCCTGGTGGCTGCTCTGGTGGTGTTCGCCTTCCAGACGTTCCAGCCATTCCTGGAGTTGATGCTGTGGGCGATGATTCTGGCGATTACCTTGTACCCACTGCATCGTCGCCTTCAGCACCGCACCGGGCTCAAGCACGGCTATGCAGCGACACTGGTGGTGGTGCTGCTGCTGTTGGTGTTGTTGGTGCCGATCTACCTGGTAGTGATGTCCATCGGTGAGTCGGTGGACAGCATGGTGGGCCTGCTCAGGAGCGGTGCCTGGAGTGTGCCTTCACCCCCTGAGTCGGTGGCTGCCTGGCCGCTGATCGGGCCGAAGGTGCATGCGCTCTGGCTGGCCGCCTCCCAGAACATGGCCAGCGTCCTGAACCAATGGATGCCCCAGCTCAAGGGCGCCGGGCTTACCCTGCTGGGGGCTGCAGCCAGTGCTGGCGGGGCCTTCCTGCTGTTTATCGGAGCAATAATCATTTCTGGGGTGCTCATGGCTTTTGGTGAGCGTGGCGAAGTTGCAGCGCAGCGCATCGCCATGCGGGTATCGGGCGAAGAGCGTGGCAAGCCGCTGGCCAGACTGTGCACGGCTACCATACGCGCAGTGGCGCAAGGCGTGATCGGCATTGCCTTTATTCAGATGCTGCTGATCGGTGTCGGTTTTGTAGTGAAGGGCGTCCCCGGGGCCGGGATGCTGGCCATTGTCATCCTCATGCTGGGCATTGCCCAGGCACCGGCTACCTTGATTACGCTGCCGGTCATCATCTATGTGTTCAACGCCGAAGGCTTCACCGTGGCGACTGTGATTTTCGCCATCTACACCTTCGTCGCCGGACTGGCCGACAACGTGCTCAAGCCGCTGTTGCTGGGGCGAGGGGTTGATGTGCCGATGCCAGTGGTGCTTATCGGGGCTCTGGGCGGCATGGTGGTCAAAGGCATCATCGGCTTGTTCATCGGCCCGGTGATCCTGGGCGTGACCTACGTACTGTTCTGGCAATGGGTTGCGCTGCAGGTGCCGGAGCAGCCGGCGCCACCTGCGCCCTGAGCTTGCCATGGCCAACCGCTGGCATGGCCTTGCGCTGCTGATTGTGCTGGTGGGGTGTACCCGGGTCGGGCCGGATTTCGCAGCGCCTCAGACCCCGTGGCTGGGTAGCTGGAGTACGCCGTTGCTAGAGCAGGCGGTGCGTAGCGCTGCGGCGCCTGATTTGCGCCAGTGGTGGGCGGTGTTCACCGACCCGACGCTGAACGCGCTGATTTCCGAGGCCGATACCAATAACACCAACCTGCGCGTGGCAGGCCTGCGTATCGCTGAAGCCCGCGCCCAACTGGCCATCGTGCAGTCCGGTCGCTATCCGCAATTGCAGCAGTTGAGTGCGCAGAGCTTGTACCTGAAGCAGAACCAGTCTGGTACTGCCAGCGCTCGTGACTCGGTGTTCTGGCAGGCCAGCGTCGGTTTCGACATCGCTTGGGAAGTCGACTTCTGGGGCCGATTCAGTCGGGCAATCGAAAGCGCTGATGCCGTTTATTTCGCCTCCCAGGCCAACTACGCCGACGCCATGCTGCTGTTGCGAGCGCAGGTGGCTGACACCTATTTCGCCCTGCGTACAGCCGAGGCGCGGCTGGATATTGCGCAACAGAACGCCCGGCGCCAGGCACGTAGCCTGGAGATCACCGAACGGCTGTTCCGCCACGGTGAAAATGACGAACTGGACTGGCAACAGGCGCGTACCCAGTATCTGGCCACCCAGGCCACCATCCCGGAGTTCGAAAACCAGCTCAATGCCTTGCGCAACGTGCTGTGCTCGCTGCTGGGTCGTCCGCCAGGACCGCTGCCCCAGCTGGATGCGCAACACGGCGTTTTGCCTTTGCCGGACCGCGCCGTGCTTCACGACGTACCTGCCAGCCTGTTGCAACGGCGGCCGGACATTCGTGCCGCTGAACAGGCCGTGGCGGCGCAGTCTGCGCTGGTGGGCGTGGCCGAGGCGGACCTTTATCCACAACTGAGCCTTCTCGGCAGTATCGGCTGGACCTTGTTGTCGGCCAGTCACCTGCCCGACACCTTCGAGCTCGCCGCAGGCCCGAGCCTGATCTGGAACCCCTTCGATTACGGCCGGCGCAAGAACGCCGTCCGCGTGGAGGATGCCCGTCTGCAACAATTGATCGAGTTGTACCATCAGAGCGTGCGCGAAGCCGCCCGTGAGGCGGACGACGCCGCCAGTGGCCTGGTGCGTTCGCTGCAAAGCGCCAGCATTCGCCAGGAAGCCTCTCAGGCTGCCCAGCGTTCGTTGAACCTGGCCAGTTCGCAGTATCAGGAAGGCTTCGCCGACTTCCAGCGCGTGCTCGACGCCCAGCAACTGCTGCTGCAGCAACAGGATGGTTACCTGGTCAGTCGAGGCAATGCGGTGAGTAGCCTGGTGAGCCTGTACAAGGCGTTGGGGGGCGGCTGGGACAACACGCGCAAGCCGATCGACCCTGCCAGCCGCCAGCAGATGGAGAACCGTAGCGATTGGGGCGACCTGCTGAGCGAGCCGGCTGCTGCCAACCCTGAACAAGGTGAGCCAAAATGAGCGACGCCGCACAAACGCCGCCAGCCCCTGACCGCGGCATGCGCTGGATAGTTGTTCTGATCATCGTCAGTCTGGTCTGGTACCTGCTAGCCGACCGTTTTACACCCTACACCCAGCAGGCCCGGCTGCAGGCCTATGTTGTTCCGATCGCTGCTGAAGTGGCCGGGCAGATCAAACGCGTGGCGGTGGGCAACAACCAGGAAGTGCGCCGGGGTGATGTACTGTTCGAGCTCGATCAAGAGCAGTACAGCATTGCCCTGGCCCGCGCCGAAGCCGATCTCGATACCGTGCGCCGGCAGATCGGCGCCAGTACCGCTGGCATTGATTCGGCCCAGGCCGCGCTGGTGGCGGCCCAGGCCAACGAGCGCAAGGCGCGGCAGGACGCCGCGCGCCTCAAGCGGTTGATCGAAGAAGACCCCGGCACGGTATCGGTGCGTCGGCTGGAAGGCGCCCAGGCAACGCGCGACCAGGCCATAAGCCAGGTAGCGGCGGCGCGTGCCGAAGTCGAGCGCGCCCGTGAACAGCAGGGCGGCGCCGACGCCGACAACGCGCAACTGCGCAGCGCGACGGCCAACGTGGAAAAAACCCGTCTGGACCTGGCTCGCACCGTGGTGCGCGCCGATGCCAATGGTTTGATCACCGACCTGCGCACCGATGTTGGCCACTATGTCGGGGCGGGCAGCCCGATGATGACCCTGATCACGATTCATGACGTGTGGATCAGCGCCGACATGACCGAGAACAACCTCGGCCGCCTTCGCCCCGGCACCCCGGTGCTGGTGGTGCTCGACGCATTGCCCGGCACCGTGCTGAAAGGGCGGATACGCAGCATTGGCTACGGCGTGAGCGTGGGCCAGAGCACTCCGCCAGGCACGCTGCCGACTGTGCAGAACAGCCGCGAGTGGTTGCGTTCGGCGCAACGCTTTCCAGTGATAGTCGAACTGGAGCGCGACCAGCTGCAGGACAAGACCGCGCTGCGGGTCGGCGGCCAGGCCGAGGTCATGGCGCTGCCCGGTGAAGGCAATCCGTTGAACGTGCTGGGCCGGATGTTCATGTGGCTGATGAGCTGGCTATCTTATGCCTATTGAGCTGCGCGGCCTGCGTGCCATGCGCCTGGCCTGGGGCGTGGCGTTGTGCTTGGCCGCAAGCTTTGGCATGGGTTTGCCGGTGCCGATCCTGGCGCCGGTGTTCGCGGTGCTGCTGCTGGCCACGCGCAGCCAGCCGCTGCCACTCAAGGCGGCGCCGGCCCTGGCGGTGCTGGTACTGCTCAGTTGTGGCAGCGGGCTGCTGCTGATTCCGCTGTTGCGTCATGCCCCGGCGAGCGGTGTGTTGCTGGTGGGGGTGGGGGTGTTCCTGACCCTGCGCTACGCGCTGAAGGGCGGCAACGGCCTGTTGGCCAACCTGCTGGTAATCGGCTTGACCATGATTGCCGCTGCCGGCACCAGCGACTTCAGCTTGGCGCTGTCGGTGGTCGAAGCGCTGGCCAAAGGCATGCTTCTGGCGGTGTTGGGCTCTGCAGCGGCGCATGCGTTGTTCCCCGAGCCTGCCAATGCGCCACCGCAGCCGGCGCCTGCGCTACTGGGCAGCGAGCATGTGAGCTGGGTGGCGCTGCGTGCCACGCTGATTGTGATGCCTGCCTTTCTGCTGGCGCTGATAGCCCCAGACCAGTACATGCCCCTGATCATGAAAGCGGTGAGCGTGGGGCAACAGGCCGGCGAGACCCGCGCACGCCACGCCAGCCGCGAGCTGATCGGCTCGACCTTGCTGGCGGGGTTGTTGGCGATGCTGCTGTGGGGGGCGCTGAGCCTGTTTGTGCACGTGTGGATGTTCTTTCTGTGGGTGCTGCTGTTTGCTCTCTGGCAGGCGCGACGGTTGTACCAGGCGGTGCCGAACCGGCAGAGTCCGGCGTTCTGGGTCAGCTGCATCACCACCCTGCTGATCCTGCTGGGGCAGTCGGTGCAGGACAGCGCCGGCGGGCAGGATGTGTATAAAGCGTTTGCGGTGCGCATGGCCTTGTTTTTGGCGGTATCGGTGTATGCCAGTGCCATGCTGATCTGGATCGATCGGCGCCGGACCTGCGCAGGATAACCTACGGCTGCCAGTCAACCCCGGTGTCCTTCAGGTAAGCATCTACTGCCGCACCCACTGTGGGGTGAAAAGCCTTCTCGCCCATATGCTCGAACAACTCGAATCGGCGCATCTTGTCCTTCACGGGGTCTTTCATCTCGGCAAACTGCAACTCCACCCCACGCGCCTCTAGCGCCCGGTCCAGCTCGCCCAGCATGTCCGCCGAAGTGATGTCGATGCTGGTCACCGGCTCGGCTGCAATCACCAGTCGCTGCACCGGTGTTGGCGATGCTTCCAGCGCCGCCATCACGGTGCTCTGGAACTGCTCGGCATTGGCAAAGAACAACGGCGCGTCCCAGCGCAGCAGCACCAGCCCCGGGATCCGACGGGCCTGTGGATAACGCTGCACGTCATGGTAGCCACGCAGCCCCTCGGCACGGCCGAGCACCGCGTGGTGCGGCCGCCAGCCATCCCACAGGAACTCGATAACCGAAATCACCACGGCTATGCATATACCAGGAACCGCCCCGAACACGGCAACACCGACGAAACAGGTGAACGACAGCCAGAACTCCCACTGTTGCATGCGGAAGATGCGCTTGAGATCGGTGAACTCGAACAAGCCCAGTGCCGCGGCAATCACCACTGCCGCCAGTGCGCTGTTAGGCAGATGCTGCATCAGGTCTGGCGCGAGCAGCAGCAGGAGGGTGACCGCCAGTGCACCAATGATACCGGTAAGCTGGGTCTGCGCCCCGGCAGCCTCGGCTACCGGGGTACGCGACGAGCTGCTGCTGATCGGGATGCCCTGGAACAGCCCCGAGGCCAGGTTGGCTACACCCAGGCCGAACATTTCCTGGTTGGGGTTCACGGGCATTTTCAGACGTGCGGCGTAGGAGCGTGACAGCACACTGGTATCGGCGAACGACACCAGCGCTACGGCAATACCGCCCAAAACCACTTCGACCAGATCGATGTCTGTTACCCAGGGGAAGACGAGGCTAGGCAGGCCCTGAGGCAACTGGCCCAGTACCTTGACGCCCAGTTGGTCGAGATTGAACAGGCTCACCGCCAGCGTCGCCAGCACCACCGCGATGAGGATGCCCGGCAGGCGTTTGAAAGGCTTCAGCAATATGATCAGCATCAGGCTACCGGCGCCAACGATGAAGCTTGGCCAGTGCCCTTGGCCGTTGAGCAACGCCTGGCCCAGCAGCAAAAGGTCGCGCAGGGGGCCCTCGCTGTTCACTTTGAGGCCGAACAGCTTGGGTAACTGGCTGATCAGTACCGTAAGTGCGATGCCATTCATGTAGCCATAGCGGATAGGCTTGGACAGCAACTCGGTGATGAAGCCCAGGCGCAACAGCCCGGCGATCACGCAGAAAGCTCCCGCCACCAGGGCCATAAGGCTGGCGACGGCAATGGCGCGTTGCGGGTCGCTGGCAGCGTATTGCACCACTACCGCCAGGATCGGCGCGGCCAGGGCCGAGTCCGGGCCTAGCACCAGGATGCGGCTGGGGCCGAACAGGGCATAGGCCAGCAGCGGGATGATGGTGGCGTACAGGCCATAGATACCAGAGACGCCAGAGGCTTCGGCGTAGGCGATACCCACCGGTACCAGCATGGTGGTAAGGACCAGGCCGGCGGCGATGTCCCTGGGCAGCCAGGCAGGGTTGTAATGGAGCAGGGTCGCCAGGCCGGGTAACCAGCGTTGCCAGCCGACACGAGGTGTTTCGGGCATGATATGGGCTCTGGCGGGAGAGTGCTCGATCGAAGTCTAGATGCTCAAGGACCGGGCCGCTCGCAGATCCAGAAAAACAAAACCCCTTGAGGCGTGGGCCTCAAGGGGTTCTGTTGGGACTGCAGGCTGCCGCTTAGACGTTGAAGCGGAAGTGCATCACATCGCCGTCTTTAACGATGTAGTCCTTGCCTTCCAGGCGCCATTTACCGGCTTCCTTGGCACCGGCTTCACCCTTGAACTGGATGAAGTCGTCATAGGCCACTACTTCGGCGCGGATGAAGCCTTTTTCGAAGTCGGTGTGGATGACACCGGCCGCCTGCGGTGCGGTGGCACCGATGCGAACGGTCCAGGCGCGTACTTCCTGCACGCCGGCAGTGAAGTAGGTCTGCAGGTTCAGCAGTTCGTAACCGGCGCGGATCACGCGGTTCAGGCCAGGCTCTTCCAGGCCCAGGGCCTCGAGGAACATGTCCTTCTCTTCACCGTCGTCCAGCTCGGCGATTTCCGCTTCGATCTTGTTGCACACCGGCACCACCACCGCGCCTTCTTCCTCGGCAATGGCCTTGACCACGTCCAGGTGCGGGTTATTGTCGAAGCCGTCTTCGGCGACGTTGGCGATGTACATCACCGGCTTGCTGGTCAGCAGGTGGAAACCACGGATGACGGCTTTTTCGTCGTCAGCCATGTTCTTCATCAGGCTGCGCGCAGGCTTGCCTTCGGTGAAGTGCGGGATCAGCTTTTCGAGGATGGCCTTCTGCGCCAGGGCTTCCTTGTCGCCGCCCTTGGCGTTGCGCGCAACCTTCTGCAGCTGCTTCTCGCAGCTGTCGAGGTCGGCGAAGATCAGCTCGAGGTCGATGATCTCGATGTCACGCTTGGGGTCGACGCTGTTGGAAACGTGAATCACGTTCTCGTCTTCGAAGCAGCGCACCACGTGGGCAATGGCGTCGGTCTCGCGGATGTTGGCGAGGAACTTGTTGCCCAGGCCTTCGCCCTTCGAGGCACCGGCCACCAGGCCGGCGATGTCGACGAACTCCATGGTGGTCGGCAGGATGCGGTTAGGCTTGACGATCTCCGCCAGAGCCGCCAGGCGCGCATCGGGCATCGGCACGATGCCGCTGTTTGGCTCGATGGTGCAGAAAGGGAAGTTCTCCGCCGCGATGCCAGACTTGGTCAGGGCGTTGAACAGGGTGGACTTGCCGACGTTGGGCAGGCCGACGATGCCGCAATTGAAACCCATGGATATTCCCCTCTCTAGGAAATCAGGCCTTCTGGCTGTGCAGCTCGCGCATCGCCTTGGCGAAGTCGCCGGCAAGCACGTCCGGCAGCACGCCGAGGGCAAAATCGATGCTGGCGTCGAGCTTCTCCTGCTCGGCGCGCGGCGCGCGGCCCAGGACGAAGTTGGAGACCAGTTTGGCGTCACCCGGGTGGCCTATGCCAAGCCGCAGGCGGTAGAAGTCGTTCTGGTTGCCGAGCTGCGCGATGATGTCTCGCAGCCCGTTGTGCCCCCCATGGCCGCCGCCGCGCTTGAGCTTGGCAACGCCCGGAGGCAGGTCGAGTTCGTCGTGTGCCACCAGTATCGCTTCCGGTTTGATGCGGAAGAAATTGGCCAAGGCCGCCACGGACTGGCCGCTACGGTTCATGTAGGTGGTCGGGATCAACAAACGAACGTCGTTGCCCTGATGGCTGAACTTAGCCGTCAGGCCGAAATACTTTTTGTCAGCGGTCAGCGAAACACGCTGGGCGCTGGCAATGCGTTCAACGAAAAGAGCCCCTGCGTTATGCCGGGTCTGTTCGTATTCGGGGCCGGGGTTACCCAGGCCGACGATCAACTGGATGGCGGTCACGTCAGGGGCTCTTCCTTGGAGTTGTTGGGTTACAGGGCGCGCGGCACTGTAACCCGATCAACACCGGCGCGCGAGTGGATTACTCAGCGGCGCCTTCTTCAGCTTCTGGAGCAACGCGTGGAGCGTGAACGTTGGCAACAGCTTTGTCATCACCATGGGCCAGAGCTACGAACTCTACGCCTTTAGGAGCTTTCAGGTCCGACAGGTGGATGATGGTGCCGATTTCGGCGTTGGCCAGGTCAACTTCGATGAACTCAGGCAGGTCTTTGGCTTCGCAGGAAACTTCGATCTGCGATTCAACGTGCGAGATCTCGCCGCCTTTCTTGACCGGGGCTTCTTCGTTGATGAAGTGCACTGGAACAACAGCGGTCAGCTTCTGGCCAGCAACGACGCGAACGAAGTCGGCGTGCATGATGAAGCCTTTGGCCGGGTGACGCTGCATGGCCTTGACCACGACGTTCTGCTTGGCGCCGTCAACGTTCAGTTCGATAACGTGGCTGAAGGCAGCTTCGTTTTCGAACAGCTTGGCGATTTCCTTGGCCACGATGGTCAGGGATTGGGCTTCTTTATCGCCACCGTATACAACGGCCGGGATGCTCAGCGCGTGACGCAGGCGGCGGCTCGCACCTTTCCCCAGGTCAGTACGCGCTTGTGCGTTCAGAATGAAATCAGTCATTTTGTTTCTCCAAAATAGCCCCCCGAGGGCGTTTGCGACCAGCGCCAACGGGGATGGCAAAAAAGCCCCGCCCCAACACGTGTTGGGGCGGGGCGCTTCACATCAATACGGGTTCCGCTTAGCGGAACATCGCACTGATTGATTCTTCATTGCTGATGCGGCGTACCGCTTCAGCGACAACCGGTGCGATATCCAGCTGGCGGATACGGTCACAGGCCTGAGCAGCGGCGGACAGCGGAACGGTGTTGGTCACCACCAGCTCGTCCAGTACCGACTTCTCGATGTTCTCGATCGCGCGGCCCGACAGGACAGGGTGCGTGCAGTAGGCATAAACCTTTGCAGCGCCGTGTTCTTTCAGGGCTTTGGCCGCGTGGCACAAGGTGCCGGCGGTGTCGACCATGTCGTCTACCAGGATGCAGGTGCGCCCTTCGACGTCGCCGATGATATGCATAACCTCGGAGTGGTTAGCCTTTTCGCGGCGCTTGTCGATGATACCCAGATCGACACCCAGGGACTTGGCGACGGCGCGTGCGCGCACGACACCACCGATGTCCGGGGAGACGATCATCAGGTTCTCGAAACGCTGGTCCTCGATATCGTCGACCAGTACGGGCGAGCCGTAGATGTTGTCGACCGGGATATCGAAGAAACCCTGGATCTGGTCAGCGTGCAGGTCGACGGTGAGTACACGGTCGATACCTA
>NZ_JABMCN010000410.1 GCF_013179515.1 Pseudomonas sp. CM27
CAGGTGAAAAGGGTTTGGGGATCAAACCCTTGCGCGGGCGCATTCGAATGAGCTTGTATCGATTTCGGTACGGTGTATTCAAATCGATACGCTGCGTTGAATTCGGGCAAGTACGCTGCTTGAAACAGTCCTGACAACTCGCAGCATTACTGTGCTCTTTCTCCTATTTAATGTCGCCAAATCAACTATTTGTGTCACCTGCACGATAGTTTTCAAATGGCTGAACTAAGTATTTGCCTTCAGCGATGTGTTTGCCCGCTGGCGCTCACCAAAATAGCCCCCCTTCAATTTGCACCGCCCGCCACCACGCGCTGGTCAGGAAGTTGGCCAGGACGTCTGTCGGCCAGGCAGATGGCTGGCTGCCCGGGCTTATGCAAACAACACCGAATACCAGGAAAGGAAAGTGTCATGGGAATGACGAGGCGTAATCTATTGATCGGCGGCGGCGTCGCGGCTGTCGTGGCAGGCGCGGGAATCCTTACCCCCTTGCTGACCCGCGAAGGCAGGTTGATCCCTGGCAAACCGCGGTTTGGCTATGTCGAAGGCACCGAGGGCGCACTCCCCAAACAGGCAGATGTGGTCGTTGTAGGGGCGGGCATTCTGGGGCTGATGACGGCAATCAATCTGGTCGAGCGCGGCCTCTCGGTAGTTGTTGTTGAGAAAGGTGAAATTGCCGGTGAGCAGTCCTGCCGGTTCTATGGCCAGGTCATGACCTACAAGATGCCGGATGCAACTTTCCACTTGCACCATCTTGCCAAACAACGCTGGCGAGAAATGAATGCCAAAGTGGGTGCAGATACCAGTTATCGCACACAAGGCCGGGTTGAAGTGCCCTTCGATGAAGAAGACCTGGAAGGCGTCAGAAAGTGGATTGATGTCAAAACCCGCGAAGTTGCAGCAGATATACCGTTCAATACGCGCATCATTCAAGGCAATGAACTTGAACAGCGCCTGCGTGGTGCAGCATCGCGCTGGACGGTGGCAGGCTTCGAGGAAGATTCCGGTAGCCTGGATGCCGAGCGCGCATCGTTTGTGATGGCGGAATACGCCAGGAAAGCGGGTGTGCGTATCTACACTCACTGCGCCGCGAGGGGCCTGGAAACCCAGGCAGGAGCCATCTCTGACGTGGTGACCGAGAAGGGCGCCATCCGCACTTCGCGTGTGATAGTGGCCGGCGGCGCGTGGTCGAGGTTGTTCATGCAGAACCTGGGCGTCGATGTGCCTACCTTGCCCGCTTACCAGTCCCAGCAGATCATCAGTGCGGCGCCCCGTGCGCCTGGCGGCAACGTTGCGTTGCCAGGGAATATCTACTTCCGCGAGCAGGCCGACGGTACCTATGCCACCTCGCCGCGCGTCGTGGTTGCCCCCGTGGTGAAAGAGTCGTTCATGTACGGCTACAAGTACCTGCCCTTGCTGGCCATCCCTGACTTCCCGGTGCACATCTCGCTCAACAAGCAGCTGATTGATTCGTTCATCCAGCCCACGCACTGGAAACTGGACGAGGTTTCGCCTTTCGAGAAAAACCGGTTGATGACAGCGGCCCCGGACCTGCCGGAGCTGAATGCGTCTTTGGCAAAACTCAAGGTCGAATTCCCGGCTTTCAGCGATGCAAAACTGATCGATCAGTGGAGCGGTGCGATGGCCATCGCACCGGATGAGAACCCCATCATTTCGCAGGTCAAGGAGTACCCCGGCCTGGTTCTCAATACCGCAACCGGGTGGGGGATGACGGAGAGCCCGGTGTCGTCCGAACTGTCGGCGGACTTGCTGCTTGGCAAAGCGCCTGTGCTGGACCCGAAACCGTTCAGCCTGTATCGATTCTAAGCACACCTGGCGCAATGGAATGACCCGTGCACGCATCGACGATGCGTGCATATTTTTGGCAATCATCAGGAGAACAGTATGAAAGTCGCTTTCAAGACTGCAGCAGCAATGGCCGTGGCACTCGCAGGTGCCGCAAGCGTGCAGGCACAAGACATCGTGCGCCATGGCGCCGGCAGTTTCCCTATTTCGTCGGCAGTAGAGGTTCCTGCAGGGAAGACGGTCGTCTACCTGAGTGGTTCCGTCCCGACGGTCATCCATCCTGATGCGCCCAAGGGTTCGCTGGAAGCCTATGGAGATACCAAGGCACAAACCATCAATGTGCTGCAGAACATTCAGCAGCAATTGAAAGACCTGGGCCTTG
>NZ_JABMCN010000411.1 GCF_013179515.1 Pseudomonas sp. CM27
CCCTCGCTCCGGGCTTGCTCCCGGGAGGACCGCGCTGCAGGCCCCATCCTGGGGCCCAGCGCTTGACGGGCATCCATGCCCGTCACCTCCCTCCGCAAGCCCTGCGCTCGGCCTCCTGAAGTCGCAATCTGTGTCGCCTGGACTATGGCGCGCTTAGAAGCAGAAGCAGAAGCAGAAGCAGGAGCTGTTGCTGTTGCTAAAGGTGAGTCAGCGTCGCCATCGCAAATGGACTGTTCGCCGTATCGAAACCGGCGCATAAGCTTCAAACTTCAAACTTCAAACTTCAAATTTCAAGCCATGGGCATTCACATCAAGTAGACATTCATTAGCGAGGGTGGCGCTGAGTCATCTTTCCGCTCTTACGGCGGGTCACTTTTGTCTTGGCAAAAGTAACCATGGGCCTGCCCCGTGACCTCCCTCCGCAAACCCTGCGCTCAGCCTCCTGAAATCGCAATCCGTGGCACCTGGACTATCGCGCTTAGAAGCAAAAGCCAGAGCAAAGCAACAGCAAGAGCTGTTGCCTTGATCTTGATCGTCGCGACCTCAGGAGATGTCGATTACTGGCCGATATCAGCCATCGGCCGCTCGACAAAACGCAAACTGTCCCGCCCCCCGCGCTTGGACTGATACAACGCCACATCCCCCTGCTCGATCAACGCCGCCAAGCTAGCCGGCGCCTGGTCGAACACATTGGCGCCGATACTCAAGGTAACTGCCTGCGGAGTAGGCACCGTCTTGCCGGCATACTGCTGGAACTGCTCGCGCAACACCCCGCCCAACTCCGCTACCCGCTCGCTGCTGGCCCCACTCAGCAGAATGACAAACTCATCGCCCCCCAACCGCGCCGCCAGTGAGCGCTCGGGCAGCGCCGCGCGAATCATCTCGCTCAGGGCAACCAGCAAGCGGTCCCCGGCAATGTGCCCATGCAGGTCATTCACCAGCTTGAAATTGTCGATGTCGATCAGCAGCAATGCCCCAGGCTGCGCCGGGCTCACATCCTTGAAGAAATGCACTGCCCGCACCTCCAGCGCGCGCCGGTTGTACAGCGCCGTCAGCGGGTCGCGGGCTGCCAGCCGGGCGATGCGCTCCTCGCGCCGGTAGCGCACGGTGCCGGTCATCGACAAGGCAATCAGCATGATCGCCATCGCCCCTTCTACCAGGGAAACCTGAATGATCAGCCCGCCAAAGGTTGCCAGGTCAATCAATGTACCCGGCGTGATCGCGATGATCGCCTTCACCACATAGAACAATCCGTGGATCAGCAGTACGTAGCGCAACTGCACCGCGCCGACGCTCAGCGACTTTCCGTGCGGGCGCAGCAGGAAGCTGGCCTTGAGGGTCAATGCCGCGACCAGCAACGAGTTGACCATCAGCATCACCTTTGACCACTGCGGCCCCACGGGCAACAGCAGCAAGGCGAACCAGACCACCACGATGATCAACCAGGCACGCGACAAGCGGTCATGGGTAAAGCGCAACACGCCCAGCAGGAAGAACCCGTGGGCGATCACCAGCAAGCCATTGGCGAACCAGATCCCGATGAACAGCAAGCCGATCCCGCGCAACAACGCCAGGATGCAACCGACGGTAATAGTGGCGAAGCCCGCACTCCAGTAAAGCAGCGAGGGTTCGCGGACACTGCGCCATTCGATCGCCAGGTACAGGGCAGCTGCTGCAGCCAAGGCGATCGAGATGGTCAGCATCGTAGGTGGATCTAGCGCCATATACGCTTTGGCCTATCTGGTTAACGAGGAAAGGGCGCGATTGTATGCGCACGTGATGACTTTTCAGAGGGGGCTTGCACACTTGCCGACAAATGATAGCCCAGCCTCAAGGCCATTCATGCAGCATAGATATCATATTGATATCACTGCTCCCTGGGCACCGCAACCTGACGAGAGGCCTGCCCTTCGCGCTGTTCGCCCGCGCCCGGCGCTGCAAGCTGTTGCCCGGACAAAAAGCTCACCAGAAGCCACCCGTGCGAACTCAGTCGCCCCCAGCCGCGAAAGCACATTCCCGATGGCGGTGTCGGCCGCCAGCAATCGCCTGCGCTTACTCATGTTCGAAAAAAAGCGATTCACACAGGGATTGCATAAGGGCTGACAGGTGTTTGCCGCAAGATATGCAGCGCCGGTGAGATCGAGCGCCGCCCGCGCGGCGC
>NZ_JABMCN010000412.1 GCF_013179515.1 Pseudomonas sp. CM27
GAAGTCGAATACCCGCGTCAACCCGCCGACCCGACCGACGAGGTCAAGGCGTACGGCATGGCGCTGATCAACGCGATCAAGGAGCTGCTGCCGCTCAACCCGCTGTACAGCGAAGAGCTGAAGAACTACCTCAACCGCTTCAGTCCCAACGACCCGTCGCCGCTCACCGACTTCGCCGCCGCCCTGACGTCCGCTACCGGCAGCCAGCTGCAGGAAGTGCTCGACTGCGTACCCATGCTCAAACGCATGGAAAAAGTCTTGCCCATGCTGCGCAAGGAAGTGGAAGTGGCGCGGCTGCAGAACGAGATCTCGGCCGAGGTCAACCGGCAGATCGGCGAACACCAGCGCGAATTCTTCCTCAAGGAACAACTCAAGGTCATTCAGCAAGAGCTGGGGCTGACCAAGGACGACCGCAGCGCCGACCTTGAACAGTTCGAGCAGCGTCTTGAAGGCAAGACCCTGCCGCCGCAGGCGCGCAAACGCATCGATGAAGAGATGGGCAAACTGGCCATTCTCGAAACCGGGTCGCCCGAATACGCCGTCACCCGCAACTACCTGGACTGGGCCACCGCCCTGCCGTGGGGCGTCTACGGCAAAGACAAACTCGACCTCAAGCACGCGCGCAAGGTCCTCGATCAGCACCACGCTGGCCTTGACGACATCAAGGAACGCATCCTCGAATTCCTTGCCGTGGGTGCCTGGAAAGGCGAGATCAGCGGCTCGATCGTGCTGCTGGTGGGCCCGCCCGGCGTGGGCAAGACCAGCATCGGCAAGTCCATCGCCGAGTCGCTGGGGCGGCCGTTCTACCGCTTCAGCGTCGGCGGAATGCGTGACGAAGCCGAGATCAAGGGCCATCGCCGCACCTATATTGGAGCCCAGCCCGGCAAACTGGTGCAGGCCCTTAAAGATGTCGAAGTGATGAACCCGGTGATCATGCTCGACGAGATCGACAAGATGGGCCAGAGCTATCAGGGCGACCCGGCTTCGGCGCTACTGGAAACCCTCGACCCGGAGCAGAACGTCGACTTCCTCGACCATTATCTCGACCTGCGCCTGGACCTGTCCAAAGTGCTGTTCGTGTGCACCGCCAACACCCTCGACTCGATCCCCGGGCCGCTGCTCGACCGCATGGAAGTGATCCGCCTGTCCGGCTACATCACCGAAGAAAAACTCGCCATCGCCAAGCGCCACCTGTGGCCCAAGCAGTTGGCAAAGGCCGGCGTGGCCAAGACCAGCCTCGCCATCAGCGACAGCGCCTTGCGCCTGGTGATCGAGGGCTATGCCCGCGAGGCCGGGGTGCGGCAACTGGAAAAGCAGCTGGGCAAACTGGTTCGCAAAGCCGTGGTCAAGCTGCTGGAAGATCCGGCTGCCAAGATCAAGATCGGCCCCAAGGACCTGGAAACCACCCTCGGCATGCCGGTATTCCGCAGCGAGCAGGTGCTGGCCGGCAAAGGCGTCATCACTGGCCTGGCCTGGACCAGCATGGGCGGCGCCACGCTGCCCATCGAAGCCACCCGCATCCATACCCTCAACCGTGGCTTCAAGCTGACCGGCAAGCTGGGCGACGTGATGAAGGAATCGGCTGAAATCGCCTACAGCTATGTCAGCTCCAACCTCAAGCAGTTTGGTGGCGACCCGAGCTTCTTCAACGAAGCCTTCATCCACCTGCACGTTCCCGAAGGCGCCACGCCCAAGGACGGCCCGAGCGCCGGCATCACCATGGCCAGCGCCCTGCTGTCGCTGGCTCGCGACCAGGTGCCGAAGAAAGGCGTGGCCATGACCGGCGAGCTGACCCTCACCGGCCAGGTGCTGCCGATTGGCGGGGTGCGCGAGAAGGTAATTGCCGCCCGGCGGCAGAAGATCTTCGAGCTGATCTTGCCGGAGCCTAACCGCGGCGACTATGAGGAGCTGCCCGACTACCTGCGCGACGGCCTGACGGTACATTTCGCCAAGCGCTTCGCCGACGTGGCGAAAGTGCTGTTCTGACCCGTACCGGCCTCTTCGCGGGCTTGACCGCGAAGAGGCCGGCACCGGCAACACAAAACCTCACCCGCATCGGCTATCCTCAGGCCATTCCCAGCCTCCGGAGCCAACATGACCGTCCCTCGTCTGCTCGTTCCCCTGAGTTTTACCC
>NZ_JABMCN010000413.1 GCF_013179515.1 Pseudomonas sp. CM27
GTCGGCTCGATGATTGGTGGCGGTATCTTCTCGCTGCCGCAGAACATGGCGGCGCGTGCCGATGTCGGCGCGGTGCTGATCGGCTGGGGGATCACCGCGGTCGGCATGCTGGCCCTGGCGTTCGTGTTCCAGACCTTGGCCAACCGCAAGCCTGAGCTGGATTCGGGGGTGTACGCCTATGCCAAGGCCGGCTTCGGCGACTACATGGGGTTTTCGTCGGCCTGGGGCTACTGGATCAGCGCCTGGCTGGGCAACGTCGGCTACTTCGTGCTGCTGTTCAGCACCCTGGGGTTCTACTTTCCGGTATTTGGTGAAGGCAATACGCCCATCGCCATCGGCTGCGCCTCGCTGCTGCTGTGGGCAGTGCACTTCCTGGTGCTGCGCGGCATCAAGGAGGCGGCGTTCATCAACCAGGTCACCACCGTGGCCAAGATAGTGCCGCTGGTGATGTTCGTGGTCATCGCGGCATTTGCCTTTCGCGCCGATATCTTCACCCGGGACATCTGGGGCCTGAGCAACCCGCAGTTCGGCAGCGTGCTGGAGCAAGTGCGCAACATGATGCTGGTGACCGTGTTCGTGTTCATCGGCATTGAGGGCGCCAGCGTGTATTCCGGGCGAGCCCAGCGCCGTTCGGACGTGGGCAAGGCCACGGTCATTGGTTTTCTCGGCGTGCTGGCGCTGCTGGTGCTGGTCAACGTGTTGTCGCTGGGGGTAATGACCCAGCCGGAGCTGGCCGGGTTGCAGAACCCGTCGCTGGCCTCGGTGCTGGAGCATATCGTCGGGCCCTGGGGCGCCTTGCTGATCAGCCTCGGGCTGGCGGTGTCGCTGCTTGGCGCGCTGCTTTCATGGGCGTTGTTGTGTGCCGAAATCCTTTACGCCACTGCGCGCGACAAGACCATGCCGCGCTTTCTGACCAAGGAAAACGCCAACCAGGTGCCCGCTAATGCCTTGTGGCTGACCAACTGCATGATTCAGGGCTTTCTGCTGATCACGCTGTTTTCGGCGGGCACCTACACCAGCCTGATCTACCTGGCCTCGTCGATGATCCTGGTGCCATACCTGTGGTCGGCGGCCTATGCCGTGCTGTTGGCGGCACGCGCAGAAACCTATGCCGGGCAGCCTGGGCTGCGGCGCAAGGACTTGCTGGTGGCGGTGGTTGCCTTGCTATATGCGGTGTGGCTGCTGTACGCCGGCGGGCTCAAGTACCTGCTGCTGTCGGCGCTGTTGTACGCCCCCGGTGTGATCCTGTTCGCCAGGGCCAAGCGTGAACAGGGGCAGGCTTTGTTCACGCACTGGGAAAAGCTGATTTTTGCCGCCGTGCTGGCGGGTGCCGCGCTGGCCGCCTATGCCCTTTACTCAGGGCTGCTGAGCCTGTGACGGGGCAGGGCAGGCGTGCTCCGGGCGCGACCAGATCCACAGGTTGCCCAGGGTCATGCCGGCGATGGCCAGAAACACCGGCCAGTGGTGTTCCAGAAAGGTCAGCATCAGGCCTGCACACAGCAACATGCTGATGGTCGCGCTGACCTTGGCCCGGCGCTGGATCACCTTGCCATTGCGCCAGTTGTACAGGATCGGCCCGAACAGCCGGTGGTTTTCCAGCCAGGCTGACAGGCGCGGCGAACTGCGCGTGGCGGCCCAGGCGGCCAGCAGGATGAACTCGGTGGTCGGCAGGCCGGGGATCACGATCGCGACCAACCCGATTCCCAGGCTCACGTAAGCCAGGATTCCGTACAGCAGGCGGGCGAGTTTCGAGCGGGCGGGTTGGGTCATGGTCTCACTGCAAAAACGGTTCGGCCACCGGAAGGGTGGCCGGGTACGGCGTATCAAACCAGCGCGGCATCCACAGCATAGGCGTGCTTGAGCAGTTCGGTGAAGCGCTCGAAGGCGGCGACTGCGCCACGCTCGGCAGCGGCTTCCTCTTCGGCCGACAGCGCCAGGCCATCGAGGATGCGGGTGAACTGCTTCCAGCCTTCGGCACGGCCGCCGGCCGGTTCGCCCAGGTGGCGGGCACCGAAGCTGTCGGACAATTCCAGGGCCACGGCACGCTTGATCAGAAACGCAGCGCCCAGTTTGGAGCCTTCGGAGACGAAGATCCAGCCCATTGCTTCGCCC
>NZ_JABMCN010000414.1 GCF_013179515.1 Pseudomonas sp. CM27
AGTACAAGTTCCGCCTGTTCCAGGGCGCACCGGTACAGTTCGCCGGCCAGCACAAGCTGAACCTGATCCTCGGCCTGACCACCATTGCGCTGGGGCTGCTGTTCACCTTCACCGGCCATTACAGCGCCTTCACCCTGATGCTGGTCCTGGCCTTCATCATGGGCGTGCTGATCATCATCCCTATTGGCGGTGCAGACATGCCGGTAGTGGTGTCGATGCTCAACAGCTATTCGGGCTGGGCAGCAGCAGGTATCGGCTTCTCGCTTAACAACTCGATGCTGATCATTGCCGGCTCGCTGGTCGGCTCGTCCGGTGCGATCCTTTCGTACATCATGTGCAAGGCGATGAACCGTTCGTTCTTCAACGTCATCCTCGGCGGTTTCGGCGGTGATACCGATGCCGGCGCGGCGCAAGGTTCGAAAGAGCAGCGCCCGGTGAAGTCCGGCTCGGCCGACGATGCCACCTTCCTGCTGAGCAACGCCGACAGCGTGATCATTGTCCCTGGCTACGGCCTGGCGGTTGCCCGTGCCCAGCACGCGCTGAAGGAATTGACCGAGAAGCTGACCCACAACGGTGTGACCGTGAAATACGCGATCCACCCCGTGGCGGGGCGGATGCCCGGGCACATGAACGTGCTGCTCGCCGAAGCCGAGGTGCCTTACGACCAGGTGTTCGAGATGGAAGACATCAACGCCGAATTCGGCCAGGCCGACGTGGTTCTGGTGCTCGGTGCCAACGACGTGGTCAACCCGGCGGCGAAGAACGACCCCAAGTCGCCGATTGCCGGCATGCCTATCCTCGAAGCGTTCAAGGCCAAGACCATCATCGTCAACAAGCGCTCCATGGCCAGCGGCTATGCCGGCCTGGACAACGAGCTGTTCTATCTGGACAAGACCATGATGGTGTTCGGCGACGCCAAGAAGGTCATCGAAGACATGGTCAAGGCGGTGGAATGACGCCCGCTGCAAACCAGTTGATATAAAGGAAGCCCCGGTCAGCATGTACCGGGGCTTTTCTTTTGTTG
This sequence comes from Pseudomonas sp. CM27, assembly GCF_013179515.1. Classification (GTDB taxonomy): domain Bacteria; phylum Pseudomonadota; class Gammaproteobacteria; order Pseudomonadales; family Pseudomonadaceae; genus Aquipseudomonas. The sequence goes on from NZ_JABMCN010000414.1 coordinate 1,025, forward strand.
ATCCGGATCAACGGCTCTACTCCAGTGCCTCTCATACGACCATGGTCGTGGGACGGCAATGGGCGAAGTCTCTAGACTGCGCTGCAGTAGTTTCAGTAGCCCGAGATAACAATCCATGTACCGTGATCGTATCCGCTTGTCCTCCCTGCACAGCAAGGTAATGAGTGCGGCTGATGCCGCTGGTCTGATCGAGGACGGCATGACCGTCGGCATGAGCGGTTTCACCCGCGCCGGCGAAGCCAAGGCCGTACCGCATGCCCTGGCCGAACGTGCCAAGCAGTCGCCACTGAAAATCAGCCTGATGACCGGCGCCAGCCTCGGCAACGACCTGGACAAGCAACTGACCGAGGCCGGCGTGCTGGCTCGCCGCATGCCGTTCCAGGTCGACAGCACCCTGCGCAAGGCCATCAACGATGGCAAGGTGATGTTCATCGACCAGCACCTGTCTGAAACCGTCGAACAACTGCGCAACCAGCAGCTCAAGCTGCCGGACATCGCCGTGATCGAAGCCGTGGCCATTACCGAGCAAGGGCACATCGTGCCGACCACCTCGGTGGGCAACTCGGCCAGCTTTGCGATCTTCGCCAAGCAGGTGATTGTCGAGATCAACCTCTCGCACAACACCAACCTCGAAGGCCTGCACGACATCTATATCCCGACCTACCGGCCGACCCGCACGCCAATCCCGCTGGTCAAGGTCGATGATCGCATCGGCAGCAGCGCAATCCCGATCGACCCGGCCAAGATCGTCGGCATCGTCATCAGCAACCAGCCGGACTCACCGTCCACCGTGCTGCCGCCGGATGGCGAAACCCAGGGCATCGCCGACCACCTGATCAACTTCCTCAAGAAGGAAGTCGACGCTGGCCGCATGACCAACAAGCTCGGCCCGCTGCAGGCCGGTATCGGCAGCATCGCCAACGCGGTGATGTGCGGCCTGATCGACTCGCCGTTCGAAGACCTGACCATGTACTCCGAAGTACTCCAGGATTCCACCTTCGACCTGATCGACGCCGGCAAACTCAGCTTCGCCTCGGGCAGCTCGATCACCTTGTCGACCCGCCGCAATGCTGAC
>NZ_JABMCN010000415.1 GCF_013179515.1 Pseudomonas sp. CM27
CACGCCAGCGCGATTGCCACCGGCATGGCCTTCACCCGCGACCTGGGCAACCTGCCGCCCAACCTGTGCCACCCAAGCTTCCTGGCCGAGCAGGCCAAGGAACTGGGCAAGGCGCACAAGGGCCTGAAGGTCGAGGTGCTGGACGAGAAGAAGATCAAGGACCTGGGCATGGGCGCGTTCTACGCCGTCGGCCAGGGCAGTGACCAGCCGCCACGCCTGATCGTGCTCAATTACCAGGGCGCCAAGAAGGCCGACAAGCCGTTCGTGCTGGTCGGCAAGGGCATCACCTTCGACACCGGCGGCATCAGCCTCAAGCCAGGCGCCGGCATGGACGAGATGAAGTACGACATGTGCGGCGCTGCCAGTGTGTTCGGCACCCTGCGCGCGGTGCTCGAGCTGCAGCTGCCGATCAACCTGGTGTGCCTGCTGGCATGCGCCGAAAACATGCCAAGCGGCGGCGCCACCCGCCCAGGCGACATCGTCACCACCATGAGCGGGCAAACCGTCGAAATCCTCAACACCGACGCCGAAGGCCGCCTGGTGCTGTGCGACACCCTGACCTACGCCGAGCGCTTCAAGCCGCAGGCGGTGATCGACATCGCCACCCTGACCGGCGCCTGCATCGTCGCCCTGGGCAGCCACACCAGCGGCCTGATGGGCAACAACGACGAGCTGGTCGGCCAACTGCTCGACGCCGGCAAGCGCGCCGACGACCGTGCCTGGCAGCTGCCGCTGTTCGACGAGTACCAGGAGCAACTGGACAGCCCGTTCGCCGACATGGGCAACATCGGCGGGCCCAAGGCCGGCACCATCACTGCCGGCTGCTTCCTGTCGCGCTTCGCCAAGGCCTACAACTGGGCGCACATGGACATCGCCGGTACCGCCTGGGTCAGCGGTGGCAAGGACAAGGGCGCCACTGGCCGCCCGGTGCCCCTGCTGACCCAGTACCTGCTGGACCGCGCTGGCGCATGACGCCATGAAGCCGGTGGTGCCTTGCGCGCCACCGGCTGGCGATACCACCATGAGCAAAGTCGATTTCTACATCCTGCCCACCGACTCGCTGTCAGCGCGGCTCGATTTCGCCTGCAAGCTGTGCGACAAGGCCTGGCGCCTCGGCCACCGGGTCTATCTGCACTGCCAGGATGCCGAACAGCGCGACGAACTGGACCAGCGCCTTTGGCGCTTCCGGGGCGAGGCCTTCGTGCCCCACGACCTCGCCGAGGTGCATGGCGATGCTGGCGTGGCCCTGGGCCTGGCGGACAGCGCGGGCGAGCACCGCGACCTGCTGATCAACCTGGGCGCCAGCGTGCCGGGGTTCGTCGGCCAGTTCGAGCGGGTAGCCGAGATCGTGATCGAAGAGCCTGGCATTCGCCAATCGGCGCGTGAGCGATTCCGTTTCTACCGTGAACAGGGCTATGCTCTGCAAGACCACCGCTTACAGCGACTTTGACGACGATGGACAAGCCCTCCTCCCTGCCCGACTCCGCCCACCTGCTCGATGACCTCGAGTCGATCCGCCAGCTGCTTGGCGATGCCGACCTGCAACCGCCGCTGCTGACCGAGACGGTCGAGCAGATCCCGTTGCTGCTGAATGAGCCCGCCGGCAATGTGCCAGCGCCGCCCGAAACGGTTGCCGCAGTGCCTGCAGAAGACTCGCAGACCCGCCGCCAGGACACCCTGCTGCACCTGGAAAGCGAGCTGCGTGCGGCGGCGCAGATGATCATGCAGGACGTGATCAACGACTTCACCCCGCATATCGAAAACGAGATCAAGCGCCGGCTGGATGCGCGCATCGAGCGGTTGATCACGCGTTCCGAGTAAAACAGGACATCGGTGTCGCCTGCTTCGCGGGTGAACCCGCTCCCACAGGATCACCACAGGCCTGAAGGCGGAGCTGTACCTGTGGGAGCGGGTTTACCCGCGAAGAGGCCATGCCTGCCTTGCCAGATAGCAGCAGCTTGTCGCCTGCGGCCCCCAGCTTGGTTATACTTCCCGGCTTTCCCGAATTAATGCACAGGGTCCCGCCGCGCATGGATAAGACCTACCAGCCGCACGCCATCGAAACTTCCTGGTACA
>NZ_JABMCN010000416.1 GCF_013179515.1 Pseudomonas sp. CM27
CAGGGCTGCCAGGTCGTTGAACGGCACTTTGCTGAAACCAGGCAGGCCGGGCTCACAGCGGATGCAAGGCAGTGGGTCGGAAGCCGACAGTGCACCCAGGCTGCGACCATGGCAGGCCTGGCTGGCGGTGATGATGTGATAGGCGCCGTTGCGGTGCAGCTGGCCCCACTTGCGCGCCAGCTTGATCGCGCCCTCACAGGCCTCGGCACCGCTGTTCAACAGGTACGCCTGATCGCTGCCGGTGCTCTGGCACAGGCGATTGACCAGCCCGAGCAGGCCGCGGCTGTGGAAGCCCGCGCCCGGATTGATCAGCGCCTGGGCCTGGTCGGCCAGCGCTTTCGCCAGCACGCTGGGGCTGTGGCCCAGGCTGTTGACTGCGCCACCTTGGGTGAAGTCCAGAAAGGCGTGCCCTTGGTTGTCCCACAACCAGGAGCCCTGCCCGCGCACGAATACCTGCGCTGCCCGTTCGGCGCTGGGCATCAGGCACTCACGCGAAAGCTCGGGTGCTTGCGCCACAACCACCGGCACACGCTTGGCCTCCGGGATGGCGGCAGGCGCCTGGCGGCGCAGGTTGAACAGGTTCATCAGGGCTCCAACCAATCACGGTAAGGGGCGGCCTCGGTGCGGTCTTGGTGCCGACACTCGATATTTTGCCTTGCCTATCAAAAGTGTTTTTCATCCGGGGTAACAATCAACCTGAATGTCGCTGTAACCCGTTGGAATACGGCGATAGACTAGGCCCAGCGAGGGGTTTCGACCATTTCGTTTTCCCAGCATTATTGATAAGTGTCGCTTATGGATTTCCGCCAACTGCGTTATTTCGTCGCGGTGTATGAAGAAGGCCACGTCGGCCGCGCCGCCGAGCGCCTGTCGCTGTCGCAGCCAGCCCTTTCCCAGCAGATCCGCCAGCTGGAGCACAGCCTCGACCTGAGCCTGTTCGAGCGCAGCAATAAACGCCTGCTGCCGACCCTGGCCGCACACACACTGTACAACCATGCCCTGCCACTGCTGGACGGCATGCAGCGCGCCCACGAGGCCATGCGCAACTTCAAGGGCCAGTCGCTGCGCACCCTGGCGATCGGCGTGTTGCAGACCGTACGGCCAAGCCTGGTGCCACAACTGCTCGAACGGCTGCGCAAGGCGCAGCCGCACCTTGTGGTGCAGATCTATGAGTTATCGGGGCTGGAGATCGAACGGCGCTTGCTTAGCGGCAACCTGGACATCGGTATCAGCTACCTGCCGCCCCGTCAGCCCGGTTTGCATGGCCTGTTGTTGTACGAAGACGAGCTGCAACTGGTCATCCCCGATACCCACCCACTCAAGGATTTCAAGAAGGTGTCTATCCGCCAGGCCGCAGAGCTGCCGATGTTGATGCTTGGCGAGGAGTTTCAGATCCGCCAGATCTGGCAGGCCCAGCTGGCCAGCCTGGGCCGCCGGCCGCAGGTGCAGGCGGAGATGAACAACATGGCGGGGATTCTCGACAGCCTGGGCCACACGGCGCTGGCCACCATCTTGCCGGGGCGGGCCAAGGAAGCCGCCGAGGATGACCAGGGGCTGCTGTGGAAGCCCTTGAGCGAGCCGCGGGTGCCGCTGAAGGTCGGCCTGGTATTCCGCGATGCACAGCGCCAGCAGGCCTCAGTGGAACTGCTGCGCACGCTGCTGGAGGAAGAAACGGATGCTCGCCTGTTGGCGGCATCACCGCTGGATGTGTTGGCCTGAAAAAACACGCGCACAAAGAAAACCCCGCCGAAGCGGGGTTTTCCAGACTGTTTCCCTGTGACATCCGTATCGCCCCGCCATCCTGGCAGGTGGTCCTTCGTCGTCATCCTTGATCTGTCCTTTGCGCTTCCTGCGCAACGTCCATGTGGTAAAGATTAACCGTGGATCCAATCTGAGAACAGTGGTGAAAAGTCACCACGGCGTGTAGGAAAAAGCTTACACAGGGGGATTCACTCGCAAATCCGCCGAAGTGTCAGAACTGCTCGGCGTCCAGCAGGAACAGTGACTCGCTGCCTGCCTGCACCGAAGCCACCAGCGAATCCACCCTTG
>NZ_JABMCN010000417.1 GCF_013179515.1 Pseudomonas sp. CM27
TTCCGGGCCAGCAGTATGACCAGCAGCAAGGCCAGGTTCAGCAGTACCCCTGATTGATCCGCGGGGCTGCAACGCAGCCCCGGCTTGTTAGCGCACCACGCTGGCCTGGATGGCCGTCAGGGCAATGGTGTGCACGATGTCGTCCACCTGAGCCCCGCGCGGCAAGTCGTTCACCGGCTTGCGCAACCCCTGCAACATCGGCCCCAGGCTGACCCCGTCAGCACTGCGCTGCACAGCCTTGTGCGTGGTATTGCCCGTATTCAGGTCGGGGAACACGAACACCGTGGCCCGCCCGGCCACCGGGCTACCCGGCGCAATTTCCCGTGCAATGGCCGGGTTCGCTGCCGCGTCATACTGCAACGGCCCGTCGATCAGCAGCGCTTGCGTCGCGCCCTGTGCCAGGCGTGTCGCTTCGCGCACTTTCTCGACCTCTTCGTCGCTGGCCGAATCGCTTGAATAACTGATCATCGCCACCCGCGGCGCGATGCCGAAAGCCTGCGCCGATTCGGCGCTCTGTCGGGCAATCTCGGCCAGTTCGGCAGCGCTCGGATGCGGGTTCATCACACAGTCGCCGTACACCAGCACCTGCTCGGGGAACAGCATGAAGAACACCGACGACACCAGGCTTGAACCCGGCGCGGTCTTGATCAGCTGCAGGGCAGGGCGGATGGTATTGGCGGTGGAATGCACCAGGCCGGAAACCAGGCCGTCCACTTCGTCCAGGGCCAGCATCATGGTGCCGATCACCACCGGATCTTCCAGTTGCTGCTCCGCCATCGGCGCATTCAGGTTCTTGCTCTTGCGCAGCTCGACCATCGGCTCCACGTAACGCCCGCGAATCAGCTCAGGGTCGAGGATCTCCAGGCCGGGCGGCAGGGTGATGCCTTGGGCGCGGGCCACAGCGTCGACATCTTCGGGCTTGGCCAGCAGCACGCAGCGGGCAATGCCACGGGCCTGACAGATGGCGGCAGCCTGAACCAGCAGTGGCTCGGCGCCTTCGGGCAGGACGATGCGCTTGTTGGCCTGTTGTGCACGCTGGATCAGCTGGTAGCGGAACACAGCCGGTGACAGGCGCAGTTCCCGCGGGGTGCCGCAGCGCTGGTGCAGCCACGCCGCGTCGAGGTGGCTGGCGACGAAGTCGGTGATGAACTCGGCGCGCTCGCGGTCGTCCACCGGGATTTCACGGTTCAGCGAGTTGAGCTGGTTGGCGGTGTCGTACGAGCCGGTGCTGACCGACAGGATCGGCAGCCCGGCCTGTAGGGCACCGCGGCACAGGCCGAGGATGCGCGAGTCGGGCTTGCTGTCACTGGTCAGCAGCAGGCCGGCCAGCGGCACGCCATTGATTGCTGCCAGGCTGACGGCGAGGATGATGTCGTCGCGGTCGCCCGGGGTTACCACCAGGGTGCCCGAGGTCAGCAGCGGCACCGTGTTGGCCACCGTGCGCGCGCAAATGATGATCTTGCTCATGCGCCGTTGCTCGTAGTCGCCGGCATTGAGCACCTGGGCGCCAAGCAGGTCTGCCACGTCACGGGTACGCGGGGCGTTCAGTTCCGGCTGAAAGGGGATGCAGCCGAGCAGGCGGAAGTCGTTGCCGCGCAGCAAGGGCGAGTGCTCGCGCAGGCGCGTGGCGAAGTCTGCCATGGTTTCATCGGTGCGCACTTTGTTGAGGATCACCCCGAGCACCTTGGGGTCGCGCGGGCCGCCGAACAGCTGTGCCTGCAGTTCAACCCGGCCAGACAGCTCGCTCAGCACTTCGTTTTCCGGTGCCGACACCAGGATAACTTCGGCATCCAGGCTTTTGGCCAGGTGCTGGTTGACCCGCGCCGCATAGCTGGCATGCCGCGTGGGCACCATGCCCTCGACCACCACCACGTCATTGCCGACGCAGGCTTGCTGGTACAGGCGGATGATTTCTTCCAGCAACTCGTCCAGCTGGCCGTCGCCGAGCATGCGCTCGACCTGGCCCAGGCTCAGCGGCACGGGGGGCTTGATGCCGTGGGTACGGGCCATCAGTTCGGTGGAGCGTTCTGGGCCGGTG
>NZ_JABMCN010000418.1 GCF_013179515.1 Pseudomonas sp. CM27
GCAGGTTGCCCTTGTCGTCGTAACGCGCTTGCCAGGTGCTGCCATCCGGGTAGGTGATCTGGGTCACCAGCGTGGTCAGGTGGTGGTATTCGTACTGGATCTTGCGGCCCAGCGGGTCGGTTTCTTCGAGCAGGCATTACCGAATGCAGTGGTCTTCCGAGATCAGAGCTGCCATTCCCCTTAACCAACAGCAAATCGGAAGTGACTGAGACAACGTTGGCAGCCACCTCCGCACCTACATTCTTAAAGAGCTAAGCCATCAACTCTGTGATTAGCCAAAAATACAAGCATGCAACAACTCGTCGGAGCCCCCCTTTCAACCCGACTCATCAAACTACTGATAAATCTATGGCAACAACTTGGCTTTTTTTGAGCGTGAAGGCTTCCATGAAATTAAAATGCTTTTCGCCCCAAGCCTGTTAAGATAGATTGATCACAACGTTATAAATCATCAAGCTCTGCCCATGGATCATATCTATAGTTTTCATCTACAGGCAGAAATGAAATCCCTTTTAGAAGGCTTGCGGCATGCTTGAAACGCTCACTGCAGAGCAGCTGCAATGTTTCTTGACAGCGAAAGACGTCACTATCAACAGAATCGGTCATAACAAACAAATCAATTTTACTAATGCTAACGGCACCTGGATAAAGCGGGCTTTGAATGACGGCTCCAGTTTCTAGATCTTTAGCCACTTCATATACTGAAAGCGATGTATCCAGAGCTGATAAGCTTTCGCCCGGTAGAAATATAAAGTACTCACCCGCTGCAACCCTCCCCCTTAGGGAAATCTCAAGGGGTACCGCTCTATATTTTACCTTAAGAGCATCGCAAACTTCTAAAAAATTTCGAGAGACATAAGTCGACCCTAGTTGATAAAAATCAAAATCTAGTAAATCGAGATCCATCTCTAGATCCGATAAAGCGAGTCGATATTGTTTTCTAATATTTAATGCCTCTGGATGCATCTCATATGGAGACCACTCGTAACTATCACAATTAAAAAACCCAGCAAGACTAGAAGGACACCCTTTGCCGGTAGGCTTATACTGCATTACGTAATATTTTTTTTCATTAATTCTCATAGCAGCCGCCCTGTAATTGCATCCACAACGAATTTGTTAGACTCAAGACCTTCCCTTGCGAAATTCTGAATTTTGCCGATTCCAAGTGCTAATTGAGTATCAGGAAGCATTCCAGCTTCAAAGATATCGTTTAACTTAGAAACCTTCGATTCAATAATATTCGTATATTTACCGTGATTAGACCAGTGCCCAGGCAGATCAACATGTTGCGTTAGGCTCTTACTGCCTGGCAGGAATATCCCATTAGCCGCGCCGTCCCCGTTGAAGCCCATACTCTTAAGCCTGTCAAACATTCTAGCGTATTGTGGGTTATTTAACACCTCTTCGGGGATCAGGTGATGGTTCGCCATACCATCTCCTTTTCTCGCGCCCATGCTGTTACCTAATTTGGTCGAACACCACCCTAGTGGGTCAACTTCCTGAACTGGGCTTACGGCGTACAAATAAATATTGTTATCACCAGCGAGACCTATTGGATCTTGAGTGATAAAGCGACCAATTACCGGATCATAATATCGAAACGTGTTGTAGTGCAGCTTTGTTTCGTCATCAAAATACTGGCCTTGAAAGCGTAGGTTCTGTTCGACCTCTCTAACGGCTATCTGCTCTACAGCCCCCCACGAGCGATACGTCGCCTGCCATACGATCTTCCCATCGCTATCCGTCATCTCCAACGGCGTACCAATCTGGTCTGTATGGAAGTAGTAAAGCTTCCGCTCCTCCCCTTCAACGTGATCAACCCGCGCCAACGGCGCATAGCTACCCGGCTCATAGAGGTAGAGAATGCTCTGCCCCGGCGTTTCCTCGCGCAGCATCCTCAGCCCTTGCCACAGAAAGCGCTTCTGCTCGACCTGGCCATTGATCTCAGCCTGCTTGGCTACCCGCCGCCCTAAGCTGTCATAGCGATACTCACCCCGACTTTCCAGCTTGCCATTGACCAGCGTCTCC
>NZ_JABMCN010000419.1 GCF_013179515.1 Pseudomonas sp. CM27
CTCCACAGCCCCAGCGAAATCGACACCGGCATCTTCTCGATGATCAGGTCGATGACCTTGGCATCGCGGAAGAAGCTGTCGCCGAAGTCCAGCTGGGCGTAGTTCTTGATCATGATCCACAGGCGTTCGGGCGGCGACTTGTCGAAGCCGTACATCCGCTCGATTTCGGCGATCAGCGCCGGGTCCAGCCCCTGGGCGCCACGGTAGTTGGAGCCGGCCACGGAAACCTCGGCGCCGCCACCGGCGATGCGGCTGGTGGCGCCTTCGAAGCCTTCGAGCTTGGCGATCATCTGCTCGACCGGGCCGCCGGGGGCGGCCTGGACGATGATGAAGTTGATGACCAGGATGCCTAACAGGGTCGGGATGATCAGCAGCAGGCGGCGCAGGATGTAGGCCAGCATATTATTCGGCCTCGTCCGCAGGGGCCGTGCTGACCGCCGGGGTCACCTCGGGCTTGATCCACCAGGTGTCGATGCCGATGTCGTACTTGGGCGACACCTTCGGGTGGCCGATGTGGTTCCAGTAGGCCACGCGCCAGGTCTTGATGTGCCAGTTGGGGATCACGTAGTAGCCCCACAGCAGCACACGGTCCAGGGCGCGGCAGTGGTCGATCAGGCTTTGCCGCGAGTCGGCGTTGATCAGCTGTTCCACCAGCTGGTCGATGGCCGGGTCGCGCAGGCCGATGAAATTGCGGCTGCCGGGGTTGTCGGCGGCGGCACTGGACCAGAACTCGCGCTGTTCGTTGCCCGGCGAGTTGGACTGCGGATAGCCGCCGACGATCATGTCGTAGTCACGTGAACGCAGACGGGTGATGTATTGCGACACGTCGACCCTGCGGATGTTCAGCTCGATGCCGAGGTCGGCCAGGTTGCGCTTGAACGGCAGCAGGATGCGCTCGAACTCGGTGTGTGCCAGCAGGAACTCTATGCTGACCGGCTTGCCTTGGGCGTCGACCATCTTGTCGTCGACGATTTTCCAGCCGGCCTCCTGCAGCAGTTTGTAGGCCTGACGCTGCTGCTCGCGGATCATGCCGCTGCCGTCGCTGACCGGGTTGTGGAACGCTTCGCTGAACACTTGCTCGGGAACCTTGCCGCGCAACGGCTCGAGGATCTTCAGCTCGCTGGCGTCGGGCAGGCCGTGGGCGGCCATTTCCGAGTTGTCGAAGTAGCTGCCGGTGCGGGTGTAGGCGCCGTTGAACAGCTGCTTGTTAGTCCACTCGTAGTCCAGCAGCAGGCTCAGCGCCTGGCGCACGCGCACGTCCTGGAACACCGGGCGGCGGATGTTGAAGATGAAGCCCTGCATACCGGTGGGGTTGCCGTTGGGCAGCTCCTCCTTGATCAGGCGGCCGTCGCGCACGGCCGGCACGTTGTAGGCGGTGGCCCAGTTCTTCGCGCTGACTTCCAGGGCATAGTCGAACGCCCCGGCCTTGAGTGCTTCAAGGGCGACGGTGGTGTCGCGGTACGAGTCGAAGGTCATGACGTCGAAGTTGTAGAAACCGCGGTTGATCGGCAGGTCCTTGGCCCAGTAGTCCTTGACCCGCTCGTAGCGCACCGAACGCCCGGCCTTGACCTCGGCGACCTTGTACGGGCCGCTGCCCAGCGGGATTTCCAGGTTGCCGCGGTTGAAGTCGCGGTTCTGGTACCAGTGCTTGGGCAATACCGGCAGCTGGCCGAGAATCAGCGGCAGCTCGCGGTTGTTGTGGTGCTTGAACTTGAACAGCACCTTCAGCGGGTCTTCGGCGACCACTTCGGCGACGTCGGCGTAGTACTGGCGGTACAGCGGCGCACCGTCCTTGATCAATGCGTTGAAGGTGAACACCACGTCGTCGGCGCGTATCGGGTGGCCGTCATGGAAGCGCGCCTCAGGGCGCAGATAGAAGCGCACCCAGCTGTTGTCCGGGGCTTTTTCGATCTTGCCGGCCACCAGGCCGTACTCGGTGAACGGCTCGTCCTGGCTCTGGCGCATCAGGGTGTCGTAGATGCTGCTGATGTTCTCGGCCGACACGCCTTTGTTGATGAACGGGTTGAGG
>NZ_JABMCN010000042.1 GCF_013179515.1 Pseudomonas sp. CM27
CAGGCCTTGCGCCACAACTACCGTCTGGCCCGTGAACTGACCGGTGCCAAAGCCCTCGCCGTGATCAAGGCCGACGCCTATGGCCACGGCGCCGTGCGTTGCGCCCTCGCGCTGGAGGCCGAAGCCGACGGTTTCGCCGTGGCCTGCATCGAAGAAGCGCTGGAGCTGCGCGCCGCCGGTATCAAGGCCCCAGTGCTGCTGCTGGAAGGCTTTTTCGAAGCCAGCGAACTGGCCCTGATCGCCGAGCACGACCTTTGGTGCGTGGTGCACTCGCTGTGGCAACTGGAAGCCATTGAACACGCCCAGCTGCACAAGCCAATCACCGTCTGGCTCAAGCTGGACAGCGGCATGCACCGCGTCGGCCTGCACCCCAAGGATTACCACGACGCCTATCAGCGACTGCTGGCCAGCGGCAAGGTTTCACGCATCGTGCTGATGAGCCACTTCGCCCGCGCCGATGAGCTGGATGCCGACGCCACGGCCCAGCAGATTGCCGTATTCGAAGCCGCCCGCCAGGGCCTGGCCGCCGAGTGCAGCCTGCGCAACTCGCCCGGCGTGCTGGGCTGGCCGCAGGCACCCAGCGACTGGGTACGGCCAGGCCTGATGCTGTACGGCGCCACGCCATTCGAAGTGGCGCAGGCGCAAGCCCAACGCCTGCAACCGGTAATGACCCTGCAATCACGGGTGATCAGCGTGCGTGAGTTGCCCACCGGTGAGCCGGTAGGCTATGGCGCCAGGTTCGTCAGCCCGCGCCCGACCCGCGTTGGCGTGGTCGCCATGGGCTACGCCGACGGCTACCCCCGCCAGGCGCCCAATGGCACCCCGGTGCTGGTGGCCGGCCAGCGCACCCAGCTGATTGGCCGGGTGTCGATGGACATGCTCAGCATCGACCTGACCGATGTGCCGCAAGCGACTGTCGGCAGCCCGGTAGAGCTTTGGGGCAAGCAGGTGCTGGCCAGTGAGGTGGCGGCGCACGCCGGCACCATCCCCTACCAGATCTTCTGCAACCTGAAGCGGGTACCGCGGGACTACTGCGGCGAATGACCCGCTGAAGCGGACAGGATGAAGGGCGGTGTGTTGTAAATACTGAACGGCATTGCCATGATATCGTTCACATCCACCCCCCTTACCACCGTTTCAGGAGGCTCCAGCTTTGGACGTCGGCGAACGACTGCAAGCCATCCGCAAGCTCAAGGGCCTGTCCCAGCGCGAACTCGCCAAACGTGCCGGCGTGACCAACAGCACCATCTCGATGATCGAGAAGAACAGCGTGAGCCCCTCGATCAGCTCGCTGCGCAAGGTGCTGAGCGGCATTCCCATGTCCATGGTCGAGTTCTTCTCGGTCGAGCTGGAATCCGAACGCCCCGCGCAGATCGTCTACAAGGCCCATGAGCTGATCGATATCTCCGACGGTGCGGTGACCATGAAGCTGGTCGGCAAGTCGCACCCCAACCGTGCCATTGCCTTTCTCACCGAGGTGTACCCGCCAGGTGCCGATACCGGCGCCGAAATGCTCACCCATGACGGCGAAGAGACCGGCATTCTGCTTGAGGGACGGCTGGAACTGGTGGTCGGTACCGAGCTATTCATCCTTGAAGAGGGCGACAGCTACTACTTTGAAAGCACCCGCCCGCACCGCTTTCGCAACCCGTTCGACCAGCCCGCGCGGCTGATCAGTGCGGCGACCCCTTCAAACTTTTGATCCAGCGCAGTGCATTGATTCGGCAATACCCCTTTCCCGTGTAGGGTCGTTTCACGGCCTCTGGGTTCCCGCTATACTTTTCAACGCTCGCCGATCCGTGGCCGCGAGCGTGATTAGCCACCATGAGGGTGTACGCGTGAACCAAATCAAGAAGATGCTGGCCGTACCAGCAGCCGTATTCGCCCTCTGGGCAATGAGTGCAACCGCTGCGACCAATGACGACATCGCCAAACGCCTGGAACCGGTTGGCCAGGTGTGTGTCCAGGGCCAGGAATGCAAAGGCATGGAAGTAGCTGCAGCAGCCGCTGGCGGCGCTGCGAAAACGCCGGACGATATCATCGCCAAGCACTGCAATGCTTGCCATGGCAGCGGCCTGCTCGGCGCGCCGAAGATTGGCGATACCGCCGCGTGGAAGGAACGCGCCGACCACCAGGGCGGGCTCGATGGCATCCTCGCCAAGGCCATTACCGGTATCAACGCCATGCCGCCGAAAGGCACTTGCGCAGACTGCTCGGATGACGACCTGAAGGCGGCGATCCAGAAAATGTCCGGGCTGTGAGTGACAGCTGAATTGTGTGAAGCCCGCCATCGATGGCGGGTTTTGTTTTTGTGCTGCCTGTGCCGGCCTCTTCGCGGCTAACGCCGCTGCTACAGGTACTGCTCACGACTCAAGATTGTGAGCCCTCTGTGGGAGCGGCCTCAGCCGCGAAAGGGCCAGTACAGGCAACCAACCCTTTGAGCTCATGTCCAACCCCTGAACCCACGGATGACTCAGGAGGCCCAGATGCATCTCTGCTCCCTCGACCAAGCCGTCGAGCAAGTCCTGTCACAGCTGCCAGCCCATATCCACATGGGCCTGCCGCTGGGCCTGGGCAAGCCCAACGCCTTCGTCAATGCCCTGTACGCCCGCGTGCGCGAGCTGCCTGAGCGGCGCCTGACCATCTACACCGCACTGTCCCTGGGCCGCCCGCCACTGGGTGATGGCCTGCAACGGCGCTTTCTCGAACCCTTCGTCGAGCGTGTCTTCGCCGACTATGAAGAGCTCAGCTACCTCGCCGACCTGCGCAACGACACCTTGCCGGCAAACATTCGTGTCGAACAGTTCTTCATGCAGCCCGGCAGCCTGCTGCACAGCGAATCGGCTCAGCAGGACTACGTCAGCAGCAACTACAGCCATGCCGCCCGCGACATCAACGGCAAAGGCCTGAACCTGGTCGCGCAACTGGTGGCTGCCAGTCCCGAAAAGCCTGTGCATCTGAGCCTGGCCTGCAACCCCGACATCACCCTCGACTTGTTGCCGATGATCGCCAAGCGCCGTGCGGCCGGCGAAACCATCCTCATGCTGGGCCAGGTGCACGCCGAGCTGCCCTACATGCCGGGCGACGCCGAGCTGCCCATCGACAGCTTCGACCTGCTGATCGATGAAGCGGAGCAACGCCGCCTGTTCTCCACACCGAACATGCCGGTCAGCACCCAGGACCATTGCATTGGCCTGCACGCCAGCAGCCTGGTGCGCGACGGCGGTACCCTGCAGATCGGTATCGGCGCCATGGGCGACGCCGTTGCCGCTGCACTGCTGGCGCGCCAGGGTGACAACGCGGGCTACCGTGCGCTACTCGATGCGCTGGATGTCGGGCCGTGGCAGGCGCTGATCGAGCGGGAAGGGGGCCTGGACGCCTTCGCCCAGGGCCTGTACGGCTGCAGCGAAATGTTCGTCAATGGCCTGTTGGTGCTGGCCGAGGCAGGGCTGTTACGGCGCCCGGCGGATGAGCAGGGCCCGTTGTTGCATGGCGGCTTTTTCCTTGGTCCTGGTGCGTTCTACCAGCGCTTGAGGGATATGCCGCTCGAACAGCGGGCGCGTTTTGCCATGACCCGTATCAGCTTCATCAACGAACTGTACGGGCAGGAAGAACTCAAGCGCCGTCAGCGCCGCGATGCGCGCTTCATCAACACCGTGTTTGGCATGACCCTGCTCGGCGCCGGCGTGGCGGACCAGCTGGAAGATGGCCGGGTGCTCAGTGGCGTAGGTGGGCAGTACAACTTCGTCGCCCAAGGCCATGCGCTGGAGGGCGGGCGCTCGATCCTGTTGTTGCGCAGCTGGCGCGAGGCGGGTGGAGAGGTCAGTTCAAACCTGTTCTGGAGCTATGGCCACTGCACCATCCCCCGGCACCTGCGCGACATTGTGGTGACCGAATACGGCATCGCCGATTTGCGCGGGCAGACCGACAGCGAAGTGATTGCGCGGTTGCTGGCGGTGAGTGATTCGCGCTTCCAGGACGCGCTGATCGAACAGGCGAAGAAGGCCGGCAAACTGGCCCGGGATTTCCAGCTGGAGCCGCGCTTTACCGATAACACACCGCAGCGGCTGGAGGCGATCAGGGCGCAACATGCGCGGCTGTTCCCGGAGTATCCGCTGGGCACGGACTTCACGACTGAAGAGCGGGACTTGTTGCGGGCGCTGAACTGGTTGAAGAGCAAGTTCAAGCTGAGCGAGATGCTGGAGCTGGGCAAGGCAGCGCTGGAGGCGCCGGGGCCGGAGGGGTATGAGCGGCATCTGGCGCGGATGGGGCTGGATGCTCCGCAGGGATTGAAGCAAGAGCTTTATCAGCGCTTGTTGCTGGCAGGGTTGGCAGCGACCTGAAGATTGCAGGGGCTGCATTGCAGCCCATCGCCGGCAAGCCAGCTCCCACAGGTACTGCACAAGGCTCGGCCTCTGTGAAATTACTGTGGGAGCTGGCTTGCCGGCGATGGGGCCGGTACAGGCTTACTCGATGAAGGACACCACACCGCCTTCCAGCGACTTCACCCGGGCCAGCGATTCAACGCGGTAGCCCTGGCTGTCCAGCTCGGCACGGCCGCCCTGGAACGATTTTTCGATGACGATACCCACGCCAGCTACGGTAGCACCGGCCTGCTTAATGATCGAGATCAGCGCCTGCGATGCCTTGCCGTTGGCCAGGAAGTCGTCGATCACCAGCACGCGGTCGCTGCTGTTGAGGTGGCGCGGCGAGATGGCCACGGTGTTCTCGGTCTGCTTGGTGAAGGAATACACCGAGGCAGTCAGCAGGTTCTCGGTCAGGGTCAGCGACTGGTGCTTGCGGGCGAAAATCACCGGCACACCCAGCTTCAGGCCGGCCATTACCGCCGGGGCAATGCCCGAAGCTTCAATGGTGACGATCTTGGTCACGCCGGCATCGGCGAACAGGCGGGCAAACTCGTCACCGATCAGCTGCATCAGCGCCGGATCGATCTGGTGGTTGAGAAACGCGTCGACTTTGAGAACCTGGTCGGAAAGCACGATGCCTTCTTCGCGAATCTTCTGATGCAGTGCTTCCACTGTAGTTTCCTCGATGTAACAAAGGTTGCCGCTAGCTAGCGGCAAAGTTTAAGAGTAATGGTTGATCAGCGTTTGAGCATTGCCCGGATATCGGCCAGCGCGTTGTTGCCGCGTGCGGCCTTTACCTCGACCGGTGCATCGTCCAGGCCTTCCCAGGCCAGGTCGTCCGGTGGCAGTTCGTCGAGGAACCGGCTGGGCGTGCAGTCGATGATTTCACCGTACTGCTTGCGCTTGGCAGCGAAGGTGAACGCCAGGGTCTGGCGGGCGCGGGTGATGCCCACGTAGGCCAAGCGGCGTTCCTCTTCGATGGTGTCGGCCTCGATGCTGGAGCGGTGCGGGAGGATTTCCTCTTCCATGCCCATGATGAACACGTAAGGGAATTCCAGGCCCTTGGAGGCATGCAGGGTCATCATCTGCACACCTTCGGCGTTTTCTTCCTCTTCCTGCTGGCGCTCGAGCATGTCACGCAGCACCAGTTTGCCGATGGCGTCCTCGATGGTCATGTCACCCTCTTCATCCTTCTCGAGGGTGTTTTTCAGCGCTTCGATCAGGAACCAGACGTTGCTGATGCGGAACTCGGCAGCCTTGTCGCTGGCGGTCTGCTGGCGGATCCAGTTCTCGTAGTCGATGTCGCGGATCATCTCGCGCAACGCAGCAATCGGGTCGTCCAGGGCGACCTTGTGGCGAACCCCGTCCAGCCAGTGCTTGAAGCGCTGCAAACGCTCGGTGTAGCGCGGCTCCAGGTGCTCGCCCAGGCCTAGCTCCTCGCTGGCGGCGTACATCGAAATACCGCGCTCGGTCGAGTAGTTGCCGAGTTTTTCCAGGGTGGTGGAGCCGATTTCGCGGCGCGGTACGTTGATCACCCGCAGGTAGGCGTTGTCGTCGTCCGGGTTCACCAGCAGGCGCAGGTAGGCCATAAGGTCCTTGACCTCCTGGCGGCCGAAGAAGCTGTTGCCGCCCGACAGACGATACGGCACCTGGTGGTGCTGCAGCTTCAGTTCGATCAGCTTGGCCTGGTAGTTGCCGCGGTACAGGATGGCGAAGTCGCTGTACGGGCGGTCGGTGCGCAGATGCAAGGTAAGGATTTCCATGGCCACGCGTTCAGCCTCGGCTTCCTCGTTCTTGCAGCGGATGACGCGGATCTCGTCGCCGACGCCCATCTCGCTCCACAGCTGCTTCTCGAAATCGTGCGGGTTGTTGGCGATCAGCACGTTGGCGCAGCGCAGGATGCGGCTGGTGGAGCGGTAGTTCTGCTCCAGCATGACCACTTTCAGGGAGGGGTAATCCTCCTTGAGCAGCATCAGGTTTTCTGGGCGGGCGCCACGCCAGGCATAGATCGACTGGTCGTCGTCGCCCACCACGGTGAACTGGTTGCGCATGCCGATCAGCATCTTCACCAGCAGGTACTGGCTGGCGTTGGTGTCCTGATATTCGTCCACCAGCAGGTAGCGCACGCGGTTCTGCCAACGTTCGAGCACGTCGGGGTTTTCCTGGAACAGCTTGACCGGCAGCAGGATCAGGTCGTCGAAGTCCACCGCGTTGAACGCCTTGAGCGTGCGCTGGTAGTGGGTGTAGACAATGGCGGCGGTCTGCTCGCGCGGGTTGCGCGCTTTTTCCAGGGCTTCGGGTGGCAGGATCAGGTCGTTTTTCCAGGCACCGATCATGTTCTTGATCTCGTCGATGCCGTCGTCGCCTGAGTATTCCTTTTGCATGATGTCGGACAGCAACGCCTTGATGTCCGACTCGTCGAAGATCGAGAACCCCGGCTTGTAGCCCAGCCGGGTGTGCTCCTTGCGGATGATGTTCAGGCCCAGGTTGTGAAAGGTGCACACCGTCAGGCCACGGCCTTCCCCCGGACGCAGCAAGGTGGCGACCCGTTCCTTCATCTCGCGCGCGGCCTTGTTGGTGAAGGTCATCGCCACGATGTACTGGGCGCGGATGCCGCAGTTCTGGATGAGGTGGGCAATCTTGCGTGTGATCACGCTGGTCTTGCCCGAACCTGCACCGGCGAGCACCAAAAGAGGGCCGCCGACGTAGTCACGGGCTTCCTGCTGCCGGGGATTGAGTCGGGACATGCTAGAAACCGGGGGTCGCCAGAAAATAGCCGCGCATTCTAACAGGCATGTGGCGGTTGTGGCGTGACCGTCTGACGTGTGAGTCAAATATGTAAACGGGATTTGCCGGGCGGCGCAGTTTCGCGCAGGATGCACGACAAAATACGTCGGGCTGCTACGCCCTGAAAACATGTATAAAAGTGAAAATCATTTTCATTGAATACAGTAGCATACCCGCCAGATCTCGTTGCACCGTGAAGCCTAAGGAGCCCGCTTGTCCACGCCTGTCGAACCTTTGCGTTTGCTGCTGTTGGCTGATGAGCCGGATTGGACAGCTTTGCTGCACGCGTGCATGCCTGCCCTGAATGGCAGCGCCGTGCTGCTCACGGCACCGAACTGGGAGGCGGTCGATAGCCTGTTCAGCCATGACCGCCAGGCCGTGATACTGGCAACCCCTGCCATGCAGCCAGCGCCGGGGCGCTGCGAGCTGCCGACCATCCTGCTGCTGGAGGATGAGCCCGAAACGGCGCCCAGTGGTGCCAGCGACTGGCTGGTCCGTGATCAGCTCAATAGCGATAACCTGCGCCGCTCGTTACGCCATGTGCGCGAGCGGGGTGTGCTGGTGGCCACCTTGCAGCGCCTGGCCGAACAAGATCCGCTGACCGGCATTGCCAACCGCCAGGGTTTTCAGGCACTGCTGACCGCGCGCCTGGCCGAAAACGAGGGGCGCGGCATTGCCCTCGGCCACCTCGACCTGGATAACTTTCGCCACGTCAACGACGCCCTTGGCCACCAGAGTGGCGACCGGCTGATCTTGCAGGTGGTTGCACGCCTGAAGCATCAGTTGGAGGCGGGCGACCAGCTGGCGCGGCTGGGCAGCGACGAGTTTGCCCTGCTGATCGACACCCGCCGCGACGCCAACCGCGCCGAATGGATGGCCGAACGCATCGTCGAGGCCCTGGCCGAACCTTACTGGGTCGATGGCGAAAGCCTGCTGCTGGGCTGCAGCCTGGGCCTGGCCCACGCCCGCGCGCAGGGTGGCGCCGACCCGCTGATGTGGCACGCGCACATCGCCATGCGCCAGGCCAAGGGCAGCCAGGGCTGCACCTTCCATGTGTTCAACGAGCGCATCAACCGTAATGCGCGCAGCCTCGCCGACCTGGAAAGCGAACTGCGCCGTGCCTTGCGCCGGGATGAACTGGAGCTGCACTACCAGCCGCGGCTGAACATGGCCGACGGGCGCATCGTCGGCCTGGAGGCGCTGGTGCGCTGGCGCCATGCCGAGCGTGGGCTGTTGCCGCCCAGCGAGTTCGTGCCGTTGGCCGAGCAAAGCGGCCTGATCGTGCCGTTGGGCTACTGGGTGATTTCCCGCGCCCTGCGTGACATGCAGGTGCTGTGCGAGCGTGGCCTGGAACCGCTGCACATGGCGGTCAACCTTAGCTTCCGCCAGTTTCAGGACAGCCAGCTGTTGGCTACCTTGAGCCGTCTGATCCTTGAGCATGGCGTCGATGCGCGCTGGCTGGAGTTCGAGCTGACCGAAACGGCAGTGATGCGCCGCAACGAGCTGGTGCGCCAGACCATGGACGCGTTGGGGCGCCTGGGCGTGCGCTTTTCCCTCGACGATTTCGGCACCGGCTTTTCTTCTTTCGTACACCTCAACAGCCTGCCGATCGCCTTGCTCAAGGTGGACCGCAGCTTCGTTGCCGAAATGGAAATGCGCGAGGAGAACCGCAAGCTGGTGCACGCCATGATCAACCTGGCGCACAACCTCAACCTCGAGGTGGTGGCCGAGGGCGTGGAGAGCGAAGAGCAGCTGGCACTGTTGCGCGAGTTTGGCTGTGACCAGGTGCAGGGCTTTCTGGTCAGCAAGCCTTTGCCCGTGGCGGAGTTGATGGAGTTTTTGATGGATTGCAGCAAGCCGAAGCTGGTTAGCCTGTGACATCGCGAGGGAGGGCTTTGCCCTCCATCGCAACACAAAGCCCCGGCAATCACACAGACACTGCAGAACCGTCAGCCACACCGGCTTTGCGCAGCAGCCGCTTCATCCGCCATTCAAAGCCGAAGGTCAGCGCCACGGCAGCAAACGCCAGCCCCAATGCCAGCCCCCACCAGATGCCGACCGCGCCGCCGCCCAGGTTGAATGCGAACAGCCAGGCACTCGGCGCGCCCACCAGCCAGTAACAGCACAAGCCGATCAGGAATGTGGTCTTGGCATCCTTGAGGCCACGAATCGAACCCATGGCGATGGTCTGCATGCCATCGAACAGCTCGAACCAGGCCGCGACCATCACCAGTTGCACCGCCAGTTGGTAGATGGCGGCGAAGGCCGGGTCGCTGCGGTCGATAAACAGCCCTACCAGTGCATCGGGCAACAGCCAGAACAGTGCCGCAAAGCCGAACATGATCAGCCCGCCGAAGCCAATCCCGACCCGCCCGGCGCTGCGTGCCGCCAGCAGGTTGCCGGCGCCGTAATACAGGCCCACGCGCATGGTCACCGCATACGACAGCCCGGTCGGCACCATGAACGCCGTGGAGACGATCTGCAGGGCGATCTGATGCGCCGCCAGCTCGGTGCTGCCCAGCACACCCATGCACAGGGCGGCGAAGGCGAACAGGCCCACTTCCACCATGTAGGTGCCGCCAATGGGCAAGCCCAGCCGCCACAACTCGCGCAGCGCCGGCATTGACGGGCGCGACAGGCCCTTGCGCAGCGGGTAGGCGGCATACGCCGGGTGCCAGCGGATATACAGCGCCAGGGCAATGGCCATGCCCAGCGATACCACCGCGGTGACCAGGCCAATGCCCATCAGGCCCAGCTTCGGCAGGCCGAACATGCCTTCGAGCATGGCGACATTGAGCAGGTAGTTGAGCACCGTGCCGACCACGCTGATGACCATCACCGGGGTCGAGCGGCCGAGGGCGCTGGTGAAACCGCGCAGGGCCATGAAGGTCAGGTAGCTGGGCAGCGCCAGTGGCAGCAGGGTCAGGAACTGCGCCGCCGAGGCCACGTTCTCCGGCTGTTGGCCGAACATCAGCAATACCGGCTCAAGGTTCCACAACGCCAGCGCGGCCACCAGCGCCAGGCCCCAGGCAAGCCACAGGCCGTTTTGCGCCAGGCGGGTAGCGCCCTCGATATCGTTGGCGCCCTTGCGGATGGCCACCAGGGTGCCGACGGCGGCGATCACGCCCAGGCAGAAGATGGACACGAACGAATAGCTGGCTGCGCCCAGTCCACCACCGGCCAGGGCTTGCGGGCTGATGCGGGCCATCATCAGGGTGTCGGTCAGCACCATCAGCATGTGCGCCAACTGCGAGGCGATCAGCGGCCCGGCCAGGCGCAGCAACGCCTTGAGTTCTGTGGTGGGCGCGACGTGCATGGGCTGTCCTTCTTCCTGAGGTGATGTAGCGAAGCGCGATTCTGAGGCTTCGGTCAACTTTGCACAAAAGGATAAAACCGATTGTTGGCATGACTTTGACTCATGCATATATGCTTTCAGGAGTTGCCTCACAGCTCGTATGGCAGGTACCCGATGTCTCGTCAGCTCCCACCGTTGTATGCCCTGCGCGCATTTGAAGCTGCCGCACGCTCAAGCTCTTTCACCCGCGCGGGTGAAGAGCTGTCGATCACCCAAAGTGCGGTCAGCCGGCATATCCGCACGCTGGAGGATCACTTTGCCTGCCGCTTGTTCGTCCGCAGTGGCCGCAGCCTGCAGCTGACCGAAGCGGCGCGGGTGCTGCTGCCTGGGGTGCGTGAAGGTTTTGCCGCGCTGGAGCGGGCCTGCGATACCTTGCGCGGCGAAGATGACATCCTGCGCATGAAGGCGCCTTCGACGCTGACCATGCGCTGGTTGCTGGCGCGCTTGAGTCGCTTCCGTCATTTGCAGCCGGGCAATGAAGTGCAGCTGACCAGCGCCTGGATGGACGTGGACCATGTGGACTTCAACCAGGAGCCGTTCGATTGCGCGGTGTTGCTCAGTGACGGGGCATTCCCGGCGGACTGGGAGGTGCGCAAGTTGTTCCCGGAGTTGCTGATCCCGGTGGGCGCGCCGGACCTGCTGGACGAGGAGCCGTGGGACGTGCGCCGGCTGGCCTGCATCGAGCTGTTGCACCCCACGGTGGACAAGCGTGACTGGCGCGAATGGCTGGAGCGCATGGGGCTCAGCGACAAGGTCTCGCTGAAGGGCGGCCAGGTGTTCGACACTCTGGAACTGGGCATGATTGCTGCTGCGCGTGGTTACGGGATTTCCATGGGCGACTTGCTGATGGTGGCCGAGGATGTGGCGCAGAAACGGCTTAGCCTGCCATGGCCGACGGCGGTGCCCAGCGGGATGGACTATTACCTGGTGTGGCCCCGTACACGGCCGGGGGGCGAGCGTTTGCGGCGGTTGAGCGCGTTTCTGGATGAGGAGGTGGCGGCGATGGATCTGCCTGATGTGGAAATCCTGCCGCCCCTCTGATTCCCGCAGCCTTACATCGAGCCCAGATTCAAGGCCTGTGCACAGGCCTGCAACGACCGGCGCTCGCTTTGTGCATACAGCGCCAGCTCATCCTGCACCTGCAGCCCCAACGCCGCTTCGAACGCATCGCGGTTGGCGTTGCTGCCGTACTCGGCCTGGGCATCGTCACCCAGGTTGGACTGGAAGATCCCTGCAGCACTCACCGGCAGGAAGTCCTCGTACACCAGCGCCTCGAAGTGCACATGACCAGCGTCGATCAGGCCCTGCAGGGTGGTCGGTCGATCGTCCTGGCCACGCGCAGCCAGCCCTTTTTCGGTGGCAAAGTAGCGGAAGTACGCCAGGCCCTGTTCACGCATCTGCGCCAGGTCATCCGGGAATTCGACAAAAGTTTCCTGCAGCAGCGCCCTGTAGCGCTCGGCGTTGGCCTCGGCCGGCACACCGCCCAAGGCGGCCCGGGTCGCATCCAGCAGCTTGTCGTACAGCTGGCGCCCTTTCGGCGTCAGCGCCGCACCGCGCTGCTCGATTTCGCCAAAGCGCGCAGTGTGGCTGCCCTCGCTGCCTTGTTGGTCGCGGAAGGCAACCTTTTCCTGCAGCGCCTTGAAGCTGGTCTGGCGCAGCAGGATCGGGTGGCGGCGGGTGGGCGGGCCTTCGACCACGGCCTTGGGCGGGATGCCCTTGGCCGGCATGCCCATCTGGATGGCGTCGATATCCAGGGTGCGTGGGGTCAGGTGGTTGATGTGCGGGCCCTTGAAGGCGACCACGTCGGCGATCAGGCGATGCTGGTCGTGCAACTGCTGGTACTGCTCGGCAGTGACCGTGGCATCATGGTGCCAGCGGAAGGTGTGCAGCGCTTCCTGCACAAATGCGTCGGCATCTGCAGCGTTCAGGCCACCATCGCGTTCGCACTGGGCGATCAGCGCGAGGGCGCGATCCGTGAATATCTGGCGTTTGGCGAGGATGCTCTGGGCCAGTTCACGCAGCTGCGGGTTGTCGATCAGCTCCAGGCGCAGCAGCGAGGTGAACACGCGGAACGGGCTGACGTGCAGCGACTGCTCGTGCACCGCGCGAAACGCGGTGGAGTGCACCGGCACGCCGGCAGAGCTGAGGTCGTAGTAGCCGACCGGCTGCATGCCCATGACGGCGAACAGACGGGCGATGGTGGCCAGCTCTTCAGCGGTGCCGACGCGGATGGCGCCGTGGCGTTCCTGATCCAGGCGCTCGATTTCGCCGGTCCAGCGCAGGGCTTCGGCTACCTCGGGTTGCTGGGCCATGACCTGCTGGTTGATTTCGCTCACCAGCTCCAGCAACGTGCCGTACAGCGGCACTTCCTGTTTGTACATGAGCGACATGGCGGCAGAGAACTGCGCGCGGATGCTGTCTGGGCTGACGAAATCGTGGGCGGGCATCGCTAGCTTCCTGGTTAGGTTTGGACGCTTACATGAAAGCTGGGAATGCACTTGGCTCACAAGCGAAAAAAAGTGAGTGTGTCATTCCTTTTTTGATCGACCTTCAGGGCCCTTTCGCGGGCCTGCCCGCTCCCACAAGTACTGCATAGGGCTTGAGCCTGCGCGGTCCCTGTAGGAGCGGGCGTGCCCGCGAAGAGGCCCTCAAGCCTGAAGCTGCTCATCAATCCATTCCACCAACGCCCGCACCTTTGGCACCTCCGCCGCATGCTCGGCATACGCCAGATAATGCGCCCCGCCACTGCGCATTGCATGGTTCCACGGCACCACCAGGCTACCGTCGGCCAGTTCCTTGGCCGCCAGATAACGCGGTACCAACGCCACCCCGCAGCCAGCCTGCGCCGCGCTCAGCGCCATATAGAACGTATCAAAGCGTGGCCCGTGGTAGGCACTCACGCTCTGCAGCCCCAGCTCCTGGAACCACTCATGCCAGGCCTCTGGCCGCGAGGTGCTTTGCAGCAGCACCAGTTCGGCCAGCTCTTCAGCCCCGCCCAGCTCGCGCCCGGCCAGCAGCTCCGGCGCGCACACCGGCACCACTTCTTCGCGGAACAGCTCAACGCAGGTGGCTCCCGGCCATGTGCCCTGGCCATAGAAGAACACCACGTCCGCCGACCCCTGCAGCAGCGCAAACGGTTCCATCTCGTTGCGGATATCAAGGTGGATATTGGTGTGGCGTTTGCCAAAGCCCTTGAGGTGAGGAATCAACCAGCGCACGCCAAAACTCGGCTGAGTAGCTACCTTCAGTATCTCGGTCTGCTCGCCATAGGTCAGGACATAGCGGCTGGACATGTCGACCTGGGTGAGGATCTTGTTGACCTCGGCCAGGTACAGGCTGCCAGCCGGGGTCAGTTGCAGCCGCCGGCGAATGCGCAGGAACAGGTGGTGGCGCAGCATCTCTTCAAGCTGCGCCACCTGCTTGCTGACCGCGCTCTGGGTCAGGTGCAGCTCTTCGGCGGCGCGGGTAAAGCTTAAATGGCGCGCGGCAGCTTCAAAGCACTGCAGGGCGGTCATGGAGGGCACCAGGCGTTTGGACATAGCGGTCTCTGCGGCTCGAATCATTACCTGACGGAATGATATGCGGAATAAAGGTCGTTTGTTGCACTGGTGTGATCGGATTAATACTGATCCACATCATTTTTCCACCCCATCACCGATATAGGAGATGCACAAATGGTTGCTGGATTGCTCGAGCGCCTTGGCGTTGCCGCCGATGCTTACACCCAGGGCGACTACCCTGTTCACACGCCGATCGACGGCAGCCAGATCGCCTCGGTGAAACTGCTCGACAAGGCCGAGACCATCGCTCGCATCGATCAGGCCCAGAGCGCCTTCGAAGCCTGGCGCAGCGTACCGGCCCCACGCCGTGGCGAGCTGGTGCGTCTGTTCGGTGAAGTGCTGCGCGAGCACAAGGCGGACCTCGGCGAGCTGGTATCGATCGAAGCCGGCAAGATCACCCAGGAAGGCCTGGGCGAAGTGCAGGAAATGATCGACATCTGCGACTTCGCCGTCGGCCTGTCGCGTCAGCTGTACGGCCTGACCATCGCTTCCGAGCGCCCTGGCCACCACATGCGTGAAACCTGGCACCCGCTGGGCGTGGTCGGCGTGATCAGCGCCTTCAACTTCCCGGTAGCCGTCTGGGCCTGGAACACCGCCCTGGCCCTGGTGGCCGGTAACTCGGTGCTGTGGAAACCGTCTGAAAAAACCCCGCTGACCGCGCTGGCCTGCCAGGCGCTGTTCGACAAAGCCCTGAAAGCCTTCGGCGATGCACCGGCTGGCCTGGCCCAACTGGTGATCGGTGGCCGTGAAGCTGGCGAAGCCATGGTCGATGACCCGCGCGTACCGCTGGTCAGCGCCACCGGCAGCACCCGCATGGGCCGTGAAGTCGGCCCGCGTGTCGCTGCCCGCTTCGGCCGCAGCATCCTGGAACTGGGCGGCAACAACGCCATGATCCTGGCCCCGAGCGCAGATCTGGACCTGGCCGTGCGCGGCATCCTGTTCTCTGCTGTCGGCACCGCCGGTCAGCGCTGCACCACCCTGCGTCGCCTGATCGTGCACCGCTCGATCAAGGACGAAGTGGTTGCCCGCGTCAAAGCCGCCTACGGCAAAGTCCGCATCGGCGACCCACGCAAAGACAACCTGGTTGGCCCGCTGATCGACAAACTGTCGTTCGACGCCATGCAGGGTGCGCTGGCCAAGGCCCGCGATGAAGGCGGCCAGGTATTTGGTGGTGAGCGCCAGCTGGCCGACCAGTATCCGAACGCCTACTACGTGTCGCCAGCCATCGCCGAAATGCCGGCGCAGAGCGAGGTAGTACGCCATGAAACCTTCGCCCCGATCCTGTACGTGCTGGCCTACGACGACTTCGAAGAGGCCCTGCGCCTGAACAACGAAGTGCCACAAGGCCTGTCGTCGTGCATCTTCACCACCGACCTGCGTGAAGCCGAACGCTTCCAGAGCGCTTCGGGCAGCGACTGTGGCATCGCCAACGTCAACATCGGCACCAGCGGCGCCGAGATCGGCGGCGCGTTTGGTGGCGAGAAGGAAACCGGCGGTGGCCGTGAGTCCGGTTCGGATGCCTGGAAAGGCTACATGCGTCGCCAGACCAACACCGTGAACTACTCGCGCGAGCTGCCGCTGGCGC
Organism: Pseudomonas sp. CM27; assembly: GCF_013179515.1. GTDB lineage: Bacteria > Pseudomonadota > Gammaproteobacteria > Pseudomonadales > Pseudomonadaceae > Aquipseudomonas. The sequence goes on from NZ_JABMCN010000042.1 coordinate 15,655, forward strand.
AGGGTATCGTGTTCGACTGATGACCGCAGGCGGGGGCTCTGCCCCCGTTTCGCCGGCAAGCCAGCTCCCACAGAGAGTGTTGTCTACCGTACGCTCTCTGTGGGAGCTGGCTTGTCGGCGACAGGGCCGCACCGCGGCCCCAACAAGAACAAATTGCTGGAGCCGGGCCATGTCCGAACTGCGTCAAGAATGCTTGTGGGAATTCGTCAGCAAACCGACCGTCGCCGACCAGGCCCTGGCCGGTGAGCACAAGGCGGATGTCTGTGTGATCGGTGGCGGCATTACCGGCTTGTCTGCGGCTATCCACCTGCTCGAACAGGGCAAGTCGGTGATCCTGCTGGAGGCCTGGAAGATCGGCCATGGCGGGTCCGGGCGCAACGTCGGCCTGGTCAACGCCGGCACCTGGATTCGCCCGGACGACGTCGAAGCGACCCTCGGCCAGAAGACGGGCAGCCGCCTGAACAAGGTACTCGGCGAGGCCCCGGCTGAAGTGTTCGCCATGATCGAGCGCCTTGGCATCGACTGCCAGGCCCAGCACAAAGGCACGCTGCACATGGCGCACAACGCCACCGGCATCGCCGACCTCGAAGCGCGCCATGCGCAGTGGAGCCGCCGGGGTGCCGACGTGGAGCTGCTGACCGGCGCCCAGTGCCAGGAGTACTGCGGTACCGACAAGATTTCTGCCGCGCTGCTCGACCGCCGCGCCGGCACCATCAATCCCATGGGTTACACCCAGGGCCTGGCGGCTGCCGTGGCGCGTCTGGGCGGCAAGCTGTTCCAGCAATCGTCGGTCGAAGGCCTTGAACGTGACGGCGATGCCTGGCGGGTGAAGACCGCTCGCGGGTCAGTGCGCGCCGACAAGGTGGTGATTTCCACCGGCGCCTATACCGAAGGCGACTGGAGCAACCTGCAGAAGCAGTTTTTCCGTGGGTATTACTACCAGGTGGCTTCCAAGCCTCTGCACGGCGCTGCGGCCGACAAAGTGCTGCCTCATGGCCAAGGCTCCTGGGACACCCGCACGGTGCTCAGCAGCATCCGCCGTGACGACCAGGGCCGGCTGTTGCTCGGCAGCCTGGGCCGGGTCGACAACAAGCCGGCGTGGTTTGTGCGCAGCTGGGCGGACCGCATCCAGAGCCACTATTACCCGGAGCTGGGCAAGGTCGAGTGGGAAATGCACTGGACCGGTTGCATCGACTTCACCCCCGACCACTTGATGCGCCTGTTCGAGCCGGCGCCGGGGCTGGTGGCGGTGACTGGCTACAACGGCCGCGGCAACACGACCGGCACCGTGATCGGCCGGGCGTTTGCCGAGTTCCTGCTCAAGGGCGAGGCGGACAGCTTGCCGATACCGTTCTCGCCGATGGCCGGCGTGAGCGCGCCGTCACTGCGCACCGCGTTCTATGAGTCCGGGTTCTCGCTGTACCACGCGGGGCAATGCTTGAGAGTTGTGTTGTAAGTACCGGCCTCTTCGCGGGTAAACCCGCTCCCACAGGTACAACACAGTTTTCGAGACTTGTGATGTACCCGTGGGAGCGGGTTTACCCGCGAAGAGGCCAGTACAGGCTTACTTGTGCAACCAGCTAAGGAAGCCGCCCTTCTTGATCAGGGCCGGCTTCTGCAGCAGCAACGACTCCCGGCTCTGCCGCCGGAAGCGCTGCAACTTGCTCAACGCCGTCTGCACTTCGCCGCGCTGTACCAGGCAGCTCTTCACCTGTTCCTTGTCGATCCGGTACAACACGCAGCTGGTCAGGGTGCGGAACTCGGCAAACGAATCTTCTTCGTCAATGATCCCCTCGACCCCCAGCACCTCACCCGGCCCCATGCGCCCGGCTTCCAGCAGCTTGTCGCCATCGCGCACCGCTGCCGAGACCACACCGCTACCGATTACCAGCAGGTGATCGGAATGCTCGCCCACGCCCAGGATCACCTGATCGGCCAGGTACTCCACTGTCGTCATGCGCTGGCTTAGTGCATCGCGTTCTTCATCGCTCAACGAGCGGAACACCCGCACTTCATCCAGCACCTCGCGCTGGCGGCTGCGCGGCGGCATCGCCAGGTCGACATTCCACATCACCCCGCTGGCCTCAAGGTGCCGGTGGGCCAGGTCGAACAGCTGGTTGCGCGCTTCGGTCTTGAGTGCGGCGTCAGTAATGAAACCACTGGCTTCGTACTCCACCGACTCCAGTGTCGAGGTTTTCACCGAAACCTTGGGCGCTGGCGAGGCGAGCAGGGCGCTGGTGCCCTGCAAGGCCTTTTCCAGGGCGTCGAACACCCGCCTTGGGCGAACCTTGGCCGGCACCACCACGCTGATGGATACCCCGTGGCGATCGGCCGGGCGGCTATGGTTGAGCAGCTTGGCCTTGGCCGCCACCGAGTTGGGGATGACCGCCAGGCTGCCGGTGCCGGTGATCATGCGCGTGGCCCGCCAGTCGATATCCACCACCTTGCCCTCGGTGCCATCTATGGAGATCGAATCGCCGATCTGATAGGGCCGCGTGGTATTCAGCACGATGCCGCTGAACACGTCGGCCAGCGTGCTCTGCAGCGCCAGGCCGATGACGATGGCCATCACCCCGGACGTGGCCAGCAGGCCCTTTACCGGCAGCTGCAGCACATAGCCTGCAGCAGCGACCACTGCGATCAGGAATATCAGCGCGCCCAGTACATCCTGCAGCAGCCGGCCGCCATGGCTGCCCCTGGCCACCAGCAGCAGGCCGAACACCACGGTGATCGTGCGCGCACCAAACAGCCACCAGCCGATTGCCAGCACCGTGGCCATCAGGTTGCGCGAAACATCGTCAGGCCAGGGTGGCGGTTGCAGCGGGCTCATGCCGGCCGCCACCAGCACCGAGCTGAACAGCAGGAATATCACCAGCCGTGCGCCGATGCGCCAGGCGCGGCGCTGTACAGGAATGAGCTGCCAGAGCATCAGGTCAAGCAGGATCAGGGCGGAGCCGAGCAACAACGGGGACGACTGGATGAACGCCAGCATGGAAGTCTCGGGGGGTGAGGGAAGGCTGTGGGTAGTAATAGAGCAGGTTGCCGTCGCAGGCAATGTGAACCTGTGCCGGCCTCTTCGCGGATGAACCCGCTCCCACAGCTCTGAGTTTGGTGAAGTCCCTGTGGGAGCGGGTTCACCCGCGAAGGGGCCAGCAAATCCAGCGCCAACCCATCGTTCACATAACAGAACGCTAAAGCCAAAAACCGCTATCTACCGCTGAAAAGGTGATGGATTTAATCTTCTCCCATCAACGCGAAACACCCAACTTACTGAACAATCCAAACCTTCTGGAGCACCGACCATGACCAACTTCAAATACAACCGCCTGAACAAAGACGACGCCGCCGTACTGCTGGTCGACCACCAGGCGGGCCTGCTGTCGCTGGTCCGCGACATCGAACCGGATGCCTTCAAGAACAACGTGCTGGCCCTGGCCGACCTGGCCAAGTTCTTCAACCTGCCGACCATCCTCACCACCAGCTTCGAGCAAGGCCCCAACGGCCCGCTGGTACCGGAACTGAAGGCACTGTTCCCGGACGCCCCGTACATTGCCCGCCCAGGCCAGATCAACGCCTGGGACAACGAAGACTTCGTCAAGGCAGTGAAGGCCACCGGCAAGAAGCAGCTGATCATTGCCGGCGTCGTGACTGAAGTGTGCGTGGCCTTCCCGGCCCTGGCAGCCCTGGAAGAAGAATTCGACGTGTTCGTGGTGACCGATGCTTCCGGCACCTTCAACGCCATGACCCGCGACGCCGCCCATGACCGCATGAGCCAGGCCGGTGCGCAGCTGATGACCTGGTTCGGCGTGGCCTGTGAGCTGCACCGCGACTGGCGCAATGACGTGGAAGGCCTGGCCGCGCTGTGCTCCAACCACATCCCTGACTACCGCAACCTGATGACCAGCTACAACGCCTTCAACGCCAGCAAGTAAACCGCTACGCCCCGGGCACCGACGGTCGGTGCCCGGCAAGGGCAGCACACCCATCCAATCCTCTGCCCGTTCACCGTTGCACAGTGGATGCGGGCAAGCTCATCCCAAGGAACGCCGATGAACACCGCACTCCAGGACAACCGCAACGTGGTGACCCTGGTCATCCAGCACAAGGTTCGCGCCGCGTCGCTGGCCGACTACGAAGCATGGCTCAAGCGCACAGTAAGCACCGCGCGGCACCAGCCGGGGCACCTGGACGTCAACGTCATCCGCCCCGACGACGGCGGGCTGCACTTCACCACCGTGGTGCGTTTCGCCGATGCCAGTTTGCTGCAGGCCTGGGTCAACTCGGCTGAGCGCCAGGCGCTGGTCAGCGAAGTGCTGCCGCTGCTCGAAGGCGGCGACCATACCCAGGTCCACGATGACCCGGAGTTCTGGTTCACCCCGCCGAGCACCACGGCCGCGCAGCCACCGCGCTGGAAGCAGGCGCTGCTTACCTACCTGGTGATCTGTCCGATGACCATGGTCATCCCGCAATTGCTGGCGCCGCTGTTCGCCCGTTTCCCCCAGTTGGGCGGCCCGATCACCGGCAACCTGATCGTCAACCTGTTCGTCATCCTGCCCGTGGTGTTCTACATCATGCCTTGGGTAACCCGCCGCTGTGCCACGTGGCTGCGCGGCTGAGCCACGCCTTTCCCTCGACAGTTTCAAGGAGATACCGACATGAGCACGTTGAACATCGCGCCGATGGCGTCGATCAAGGGCACCCTGGAGTGTGTGACGGCGTTCTCCGAAACCGACTTCCGTGCGGAGATGGCCAAGATCGATGTGCCGACGTTGGTGATTCATGGCGATGCCGACCAGATCGTGCCGTTCGAGACCACCGGCAAGCAGGCGGCGGAGCTGATTCGTGGGGCTGAGCTGAAGGTGTATGCCGGGGCGCCGCATGGGTTTGCGGTGACCCACGCGCAGCAGCTGAATGAGGATTTGCTGGCGTTCCTTCAGCAGTAATTGCGCTGGGGCATTCGAGGCGTCGAACCGCCGCGAAGAGGCCAGGCCTGGCAGCACAAAACCTGATCAGGGCTAACCTTCTACAACCCACCGCACATCCATCCAAGCCTTGGCCCGGCACCAACCGGCATGCTCCGCAGTTGCGCCTGCCGCCGCCCCCGAGACGGAGAACCCCATGTCCCAGGACCGCAACGACCAGACCCGTCGCCAGTTCCTCGCCACCAGCACGGTGCTCGGTGCTGCCGGTGCGCTCTGGTCCGCATTGCCATTCACCGGCCAAGCCGGTTCCGCTCACGCATCCACCCAAGGAGGTTCCATGACCGCCGACCTGATTCTGTTCAACGGCAAACTGCACACCGTTGACCGCGAAAAGCCCACCGCCACCGCCGTCGCCATCAAGGATGGCCGGTTCGTTGCCGTGGGCAACGACGCCGAGGCCATGGCCCACAAGGGCGCCACCACGCAGATCATCGACCTCAAGCAGCGCACTGTCATTCCGGGCCTGAACGACTCGCACCTGCACCTGATCCGCGGCGGCCTGAACTACAACCTGGAACTGCGCTGGGAGGGCGTACCCTCGGTGGCCGATGCCCTGCGCATGCTCAAGGACCAGGCCGCGCGCACGCCCACCCCGCAGTGGGTGCGCGTGGTCGGTGGCTGGAACGAATTCCAGTTCGCCGAAAAACGCATGCCGACCCTGGAAGAAATCAACCAGGCCGCCCCGGACACGCCAGTCTTCCTGCTGCACCTGTACGACCGCGCCTTGCTCAACCGCGCCGCGCTCAAGGCCGTCGGCTACGACAAGAGCACGCCGAACCCGCCCGGTGGCGAGATCCAGCGCGACAAGTTCGGCAACCCGACCGGCATGCTGATCGCCCGTCCGAACGCGATGATCCTCTACGCGACCCTGGCCAAAGGGCCGAAGCTGCCGCTGGAATACCAGGTCAACTCCACCCGCCAGTTCATGCGCGAGCTGAACCGCCTGGGCCTGACCAGTGCCATCGATGCCGGCGGCGGCTACCAGAACTTCCCGGACGACTACTCGGTGATCCAGGAGCTGGCCGACAACAACCAACTGACCGTGCGCATCGCCTACAACCTGTTCACCCAGAAGCCCAAGGAAGAGCTGGACGACTTCAGGAAGTGGACCTCCAGCGTCAAGCTGCACAGCGGTACCGACTTCCTGCGCCACAACGGCGCCGGCGAGATGCTGGTGTTCTCCGCTGCCGACTTCGAGGACTTCCTCGAACCGCGCCCGGACCTGCCGCAGACCATGGAAGAAGAGCTGGAGCCGGTGGTGCGCCACCTGGTCGAGCAGCGCTGGCCGTTCCGCCTGCATGCCACCTACAACGAATCGATCACGCGCATGCTCGACGTGTTCGAGAAGGTCAACCGCGACATCCCGTTCAACGGCCTGCCGTGGTTCTTCGACCACGCCGAAACCATCACCCCGCAGAACATCGAGCGCGTGCGTGCGCTGGGCGGCGGTATCGCCATCCAGGACCGCATGGCCTTCCAGGGTGAATACTTTGTCGACCGCTACGGCGCCAAGGCCGCCGAGCAGACCCCACCCATCAAGCGCATGCTCGACATGGGCGTGCCGGTGGGTGCCGGTACCGACGCCACCCGCGTGTCCAGCTACAACCCGTGGACTTCGCTGTACTGGCTGGTCAGCGGCAAGACCGTCGGCGGCATGGAGCTGTACCCCGAAGGCCTGAGCCGCGATACCGCCCTGCAACTGTTCACCCAGGGCAGTGCGTGGTTCTCCAGCGAGCAGGGCAAGAAGGGCCAGATCAAGGTCGGCCAGCTGGCTGACCTGGCGGCGCTGTCGCTGGACTTCTTCAGCGTCGAGGAAGAAGCGATCAAGGGCATCGAGTCGGTGCTGACCGTTGTCGATGGCAAGGTGGTGTACGGCGCGGGTGAATTCGACAAGCTCGGCCCGCCGCAGGTACCGGTGCTGCCGGAATGGTCGCCAGTGACCAAGGTGCCGGGGCACTGGCGCGTTGGTACCCCGTCGCTGGCAGCGGCGGTGCACCAGTGCTCCGGGCCGTGTGGGGTGCATGCGCACAGCCATGACAAGGCGCGCAAGTCGAGTGTGCCGGTGAGCGACTTCCAGGGCTTCTGGGGTTCACTGGGTTGCTCGTGCTTTGCCTTCTAAGCTGAGCTGATGTGAAGAAGGGGGCCAGTATCTGGCCCCCTTTTTTGTGTGACTGTTCTGGCCCTATCGCCGGCAAGCCAGCTCCCACAAGACCTCTACTGGCCTTGAGAGCTGTGTAATCCTGTGGGCGCTGGCTTGCCGGCGATAGGGCCGCGAAGGTCAGTATCAGTGGTGAGCCTTGTGCTCCCCACCAGCCAGTAGATGCCTGATCTTCACTTGCACCCCCTCGGTCTGCAGCAACCGCACCCGCGCCTCGATCTTCAACTCACCACGGGTCACCCGATGGTGATGGCGCAGGTGCTCCAGCCACGATTCCTCGAAGAAGAACTCCAGCCACAACGCCGGGTCCGCACTGTCGCGCATCAACCCCCAGGACAACGCGCCATTGCGCTTGCGCATCGCCTCCAGCTCACGGGTCGCCTGCTGGAATGCGTCGGCCTTGGCCGGGTCGATGTGGTACTCCACAGTCACCATCACCGGCCCGCTGTCCTTGTCCATGTCATCGCTCAGCACCGGCACCGGCCAGTGCAGCGACGGCGTCAGCTCTTCGGCCTCGGTTTCCGGCAGGGTCACTTTGCAGGTCAGCAGGGTACCCAGCGCCAGGCCGCCAGCAGCCAGCAGCAGGCTCAAGGTGATCGACGCATGGCTGGCCAGCGTGCCCCACAGCAACCCGCCAGCGGCCATGGCGCCGAAGAAGATGAGGATGTACACCGACAACGCCCGTGCCCGCACCCAGGCCGGTACCGACGTCTGCGCGGCCACCTGCAGGTTGGACAGCACGGCGATCCACGCCGCACCGCTGAGCAGCATCGCCGGCAGCAACACATAAAAGTTGCGTACCAGCGCCAGGGCCAGCAGGAACAGGGCATACAGCAGGCTGGCCAGCAGCACCAGGCGGTCCCGGCTGATGCGTTCGCGCAGGCGTGGCAGCAAGGTGGCACCGGCCACCGCGCCAATGCCGATGGCGGCCAGCAGCAGGCCGAAGTCGGCGGCCGTGCCATGCATCTCGCCGCGTACGATCAACGGCAGCAAAGAGGTGCCGGCGCTGGCGCAGAAAAAGAACGCCAAGGCCCGCAGCAGCACAGCCTGCAACGGCTTGGCGCTGCGGGCAAAACGCAGGCCGGTGCGCATGGCGCCGATAAACCGTTCGGCCGGCAGCAGCGGCTCTTTCACTTCGCGCTTCCACAGCAACAGCACAAGGATGACGCCGGCGAACGAAACCGCGTTCAGGGCGAACGTCAGCCAGGGCCCGACCAGGCTTACCACCACCCCGGCCAGGGCCGGGCCGATGGCGCGGGACACGTTGATGCCGACGCTGGAGATGGCCACTGCATTGGCCAGGTCTTGCTTGCCCACCAGTTCCGGCGTCAGTGCACTCCAGGCCGGCATCATCAGTGCCGTGCCGATGCCCAGCGCCAGGGTCAGTCCCAGCAGCAGGGTAACGTTCATCAGCCCCAGCAAGGTCAGGGTCGCCAGCACCACGGCAACCGCTGACATCCACAACTGCACCAGCAGCAGGTAGCGACGCTTGTCGACGATATCTGCTGCTGCCCCCGCCGGCAGGGCCAGGAAGAACATCGGTAGCGAACCGGCCACCTGGATCAGCGCCACGTGCAGCGGGTTGGACGACAGCGTGGTCATCAGCCAGCCGGCGCCCACTTCGTGCATCCAGGTGCCGATGTTGGAGGCGATGGTGGCAATCCACAGCATGCGGAAGGTGGTGTTGCGCAACGGGCTCCAGGCGCCTGAAGGGGAATTGCTCATATCAGAAGCTGCCTTTGAGTGGGTATTCGATGATCAGGTAGAAGCGGTCGATGTCGTCGCCTGCCTGGGCCTGGTTGGCGCGATGGCTGACGTGGGAGAACGACAGGCTCAGGTCCTTGGCAGCGCCGGACTGCACCACGTACTTCAGGTCGATGTCGCGCTCCCAGTGCTTGCCGCCCTGGCCGTACTGGTTGACGTAGGCACCACCCGCCGGTGCGTGGCTGCCGTCGATGCCACGGCCGCTGACGTAGCGGCCCATCAGGCTCAGGCCGGGTACGCCGAGGGTGGCGAAATTCAGGTCGTAGCGCAGCTGCCACGAGCGTTCGCCCGGGCCGTTGAAGTCGGCGTATTTGATCGAGTTGGCCAGGTAGATCGAGTCACCGCCGACGAAGTCGAACGGGGTATCGCCCTCGACCTTCTGGTAGGCCAGGCTCAGCGCCTGGGCGCCCATGCTGTACTTGGCCAGCAGGCTGTAGGCGAGGGTATCGATCGCCCCGGCGCTGGCGTTGCCGGTGTCGCGGGTGTTGTACAGGTTGCCGTCCAGGCGCCAGTTGCCCTCGGCCAGGTTCAGGTTCAGGTAGGCCTGGCGCCAGGTATCCTCCAGCTGCCCGGCATACAGCGCAGCGCCGAAAGGGCCGGCGGGCGCGAAGGTGGCGCCGGCCAGGCTGATGGCCCGGTTGTGGGTGCTGGCGCCATAGCCGTTGAAATCATCGTGGGTCGAGCTGTTGTCCTGGTTGTTGAAGGCGGTGAAATGCCCGGCCTGCAGGCGCCAGTCTGGCAGGTCGGTGTTGTCCACCAACCAGCCGCTGGCGTATTCCGGGTGCAGGCGTTTGTCGCCGGTGTCGAACACCGGGGTTTCCACGGTCATCTCGCCGTAGCGCAGCTGGGTGTTGCCCCGGCGCAGCTTGAGCGCGGCGCCGGCGCTGGAGTAGTCGGACTCGGCGCGGCCATCGCCGTCGCGCGGCAGCAGGCCGGTACCGGCATGGCCACGGCCGCCGTCGAGCTTGAGGCCAAGGAAACCGTGGGCGTCGATGCCTACGCCGACGGTGCCCTCGGTGAAGCCGGAGCGGATTTCACCGATGAAGCCTTGGGCCCATTCCTGGCGGTAGTTCTGGCCGCTGGCGGAGGGCGAGCGGAAGTCGCTGTGCAGGAAGTAATTGCGGCTGAGCAGCGACCAGCCGGGTTCGTCGGCCTGGCTGAGTGCCGGGCACAGGGCGAGGGTGGCGAGCAGGGCGCGGCCTGGTCCGGGGGTGGCGCGGATCATGGGGGCTCCGGGGGTTATGATCCGGGACTGTGGATGAAGGGTAGGGCAGGGGTCTTGTATGTGTGTGCTTTACCTGGCTTTACCTGACTCAAGCCATATCGCTGATTGCGAACTCTTCGGCCAGATGATCGATCAGCGATCGAACCGACGGCAGCAACCCGCGCCGCGACGGGAAAATCGCATGCACGATGCCGCAGCGTGGATGCCAGTCCGGAATGAGCTCCACCAGGCGGCCCTCCGCCAGGTCCTCGCGCACAGCCACCCGTGGCAAGTGCGCAATACCCACCCCTGCCACCACGAAATGGCGCAGGGCGAACAGGTCGTCAGTGACCATGCGCGGGGTATGGGGGATGACGATGCTGCGGCTGTTGTCCTCGCCCTGGAACAGTTCCCACTGATACTCCCGCTGGGCACTGCCCCAATGCACGCTGGGCAGCGTGCCGAGCAGCTGCGGGTCGAAACCTTCGGGCAATTGCGCCAGGTATTGTGGGTGGCCGACCAGGCACTGGGTACTGTTGCTGAGCACCTTCATCACCATGTCGGTGTTCTCCAGCGGCGGAAAACGCACCCGCAGGGCGATGTCGAAACCCTCGTGCAACAGGTCGACGCGGCGGTTGGTACTTTCGATGAACAGCTCTACCTGCGGGTACTTGAGCATATAGCGGGTCAGCATCGGCCCGACCCAGGAATTCAGCAGGGTGGTCGGGCAGCTGATGCGCACCAGCCCACGCGGCTCGCTGCGATTGCGCTCGATGATCTCCGCCGCGCCCTCGGCTTCCACGCGCATGGCCAGGCAGCGGTTGTAGTAGGCCTGGCCGATTTCAGTGAGCGAGCAATGGCGGCTGGTGCGGTGCAGCAGGCGCACGCCCAGGCGCTCCTCAAGGTCGGAGATGCGCCGGCTGAGCTTCGACTTGGGCATGTCCAGCGCCCGGCCAGCCGGAGCGAAGCCACCGTGCTCCACAACCTGGGTGAAGTAGTAGAGGGAGTTGAGGTCTTCCAATGATCGTTCTCCAGATGGAACGCTAAAGGCAATTTTCGCAGTCTACCGCCGTGAAGGGGATGATTTTAATCTGTGCCCATCAACGCGAAACACCCCGGATTGCTGAAAAATTCATAACCCTTAGGAGCACGGACCATGAGCAAATTCACCTACAACCGCCTGAACAAAGACGACGCCGCCGTACTGCTGGTCGACCACCAGGCCGGGCTGCTTTCCCTGGTCCGCGACATCGAGCCGGACAAGTTCAAGAACAACGTACTGGCCCTGGCTGACCTGGCCAAGTTCTTCAACCTGCCGACCATCCTCACGACCAGCTTCGAGCAAGGCCCCAACGGCCCGCTGGTGCCAGAGCTGAAAGCACTGTTCCCGGACGCCCCGTACATCGCCCGCCCAGGCCAGATCAACGCCTGGGACAACGAAGACTTCGTCAAGGCGGTGAAGGCCACCGGCAAGAAGCAGCTGATCATTGCCGGCGTGGTAACCGAGGTTTGCGTAGCCTTCCCGGCCCTGGCAGCCCTGGAAGAAGAGTTCGACGTGTTCGTGGTGACCGACGCCTCCGGCACCTTCAACGAAATGACCCGCGACGCCGCCCATGACCGCATGAGCCAGGCCGGTGCGCAGCTGATGACCTGGTTCGGCGTGGCCTGTGAGCTGCACCGCGACTGGCGCAACGATGTGGAAGGGCTGGCGGCGCTGTGCTCCAACCACATTCCGGATTATCGCAACCTGATGACCAGCTATAACGCGCTGACTGCGGGTAAATAACAGCCTGTAAGTTCTAAGCGTGAAGGCCGGCTCCCTCTATAGGGAGCCGGCCTTTTGCATTTGCTGTGCCGGCCTCTTCGCGGGTAAACCCGCTCCCGCAGGTACTGCACAGCTTCAGAACCTGCGGTGATCCTGTGGGAGCGGGTTCACCCGCGAAGAGGCCGGCACGGGCGATATCAATTCATGGGCTGCGACTCAATCCCATCCAGCAATGCCTCAATCAGCCCTTCTGCCATCTCGACTGCATTCAGGTTGCTCCAGAACAGGCTCTTGCCGGTTTCATCCAGGTGCTCCAAGGCTTTGTATCCACAGTCATAGGCACCGCGCAGGTATTGGGCGACATGCACCAGGGCATCGTGGGCAGAGACGCCAGGGTTTACTGTGAATAACGGGGGGTGGCCGGCATCGCAGCGGCTGAAAGGGCGTTGTGTGGTGTTGGGGAGGGGTGGATCCGGGACAATCTTTTTCATAGCCAAACTCCGATAGAGGTTGGCCGGCACCATCCGTTTCCACGCGAAGGGTGGCGGCTGCACACGGGGTGGAAAGCCGGGCTATCGGAACCCCGGCAGGCCATAAGGCCTCCCGCGTGCAGCTGCCATGACAACTGCCATTCCGATTACCTGCCGGGTTTCCACACCCGATCGCTGAACCGACAGCGACCCGGTTAGCCTAGAGAGCAGGCCTTCCCCGGACAATCAGACGGGTGTCGACACGGGGTGTAGGATAAATCCTTGGGATTGGCGGTAACGTAGGAAATGGTTTGCGGGGAAGTAGGACCTTGCTGAAAATTGGACGATCTTGTGATGGGTTTTTTGTGTCCGCGTAACGGCAGCGAGGTGATCGTCAGGAGATCGCAGGATGGCCTCCAGTTGTATGGCGATAGGTTTGTGGCGCCTGCGAAATCGAGCGCCGCCCGCGCGGCGCATCGCGGATAAATCCGCTCACATTTGTTGCAACGTGGTCATGCCTGTGAGGCCATGGCTGTCAGCCGTTTGCAAGCTTGAAGACCTGCGCCAAGGCTGGCAACCATGGCGTAACAGGTTCGGCACGTTGCAACAAATGTAGGA
>NZ_JABMCN010000420.1 GCF_013179515.1 Pseudomonas sp. CM27
GGCGCCATGCTGCAGGGCGGCCAGCTCGCGGTCACGTAGCTCCACGGTTTCACGCTCGGGCAGGTAAGCGGCGAACACCAGCCCGGTCGATGATGTGAGCAGCGGCAGCACCGAGCCCATCTGCGTCACCACGGTAACCGCGCGTACTGCCGGCTCGATAGTGACCACCGTCGCGCCCTGGTTGCCCCACACCGCAATGAAGCAGCTCTCGTTCAACTCGTCGCGCAATTGCGACAGCGGCAGCGCGGCAACCTTCAGTACATCGATGCTGCCCAGTGCCGCCAGCCCCACGCGCAACGCTTCGCGTCCAAGGCCGTAATGGTTGGTGGCTGCATCCTGTTCGGCAAAGCCGCTGGCGATCAGTGCCTGCAGGTAGCGGTGCACCTTGCTTGCAGGCATCTGCACATGTTCGGCCAGACGTGACAGCGAGGTGGAGGGGGACAGCTCGGCAAGGGCCTTGAGGATGTCGGTGCCGACCTCCGCCGAGCGAACTTTCTGCTTGCCGTTGTCGGTGGGGGAGCTGGCTTTGGCCATGGACATCTTCTTCCGGATTCTTCAAGTGGGCCTTTATAGCTTGACGCCAGTCGCGTAGCAAATTACGTTATTCGTAATCTGATTACGATAAAAACAATGCAGACGCGCTGCCACCCCGTCACGGGCCAGCAGCCAGCTGCCAGCAACGGCTCGGCCAGAGCCCGGAGGCATCGATGAATCGCGATATGTCACCCGACCTTCACTACCTCAGCGGCTTCGGCAACGAGTTTGCCAGCGAAGCGCTGCCGGGGGCCTTGCCGGTCGGGCAGAACTCGCCGCAGAGGGCGCCCTATGGGCTGTATACCGAGTTGCTCTCGGGTACGGCGTTCACCATGGCCCGCAGCGAGCTGCGCCGCACCTGGCTGTATCGCATTCGCCCGTCTGCATTGCACCCGCGTTTCGAGCGCCTGGCGTGCCAGCCGCTGAGCGGGCCGCTGGGTGACATCAACCCCAACCGCCTGCGCTGGAGCCCCCAGCCAATCCCTGCCGAGCCGACCGACTTCATCGAAGGCTGGCTGCCCATGGTGGCCAACGCAGCGGCGCAAAAGCCGACCGGCGTGAGCATTTACATCTACCGCGCCAACCGCTCCATGGAGCGTGTGTTCTTCAACGCCGACGGTGAACTGCTGGTGGTGCCGGAGCATGGCCGCCTGCGTATCGCCACCGAACTGGGCGTGATGCAGGTCGAGCCGCTGGAGATCGCGGTGATCCCGCGCGGCATGAAGTTCCGGGTCGAACTGCTGGACGGCCAGGCCCGTGGCTATATCGCCGAAAACCACGGCGCCCCACTGCGCCTCCCGGACCTTGGCCCGATTGGCAGCAATGGCCTGGCCAACCCGCGTGACTTTCTCACCCCGGTGGCGCATTACGAAGAGGCCGAGGGACCGGTACAACTGGTGCAGAAGTATCTCGGCGAACACTGGGCCTGCCAGTTGCAGCACTCGCCGCTGGACGTGGTTGCCTGGCACGGCAGCAACGTGCCGTACAAGTACGACCTGCGCCGCTTCAATACCATTGGCACGGTCAGTTTCGACCACCCGGACCCGTCCATCTTCACCGTGCTGACCTCGCCGACCAGCGTGCATGGCCTGGCCAACATGGACTTCGTGATCTTCCCGCCACGCTGGATGGTGGCCGAGAACACCTTCCGTCCACCTTGGTTCCACCGCAACCTGATGAACGAGTTCATGGGCCTGATCAATGGTGCCTACGATGCCAAGGCCGAAGGCTTCCTGCCGGGCGGTGCCTCGCTGCACGGGGTGATGAGCGCCCACGGCCCCGACGCCGAAACCTGCGAAAAGGCCATTGCCGCCGACCTGGCGCCGCACAAGATCGATAACACCATGGCCTTCATGTTCGAGACCAGCCAGGTGCTGCGCCCGAGCCTGCAAGCCCTCGAATGCCCGCAACTGCAGGCCG
>NZ_JABMCN010000421.1 GCF_013179515.1 Pseudomonas sp. CM27
CATACTCCTTCAGCCAAGCGTCGAACGTGCCGATCGCATCCAGCCTGAACGTAAAGCCGAACATTTTTTCGCGCATGGAAACGGAAAGGCCGGCATAGAGCTGGTCGAAACCATCCAATAAATCGAACTTGGTCAGCACCACGTACAGCGGCAGGCGGGAGCCCAACTGACTGCTTACCTCGTACAGACGAGTGCGTAGCACATGCGCCAACGCAACACGCTCCTCAGGCGTGCCATGCAGCAACGCAGGCAAGTCAACAACCAGCAACACGCCATTGAGGGCTCTCTGGCTGCGGTTGCGCAATAGCCAGTCCATCAGGTGCTGCCACAGCCTGGCCGGGGTTTCGGGTGGTAGTTGCGGTGCGCCTGAGTCGTCAGTGGGCGAGCCTGCGAGCGACTCCTGCCTGATGAAAGCCCCTGGCGGATCAATGATCACCGCATCATTGCTGACCCACCAGCCTATCGGGAAAGCCAGCGGTTGTGCCTGCCTGCCCCGGGCCTGCGCCTTATCGATTCGGGTCAGCGAAAAGCTCTGTTCCGTGCGGTCGATTAAGCTGGACTTGCCGGCATGCTGGTCGCCTATCACCAAGTACCAAGGCAACCGATACAAGGCACGTCGCCCTCCTGCGCTATCAAGAAATCGCGACAGCCCTTGGTCCAAGGCCTTCTCTTGCGCGCGAACCAATGGCAATACACTGTCCAGCTCTGCGGCTACCGCCTGCTTGCGCTCTGCCTGCAGGCGAATGTACCGCCTGCGCAGCACAACAAGCCAGCACAGCAGCGGCACCAACACGAGCACCAGGCTGGCCAGACTACGATGGGCCGTGCTGGCCAACGGGCGCTGTTCACGCCACTCCCACTGAGGCCCGAGCCACCAGATGGCGACCAGCATCAGCACGGTACCCAGCACAAGCAATAATGGCATGGCCAAGCCGATCCGAGTCACCAGGGGTAAACCCCGACGTTTCAATAGCTTCCATAGTTGATTCATGGAGAGTTCCAGTCCTTGTTTTGATCGGCCAATGCTTGGGGGGAGGCATGCTGTTGCAGTCGTTGAAACACATCGGGCTCCCAGGCACTGGCCGTGGTTTGCTGCATGGTCCGGGCGACACTCGCGCACAAGTCCTGGGCCAGCCAGGACACACCGCGTGCAGCCAGCAGGTCAGCGGCGATCACTGTGGTATGGCAACGCTCCCGAGGACCTCGAAGATCGGCCTGCATTCCCTGCAACCTGAGCAGAACGGGCTCCACGCCACCGGCTTCCAACTGGCTGGATAATTCCTCGCGCAGGGTGGCGAACTCCTGGGAGCAGGCCCCCTGCTCGGACGGACCTTGCGCCCCTTTGAGCCAGGCCAGGCTTTGGTCATCGATAAACGCTCGACCATCGCTAAAGCACAGCGGCTGCAGTGCGGGTAACCGCTGAACGAACCGAGCGGTCGCCGCACGGATAGCCTCAGCCACTTCGCCCATCGCCAGGCGTGAAGCGGCGGTTGCAGCGAGAAAGCTGCCGCGAACCCAGTAGGGACAAGCCGTCACGCTTTTTTCGATGCGCTGGAGCAATGCAGCATCGATCGCCGTCCCGGCGACCGCATCCTCATAATCACCGGCAATGTCCTGCGGAACCGCCATCAATTCAGTGCGGTTACCTTGGTTGGCTGGAGGCGCAGCCTGAATGTGCCCCCACAGACCAAAACGGCGCAGTTGATAGCCGACCGGGTCGTACGGGTCCTGCTGGTTGATAAGCTCGGCCATGTTCAACACAGCCCTGCGGGTTTCGCGCTCATTGCCAATCAACACACGTGGCATCGGCGCTGCGATGACATCAGCCAGCGGCACTGGCTTTATGTTTGACTCTGGCGCCTTGGGTGCTGCAACCTCGCCAACGCCATTGGCAAGGTCGGCGTATTTGCTCAGCGAGCGCTCAAGCTCGACAAGCGCA
>NZ_JABMCN010000422.1 GCF_013179515.1 Pseudomonas sp. CM27
CGAACCGGCTGGACTTCAATGCGCGGCAGTTCGACAAGGTCAAGGACAACCGGATCAAGCGGTGGCGTGATCAGGAGTATCGCTATGACCCTTGGGGTAACCTGATCGAAAAGCGCTCGGGGACCGGAAAGCTGCAGCACTTCAGCTATGACTGCGAGAACCGGCTGGTGCGGGCGGAGACGGTGGTTAATGGCAAGCTGGAAAGCCGGGGTGAGTATCGCTATGACAGCTTAGGGCGCCGGGTAGCCAAGCAGGCTGAGATCAATGGCCAGGTCGAGCAGAAGCGCTTTCTGTGGCAAGGGCTGAGGATGCTGCGCGAGGAAACGCCGGGGCAGAGCACTCTCTACCTGTATGAACCAGGTACCTATGCGCCATTAGCCAGGGTTGATCAGTTAGAAGGCGAAGAGCAAAAACTCTACTACTTCCATACGGATCAGATTGGTACACCGTTGGAGATGACGGATAGCGATGGCAAGATCGTTTGGCAGGCGATCTATCGCTCGTGGGGGGCTGTAGAGCAGCTAGCCGTTAGCGATGTCGATCAGAATTTACGATTTCAAGGTCAGTATTTTGATGCGGAAACTGAGCTGAATTATAATACATTCCGCTACTATGATTCAGGGGTTGGGCGCTTTGTAACCCAAGACCCAATCGGGGTGTTGGGTGGAGTTAACCTCTATAACTATGGAGTAAATCCGACATCTTGGATTGATCCTTGGGGCTGGAGTGCAAAGCCATCGCACTCCCCTGATGTTGCCAAATGGCTCGAAAAAGGTGGTTCCGTGCATATGGAAATTGACGGGCGCACATGGGTTTATCAAGATTGGGAGAGTAATGTAGTAAGGTATCCAGGGGGGCACCCTGATTTTAGTCCATTCGAGCGGCAGAAAGTTGATGTTCCTGACTTGAAAGGGAATCACGGGAAAAATCCTGGTGGAGACTTTGGCAAGGCAGATGCGCTTGCGCCACAAGGTAAGGCTGACTATGCAAAAAATACTTGGCATCACCATGAAAACATGATGACAATGCAGGAAGTTCCTAAGAAGATCCACAACAGGTTCACCCATTCGGGTGGTGTTAAGAATATGAAATCAAGTTGTTAGTGAGGTGAGAAAATGCCTATAGTTTACAAGGCGGGCTTGACTGATGCTGCACTGAATTCTCTAGAGGCTACAGTTAAGGTTCCTTTGCCAACTGATTATAGGAGCCTGCTGGCACGCATGAATGGGTTTTACTTAACTGATCCTGATTATGGGCAGTTGCCATTAAGATCAGTTGAAGATGGCGTGGTTAGTTTTGATCGTTTGTTTGGGGTCGTTCCTGAGGAGGAGTGTAATGATCTGGTTAGCTTTAATGATGAATTCATCCCTGAGTTAATATTTATTAATGGTGTTCTGGCGATTGGCGAGGATGGGGGGGGAAATCCCTATGTTCTCATAACTGAGGCGGGTCGGGAGGGGGTTTATTATTGGGATAGAACCCACCTGCACGAATCTGATAAAATAAATAATTTTGATATCGCGGAGCGGGGCGATTGCGGTAACCTTTATAAGATTGCAAATTGTATTGATGAATTCTATGATTTAATTCTAGCATCGCTGTCTGGTGGTGTTGAGTTCTTGAAGGAAAGTTGATCTTGGCGATATGCGTGCGCCGGTTCTTTAAAAGTGGATCGTTTAGTGTGGCTCTGCTAGTGTATATGCGGGGCCCGTTCTTCATGCAAATTAGGTTTATGTCTCGCATTGCTTGTGCAAGCTAGCGAATAGATTTGGTTTTCATCGAAGGCGTCAATTGACTTTTGCAAACCCTCGACAACCTGTTCTTCTACTTCGGCGAAGTGCCGGACACCAACACCGAAGTGCCGCTGCAACGCATCGAGAACGCCCTCGGCCACTTCCTGCATTTCACCCGCACCCCCGACGGCAC
>NZ_JABMCN010000423.1 GCF_013179515.1 Pseudomonas sp. CM27
AACTCTATTTCTACCAAGGTAGGCGTACGTCTACCACCATTGGGGGCGCAAGCGCACGCGTGGTTTGGGGCGCTTCGATCGCGTGCGCACAGTTAAACATCCACGACCAGATCATTTCAGCGCTGCAATGTGACCAAGCAAATACGATCATGAAAAACAGCCGAACGGCCGATTTTCAAATTTACACCCCTTACGGGTTTTCAAAATCACAAGAACCGACGACGTTGGTAACATTCGTGGGCCAGCGTCGCGACAAGGCAACGGGGAATTATCCTCTTGGCAACGGGCAGCGTGATTTTAATCCGCGCACGATGCGCTTCAATCAGCCGGACGCGCTGTCTCCATTCGGGAAGGGCGGGATAAACGGGTACAGCTATTGTCAATCTGATCCAGTTAACAGATTTGATCCGAGCGGGTACGCATGGGAGATTTTTACACGCGTTGGGCAGCGGATTTCAAAGTTTTTTTCTCGTTCGGAGCCAATTGAGTATGTTCCGTTAAACGAAATAGTCAGTTCCCAACCAGATGAGGTACGGCCCTCTGTAGCCCCAAGTGAGCCGACAGCCGGAAGGGGTACACCGCTCCGCAGAATTGGACAGCTAGCGGCAGCTGATGCAGTGACACCTGCGCCCGGATCTGCAGGGTTGCCCCCGACTCCGACAAGTGTTTCAGAACAGCCTCCAACGAATCGGCGAATGCTCTTGGATCAAGCACAGCTGCTAGCTTCGGCCCCTATGGCAATAGCCGGCGGGTCGCTAATGACACACGCTGCTGCAGCGTTCGGATTGGGGTCTTTGAGCCCTGCCGTTGGCGTTGTATCAGTACTCGGCGGGCTGTATGTGCTCAATAAAGATGCGACACCAAGAATGATCAAGTATTTCAGAAATCCGCCTCGCAATAGATGATAAACCAACGTTTAGCGGTCATTCGCGATGACACTCCGGGCGTAGGTAATCGCTTGTCAGCCTGAGGTGCTAATCATTAGTCGTTACTTGAAATCTGGCGATGCAGAAACGATAGTTTTTTTTAAACCAGCCGAACGGCATCGCAAAGGCTCAGGGAACGCTTCATTAGCAGAGACAGCATGGCCATGGCATCTGAATACCCCCTTGCTACCACTGCCTCAACCTGATCACCAACGCATTGCAACGCAATGAAGTCGCCTTCCTCCGGCTCACCGACAAATTCAATACGATCCCAGTCCCGCGCATGCCCCAGCACTTCGTAAGTGCGCCCATGCTGGTATGTCCAGAAGAACGGCACATCGGCGTAGCGGCGCTGCTCGCCGAGCATATTGGCGGCGGCGATCACCCCGTGCTGCTGGGCCAGGCGCCAGTGCTCGATGCGCACCGGCCGCCCCGCAAGCGGGAAGGTCACGATGTCCCCTGCGGCCCACAGACCGTCGGCGGCGCGCATTTCGGTATCTACCCGCACCGATTTGTCTTCGGTCAGGGGCACGCCCTGGAGGAAGCCGGTGGCCGGCTTTACCCCGGTGCCCAGTAGCACCAGTGACGTTTGCAACCGTTCACCGTTGCTCAGCAACACGGCTTCCACCTTGTCTTGGCCCTCGACCCGCTCGACCTCGGTGGGGCCATGAAAGGTAACGCCTTTACGTTCGTGCAGCGCGCGGATGCTGCGGCCAATGCGCTCCCCCAACTGCCTGGCCAGGGGAATTTCATGGCGTGTGACCACGTGTACGTGTACGCCGTACTTACGCAGCGCCGAGGCGGCTTCCAGCCCGATGAAACCGTCGCCGACGATCACCACTGGCTGGCCAGGTTCGGCCGCGTCGAGCAACTGCG
>NZ_JABMCN010000424.1 GCF_013179515.1 Pseudomonas sp. CM27
CAGCTGATAACCCTGAGCCAGCGGTTCGACGGCAAACGCGCTGCTGCCCAAGGCCATGCTGCCGATCAGGGCGGCACCCAGAATGCCGAAGGTGCTTCGTACTTGAGTCATGGTGATGCTCCACTTTGGTTTGGAAAGTGGAGCCATTAGGCCGGGCGGAGTTGTCGTGGATGTATCAGGCGATGCGCTGTTTTGTAGGGAAATGGGTCTGTACGCTTGCCAGATACAGACCGATACATGCCGCGCAGATGGCCCTGGGCATGCCAGGGCCATTACCGGGGATCAGTCTTCCAGCGGTTTGGGAGGTGCCGCCGGCTTGGCGGGTTTGGCAGGCTTGGCGGCTTTGCTGTCCTTGGGTTTGGGTTCAGCGGCGGCCGCAACGGGCTCGGGCGCTGTAACGGCCTTCTCGGTGGCGGGCAGCTCATCGACCGCCTTGAAGATGTCCTCTGGCTCGATCGTACCGCCGCTGTCGTCATCCTTGAGCATGTGCCGCTCACCATCCTTGCCGATCAGAATCACCTTGGTACCTTTGCTGGCACCCAGCTTGAGTTCGCGGATAAGCGCCATGGTGGTCTGCTGCTCCAGGTTCTTGTCCTCACGCTTGCCGATCATCTGGGCAACGCTGTACAACACCAGATTACGCTCCTTGAAACCCGCCTGAGTGGCAGGGTCTTTGAGCGCCTCGTTCAACCCGCGCAGGGTCGGGTCGGCGCTACTGGGCGCAATGACCACCAATGGCCTGGCTTTGCCCAGTTCCTTGGCCAGCGGCGCATCACTGTCGGCCGCAATAACAGGCCCTGTGATAGCGAGCAGGGCGGCGAAGGTCAGTGACCGGACGAGCATGCGTATCTCCTTATTCTCTCGATAAACCAGAAGACTACAGATCAGGGAGAAAGATCCGACGAACGAGCGTAAACCAACCGGGGGCATCGGTGTGTCAACGAAAAGTAACCGAGCATTACCGTTTGCGACAACCTGCCCAAGCCCCCACAAAGTCCATACGCCCGCCTGTCAGATGAGCATAGTCCAACGCGCCCTTTGCACACCGTAGTAACGCATCGCATCCAGCTGCAGTACGGCTTCGCTCAGCCATGGGGTGCAGGGGGTGCCAATACTACGGCGGGCAAATGCGTGGCGATCGCTTCGCGGGTCAGTTGTAACTGCAGGTTGCGCTCCCTGCGTTGCACACTGTCATTGAGCCGATTGATTTCCTCAGCGGGCGCGTTACGCTCCATCATTGCCTCGAGGTCGTCGTGCATGGACTGCGGAACTTGCAGGCGCACACCGAAAGCCTTCTGCAGATACGCTTTCCAGAACCGTTGCGACACCAGGTATTCCGCCAGCGCGTCCGGCGACTGCGCATTGCGGACCTGCCGTGCTGCGACGACGAGGTCCAGGTCGGAAAGCAAGGCGACTCCTGGGTTGAGCATTTCGTCGTGCTCGATGGGCAGGTCGAGATTCTCGATCAATGCCAGGCGGTACGCCAAGGCGAACTCCAGCGATTCATCGGCCCTGCCCACGCGTGCCGCGTGCAGCGCCGCCAGGCTATCAAGCGCTGCCAGCCGCCAGCATTGAGCGCCAATGGAAAGCAGCGCCTGCTCTGTGTCGACAACGCTGTGTTCGTTCTGCGCCTTCCAGACCTTCACCCGGATCTCCAGATCGCTGAAGCGCAGCGTCGCATTGTCTTCGCAATACTCGCTCAAGGCGTGCCTGAACACTTCTGCTTGCAGCTCCGGGCGCTTCAC
>NZ_JABMCN010000425.1 GCF_013179515.1 Pseudomonas sp. CM27
GCATATCCTTCTTTATGGCCTTTGTTATACCCAGAAGAATGGCCGGCACTGAATCCTTCTTCATACCCCTGTTGTCGGCCACGCTCAAATGCGGCATCTATTTTTTTAGTATTGGGCTTTATTCGTAGTACATTCTGTTTAAACCATTGCCAGCGCGACCTTCCGGAAGGGTCGGTGTAGTTTACCGGGTCGCACCCACAGTAAGCATACCCATTGATATCCCCTTCTGCGAAAGGGCTTCGGTCGTCATAGCTGTTGAATCTCATTATTGTCGGGTTGAAAACTCGGCGGCTGCCTAATAAATAGCATCCAGTCACAGCTTGACGCAGTTGGCCGGTAAAGCCGAGTAGTGAGTTGATTTGATATGGATCGATAAATCCGTATGGGGTGAATGTAAAGTTGTGGTGCTTGGTGTTGATTGAATTGGCTATTGCAGAATTCAGGGGGTCGGTGCTTGGCATGCGGATTTGGGTTGTTGCGCTCTCGGTCATTAGTGCTTTTTCAATAAGTGGCACTTGGTTGTCGCGCATGATGGCGGTATGCTCCTGATTTTGAATAAGCGAGCTTAATGTGTTTCCGTTGTAAAATAGGTGTCGAGAACTTGAGCTGCTCATGGGAGCAGTAAAGGTAAGCTAACCATAAATGACTTCTGGCTGCTTTAAAACTGGTAAAAATGATAGTAGCTTTAAGGTTGAGGTAGATATAAACAGCCTTTTAAATTACTCAGCGCAATACATAGTCCACAGGTAGGAGCACCGAGGGTAGCGGCTCGACACCGAGAGCGGCCAGTACATCCCGCTCCACGGTGCGCACCATGGCATCGGTAGGCAGGTCATTCTCATCCCGCCCGAACGGGTCTTCCAGTTCGTTGCCAATCGCATCCAGCCCGAAGAACGTGTACCCCACGATGGTAGTGAACAGCGGCGCCAGCCAGCCCAGCGGCTCGGCCAGGGCAAATGGCAGCAAAATGCAGAAGATGTAGATGGTGCGGTGCAGCAGCAGGGTGTAGGGAAACGGCAATGGCGTGCCCTTGATCCGCTCGCAAGTGGCCTGCACTTCGGTCAGGCCCACCAGCCGCTGCTCCAGCAAGCTGTAGCGCCAATCGCTGATGTGTTGCTGCGCAGCCAGTTGCGAACAATGCGCGCCTATCTCTTGCAGGATGCCATCACAGACATTGTGCGGGCTGACGGCTTCGGGTCGTGCCAGCCAAGGGCGGGCAGCCGCCAGGTCATCCTCGTTGCGCAAACGCGCATTCAGCGCATGGGCAAAGCCGCACAGGCTGCGCAGCAGCTCGGTACGCAGGTTCTCGTCGGCAATCACCACGCTTTCGCGTATGAACGAGCGGGTTTCGATAATCAGCTTGCCCCAGGCCTTGCGCCCCTCCCACCAGCGGTCGTAGCAGGCGTTGTTGCGAAAACTCATGAAAATCGACAGCGACAGGCCCAGCAAGGTGAAAGGTGTGGCGCTGACCGGGTAGAAAAACGCCGGGTAGTGGCGCTCGACCAGCACGATCAGCGCCGCCAGCAGTGTGACCATCAGGCAGCGCAGGGCGATGCGCTTGACGATCGAACCTTTGAGGGTGAACAGCACGCGCAGCACATCGGGGGTGGGGTGGACGATCATGTCAATCCAGAGGCGGGCGATCAGCCGCCGGTCATGTTCATGAAGCGCAGGATCTGCACGTCGCCACCGACT
>NZ_JABMCN010000426.1 GCF_013179515.1 Pseudomonas sp. CM27
CCAGGCCCGTGCGGTCGGCAATGACCTGGCCAAGGCCGTGGACTACGCCGGGTTCGTCGAACTGTCGCTGCACTACGACAAGGTCAACAGCTGGTTATGAGCACACTCGACGTAGGCGATCAGGCGATCGCCCTGGACAAGGACGGCTTTCTGGTCGACCTGGAAGACTGGTCCCCCGCCGCCGCCGAAGCGCTGGCCGCGCGGGAGCACATTGCACTGACTGCGGACCACTGGGAAATCCTCGAGCTGCTGCGTCAGTTCTACCAGGAATACCAGCTGTCCCCGGCCACTCGCCCGCTGATCAAGTACACGGCCCTGAAGCTGGGCCCGGAAAAGGGCAACAGCCCGCACCTGAACCGCCTGTTCAACGGCACTCCCGCCAAACTCGCCGCCAAACTGGCGGGCCTGCCCAAGCCGACCAACTGCATATGAACGAACCACGCCCGCTTACCCTGGAAACTCCGGCCGAACACCCGTTTGCCGAATTTGTGCGCATTCTTGGCAAAGGCAAGCGCGGCGCGCGCGGCCTGACCCGCGAGGAGGCCCGCAGCGCCATGACCTTGCTGCTGGAAGGCAAAGTCGAGGATGCCCAGCTCGGTGCCTTCCTGATGCTGCTGCGGCACAAAGAGGAGAGCGCCGAGGAACTGGCCGGTTTCACCGAAGCGCTGCGTACACACCTGCAGGCCCCGGCCATCGCCGCGGACCTGGACTGGCCAACCTACGCCGGCAAGAAGCGCCACCTGCCCTGGTACCTGCTGTCGGCCAAATGCCTGGCCAGCAACGGCGTGCGCATCCTGATGCACGGCGGCGGTGCCCACACCGCCGGGCGCATGTACACCGAGCAGTTGCTTGGCCTGCTGCAAATCCCGCTGTGTCGCGACTGGGCTGCCGTCGACAACGCCCTCGACCAGCACCAGCTGGCGTTCTTCCCGCTGCAAGACTGGGCGCCACAGTTGCAGCGCATGATCGACCTGCGCAACACCCTCGGCCTGCGCTCACCCATCCACTCGCTGGCCCGGGTGCTCAACCCGCTGGGCGCACGCTGCGGCCTGCAGAGCATCTTCCACCCGGGTTACCAGGCAGTGCACCGTGAGGCCAGCCGCCTACTGGGCGACCATGCCGTGGTGATCAAGGGTGATGGCGGCGAGATCGAGGTGAACCCGGATGTCATCAGCCACCTTTACGGCACCACCGCGGGCGAAGCATGGGACGAAGAGTGGCCGGCGTTGAGCGAGCGCCGCCACGTGAAACCGCCGAGTCTGCAACCCGAGCATCTGCTCGCGTTCTGGCGCGGTGAGGTCGAAGACAGCTACGCCGACAAGGCCGTGATCGCTACCATGGCCCTTGCCATGCGAGGGCTGGGGCAGGATCGGGAACAGGCGTTCGAGACCGCATGCAGCTACTGGAGCGGCCGAAACCGATCGATTTAACCGATCATAACCCCCGAGTCTTTGCGCTATTTGTTCGAACGATTTGGCCTAGACTGGGCTCCAACGACAAACAACTTTGTTCCAGGAGCTCAGCATGGGCCTTTTGATCGACGGTCGCTGGCATGACCAGTGGTATGAAAACGGCAAGGACGGCACGTTCAAACGCGAAAACGCCCAGCGCCGCAATTCGCTCCCCGCTCCCGAGGCGGGCCGTTATCACCTGTATGTGTCGCTGGCCTGCCCATGGGCTCACCGCACCCTGAT
>NZ_JABMCN010000427.1 GCF_013179515.1 Pseudomonas sp. CM27
GGCCATTCTCAATGCCAGGCCGTATGCCTTCCTCGACGATGCACCGCTGGAAGAGCGGCGCACCCAGGCGGTGCTGAACCGGCGCTGGAGCGAGGTGCGCAGTGGTGACGACCTGGGTGCGCTGGACGCAGACGCCATCGCGGCCGTCGAGGCCGAGGCCTGGCCAGAACCCGGCAGCGCCGATGAAATGCACGAGGCGCTGATGGGGCTTGGCTGTATCAGCCAGGACGAAGTGCAGGCCAACCCCGATTGGGCGCTGCTGCTCGGGCAGCTGGCCAAAGCTGGACGGGCGTTGCGCGTGGTGGATGAAAACCTGTGGGTGGCGCGTGAGCGGCTGAGCCTGATGAACGTGCTATACCCGGGCGCTCGGCTGGAGCCTGCGCTACCGGTGCTGCCAGGCTTCGATCAGGCCGTGGAGCCTGACAGTGCGCTGGTCGAACTGTTGCGGGCCCGCCTGAGCGGTCATGGTCCACAAACCGCGCCCCGGATCGCAGCACCGCTTGGCCAACCGCTGCAGGCCATCGAACAGGCCCTGGCCCGCCTGGAAGCCGAAGGCTATGTGCTGCGCGGGCACTTCAGCCCCGCTGCGACCGACCTCCAATGGTGCGAGCGCCACCTGTTGGCGCGCATCCACCGCTACACGGTCAAGCGCCTGCGCCGGGAGATCGAACCGGTCAGCCTGCAGGACTTCATGCGGTTTCTGTTCGATTGGCAACACCTGGCCCCGGACGAACGCCTGCGCGGACCGCAGGCGGTGGCCGAGGTGCTCGGGCAGTTGCAGGGGTTTCCGAGTGCCGCCGGCGCCTGGGAAGCAGCGCTGCTGCCGGCGCGTATCAAGGACTACAGCCCGCACTGGCTCGACGAAGCCTGCCGCAGCGGGCAGTTTGCCTGGAGCCGGCTGGCGGCTACGGTGGCAAGCAGCACGCTGTTCAGCACACCACTGGTGCTGCTACCGCGCGACCCATTGAACAGCTGGCGCAGCCTGGCGCCCGCCCCCGCCGTCGATACCCTCGGCCTGCGCGCGCAGCGGGTTCATGAAGCCCTGAAAACCCACGGGGCGCTGTTCTTCGATGAGCTGGCGCATGAGGCACATCTGCTACCCAGCGAACTGGAAAATGCGCTGCAGGAGCTGGTGGGCTCGGGGCTGGTCGGTGCTGACAGCTTCACCGGCTTGCGCAGCCTGATCACGCCTGCGGCCAAGCGCACTGCACGCAACAGCCGCCGCGGCCACCCGCCGCTGTCCAGCAGTATGGCGCATGCCGGGCGCTGGGCCCTGCTGCGCCGCAGCGATACGCCTCCTGACCACGAACAGCGCCTGGAGCATATTGCCCGCAGCCTGCTGCGCCGCTACGGGGTGATCTGCTGGCGGCTGCTGGAGCGCGAGAGCGACGTGCTGCCGCCCTGGCGTGAACTGTTGCGCTGCTATCACCGGCTGGAAGCCCGTGGCGAGATTCGTGGCGGGCGCTTCATTGCCGGGCTGGCCGGCGAACAGTTCGCCTTGCCGGAAGCAGTGGGGTTGCTGCGGCAGGTGCGCCGACGCGAGCCCGACGGGGCGCTGCTGGTGGTAAGTGCCGCTGACCCGCTGAACCTGATCGGGTCATTGCTGCCGGGGGCGAAGGTACCTGCGGTGAGCGGCAACCGCTTGTTGTATCGGGATGGGGTGCCGGTGGCGATGCGGGTGGCCGG
>NZ_JABMCN010000428.1 GCF_013179515.1 Pseudomonas sp. CM27
GTGCTGCGGCCCCGGCAGCAACCGCCAAAGCTGGCCGGCGCCGCTGACGGGCACTGGTTCGGCACCCGCCGGGCCTGGTTGCTGGCCCTGTACTTCGGCCTGATCAACGGCGGCTACACCAGCATGGTGGCCTGGTTGCCGGCCTATCACATCGAGCACGGCGGCAGCGCCCAGGGTGGCGCCGACCTGGTGGGCCTGATGACGATCTTCCAGGTGGCCGGTGCACTGGGCCTGCCGCTGTTGCTGCGGCGCTGGACCGACCGTCGTCCCGGCCTGTGGCTGGCGCTGGCGATCCAGCTGGCGGGCTTCCTCGGCTTGCTGCTGGCGCCGACCCAGGCGCAAGGGTTGTGGGTGGCGATGATCGGTTTTGGCCTGGGCGCCTGCTTCAGCCAGAGCCTGACGCTGACCCTGGAACACCTGAAAACACCTGCCCAGGCCGGTAGCCTGGCGGCGTTCGTGCAGGGCATCGGTTTCATCATCACCGGCATCGTGCCGTACATCACCGGTTGGCTGCGTGACGTGAGTGGTGACTTCCAGGCGTCGTGGGCACTGCTGACCGTGACAGTGCTGGCGATGCTGCTGGTGACCGCGTGCTTCAACCCGCGCGGCTATGCGGCGGCCATCGCACGCCCGGCCTTGGTGGGCAAGGCCGCACCGGTCAGCTGAGGCGTTGCAGGGTGTCGCGCACCCGGTCCAGCGCCGGGTCGATGTCCAGCAACTCGATGGCGCCGAAGCCCAGCAGCAACCCTGGGCGCACCGGCGCTTCGCTGTAGAACGGCGCCAGCGAGTACAGGCCGACCTCCACCTTGCGCGCAAGGTTGGCCAGCAGTTCGACATCGACCCCAGGTTTGGCCAGGGCGCTGAGGTGGAAACCGGCGCTGGCCGGGATGGGGCTGAACCAGGCAGACAAGTCCCCACCCAGGCGCGCCAGGATGCGGTCGCGGCGGGCGCTGTAGACCTCGTGGCAACGACGAATGTGTTTGTTCAGGTGGCCTTCGCCAAGGAACCGCGCCAGCGCCCACTGCAGCAGGGTCGGGCTGTGCCAGTCACTCAGGTGTTTGGCCACGCAGGCGGCCTGCAGCACGGCGGGGGGCAGCACGGCGTAGCCCAGGCGCAGCTCTGCCAGCAGCGTCTTGGAAAACGTCCCCACATACGCCACCAGGCCATGGCGGTCCAGGCGCTGCAGCGCATCCGAGGCTGGTCCGTGGTAGCGGAACTCGCAGTCGTAGTCGTCTTCGATGATCAGCGCACCCAGTTCGGCGGCCCGCGCCAGCAGCGCGTGCCGGCGCCGCTCGCTCATCGGCATGCCCAGCGGAAACTGGTGCGACGGCGTCACGTAGATCAGCCGGGTGCCGTCGGCAATCTGCTCCACGCACAGGCCTTCATCGTCTACCGGCACCGACTGCAGGCGTGCGCCCAGGGCCAGGAACAGTTGCCGGGCTGGCGAGTAGCCGGGGTCTTCCATGGCCACCTGGCAACCCGGCTCGACCAGCACCCGGGCGATCAGGTCCAGCGCCTGCTGGGCGCCGTTGCACACCAGCAGGTCGGCTGCGCTGCAGTGCACGCCGCGAGCATAGGCGATGTGGTGGGCGATGGCTTCGCGCAGCTCTGGCAGGCCCTGGGCCG
>NZ_JABMCN010000429.1 GCF_013179515.1 Pseudomonas sp. CM27
GGCCTGGCGGTCGGGCCATTGCTAGGTGCCTACGGCGTGCAGCGCAGCAAGCGCAAGATCAGGGCGTCTGCCCGACAGGCCGCGTTGAGCGGTAACTAGCGAAAATTCCTACGCACACATAGGAAAGTCTCACCTATGCATGTGCCGGCCGTCATGGGGTAATAGGGCACCTCTTCGGCTCAGGCGAACGCGTGCAGCATGCAATACCCCAGCCTTTCCCATCACGGCGGTACCCGTGGCGTCACCGGATCTTGCCACCAGCTGCACCTTGCCCCGTCCAGCAGCCTGCTGGTCGACTGCGGCCTGGAGCAGGGGGCCGAGGCCGCGCCAGGCGCCGAGTCTGCGGCGCTTGGTTTCGATGTACAAGGCATCCAGGCGCTGGTCGTCACCCATGTTCATCTTGATCACGTTGGTCGGATCCCGGCACTGCTGGCTGCTGGCTACCGCGGCCCCATCCTGTGCAGCGAGCCCTCCGCCCGTTTATTGCCGCTGGTGCTGGAAGATGCCTTCAGGCTGGGCATCAGCAGAAAGCCTGCGCTGGTGGCGCGTTATCTCGACCTGGTGCGCAGCCTTGTCGTGCCGCTGCCGTTCGAGCGCTGGCACATGCTGCTCGAACGCCCCGGCCTGACCTGCCGCATTCGCCTCCAGCGTGCCGGGCACCTGCTGGGCTCGGCTTATGTCGAGTGTGATATCCAGCGGGAGCATGCCAACAGCCGTTACGTGTTCTCCGGTGACCTGGGCGCTTGCAGCAACCCCATGCTGCGGCCCGTGCAGCCACCGGAGCGGGCTGACGTGCTGGTACTCGAAAGCACCTACGGCGACCGCCTGCACCCACCTGCAGGTGACCGACGGCAGCGCCTGGAAGCTGCCATTGACCGCGCGCTGGCCGACCAGGGCACTGTCCTGATTCCTGCATTCAGCCTGGGCCGCACCCAAGAGCTGCTGTACGAGCTCGAAGACATTCTTCACCGTAAGGCCTTGCTGGGCTCAGCCGGCCATGGCTCTGAGGAGGATCCCCTCAATTGGTCACAATTGCCGATTATCCTTGATTCACCCTTGGCCCAGCGCATCACTGGCGTGTACCGCGAGCTGCATGAATATTGGAGCGCCGAAGCCAGGGCGCGCCTCGTCGAAGGGCGCGACCCGCTTGGCTTCAGCCAGCTGATCAGCGTGGACAGCCATGCCCGTCACCAGCAGGTGGTCAACTACCTGAAGAGTACCGGGCGGCCAGCGATCGTGATTGCCGGCAACGGCATGTGTTCGGGTGGGCGTATCGTCAACTACCTCAAGGCCATGCTGGGGGATGCACGGCATGAGGTGATGTTTGTGGGGTACCAGGGTAAGGGCACGCCTGGGGCGGTTATACAGGCCAGTGAAGCGGCGCAGGGGGTTGAGCAGGTTGATCTGGATGGGCAGATGTATGAGGTGCGGGCGAAAGTCAGGACACTACCGGGATACTCAGGGCATAAGGATCAAGCGGGTTTGCTTGGATTTGTTGACGGAATGCAGCGTGCGCCTGAAAAAATAGTGCTGGTGCACGGCGAGCGAAGATCGAAGATCC
>NZ_JABMCN010000043.1 GCF_013179515.1 Pseudomonas sp. CM27
GCTGCCGGATTTCGCCAGCGTGTTGCGGGTGGTGCTGAGCGAATTGCAGGTCGAGCGGCATGTGCTGGCGGAGGAGATGCAGAAAGTGGTGCCGCCGGCGCTGGTCGAGATCGAGCGCTTGAAGGGCAAGCTGGGCAAGCGGGAATGGCTGAGCCATGAAGAATTCAAGGTGCTGTCGCGCAGTGCCCGGGCGGTGGTGCGTACTGGGGAGTGTCAGCCTTATAGCAATATTGCGCTTGTTTCTGGGGTGACCTTTTGAAGGTGGGTGTTGGCCGTTGATCGCTGGCAAGGCAGTCCGTCAGGGATTGCATCAGGGCTGACAGGTGGTTACCGGAAAATATGCGGCGCCTGTCAGTCCCGATGCAGCCCAACCCGCTCAACGCCCGTTTGGCGCGATCGGAACAGCGGCATGCGAAGCAAACCGCTCGAACACCTGGTCGATAAAGCTGCGTGCCGCCTCGCTGCCGCGATCGCGCACCAGCAGGTCGACGGCAATCAATAGCAATTCCTCGGGGGTACTGGGGCTATAGGCGCTCTGGCCCTCGGCCCACCTGACCTTGATATCGGCATCGATGCTGTGGCTGCTCATGAAAGGCTCTCGCTTGCGGCCCGGGACGAAAGGGCGAACACCGGATCCTGATGTTCGCAGGAGGCATTGTGCCTTCACTTCCTAAAGTAAATCATGACTTTGCAGGGCAAACCAAGCGCCTCGTCAGTTAAGCGGTAAAATTCGGTCACGATTACCTTTCGCCTGACACGCCGGGTTGAGGCAGACTTGTCCGGTTTTGCAACCAACGCTTGGCGGAACTGTCGTATCAGGCAGTTCCCACACCGATTTAGGAGGATTCATGTTCCGTACCCGTGCTTTGTTGGCAACCCTGGCTGTGGCAGCTGTCCTGGCTGGTTGCAGCACTGGTGGCAGCGCTGGGGGTGGCAAGGCGCCAGAATCCCCAGCCGGCAACGATGGCCGCTGCGAAGCCAGCGGCGCCGATTTCGCCATCGGCAAGCAGGGCAGCGCCGAGCTGCTGGAGCAGGCACGCAAGGCCAGTGGTTCGCAGATGGCGCGCATTCTCAAGCCCCACGATGTGGTTACCCTGGAATATCGCTCCGAGCGTCTGAACCTGAATGTAAACGAGCAGGGCACCGTGACCCGCGTCAACTGCGGTTAAACTGGCAGCCTGGCTCCGCCCTCTGTATCAGTAGGAGCAGCCTCGAGCTGCGAAGAGGCCGGCACTGACCGACCATTATGTGCCGGCCATGTGGGCCACTTCGCAGCACAAGGCTGCTCCTACCAGCTCGGCGCCGGCTTCAGGGGCGGTGGCCCATAAAAAAACCCGCCACATGGGCGGGTTTTTTCACAGCTTCCGAATTACTCCGGACGAACCTGTGCAGCCTGCATGCCCTTCTGGCCGCGCTCGGCGACGAAGGAAACAGTCTGGCCTTCTTTCAGGCTCTTGAAGCCGTCGGATTCGATGGCCTTGAAGTGAACGAACAGGTCGTCGCCGCCGCCTTGTGGGGTGATGAAGCCGAAGCCTTTCTCATCATTGAACCATTTGACGGTGCCGGTTTGGCGATTGGACATGGGATGAATCTCCAGACATTAAATTTTCAGTAGTGCAATGCGGCGAAAGCTACGGAGCACGGACAACATCATAGTCTAATTCTGCGCGTGTAGCGCCTTTTACATTCATCAGAAGCTGATTCAGCTCAAATAAATGCTCGCCAACCCCGCTTTAAGGCTTCAGCTATGGGGTGTGCAGGCCTTTTTTACAACGCTTTGAGCCTTGGCCATAAGCTTGGCGTCTACCCCGTCACTGCTATCGAGGTCTGCAATCTCTGCATCGGTGAAGTTTTTCTTGATGGCCTGCGCGCCGCACGAACAGTGCTTGGTCGCCATTTCGGTGCTCACGCCCTGGTTTGTCGCTACCTCCCGGCACTGGGTCATGTAGCCCTGCTCCTTACCTGGCGGGAAATCGCCTGCGTGAGCCGCCAGCGGCAGCAGGGCGCTCATGGCACATACGGCCAGAAGGGACGGAAATCTCATAACCGGTTACTCCTTGGGTCAAGGTCTCATCAAGAGTAGGTTGCTTCCCAAAGTCTGAGCGGTATTTTTCCGCGTTAGTTCACCGCTTCGGCGCAATTGCCAAATATTTCTGCTTGGGGTGCAACCCGCGTGCTAGCATGCTCGGCTTGTGGTCGCACTGTGCCGGCTGCAGCTATCTTTTTTCTTTCCAGTCACTCTGGTTCGCCCCTGACAAGCCGAAAGGCTTCTGCCACTGTGAGGCAGGCTTCCTTGATGAAGGAAGGCAGGCCGGATCTTGTACTGGCTCATCCCAACCCACGTGACCTTTGGTAGGGGTCACCACTAGGAGAGGAGGCGCCATGCCCGTAATTACTCTTCCCGATGGCAGTCAACGTTCGTTCGATCACGCCGTATCCGTAGCCGACGTTGCCGCTTCGATCGGTGCCGGCCTGGCCAAGGCCACCGTCGCCGGCAAGGTCGACGGCAAACTGGTCGACGCCTGCGACCTGATCAACCACGACGCCACCCTGCAGATCATCACCCCTAAAGATGAAGAGGGACTGGAGATCATCCGTCACTCGTGTGCCCACCTGGTCGGCCACGCGGTGAAGCAGCTTTACCCGACCGCCAAAATGGTGATCGGCCCGGTCATCGACGAAGGCTTCTACTACGACATCGCCTACGAGCGGCCCTTCACCCCGGAAGACATGGCCGCCATCGAAAAGCGCATGATGCAGCTGATCGAAAAAGACTACGACGTGATCAAGAAGGTCACGCCGCGTGCCGAAGTCATCGACGTGTTCACCACTCGTGGCGAAGACTACAAGCTGCGCCTGGTCGAAGACATGCCGGATGAACAGGCCATGGGCCTGTACTACCACGAAGAATACGTCGACATGTGCCGTGGCCCGCACGTGCCCAACACCCGCTTCCTCAAGGCATTCAAGCTGACCAAGCTGTCCGGCGCCTACTGGCGCGGCGATGCCAAGAACGAGCAGCTGCAACGCGTGTACGGCACTGCCTGGGCTGACAAGAAGCAGCTGGCAGCCTACATCCAGCGCATCGAAGAAGCCGAAAAACGCGACCACCGCAAGATCGGCAAGCAGCTCGACCTGTTCCACCTGCAGGAAGAAGCCCCGGGCATGGTGTTCTGGCACGCCAACGGCTGGACGGTGTACCAGGTGCTTGAGCAGTACATGCGCCAGGTTCAGCGCGCCAACGGCTATCTGGAAATCAAGACCCCGCAGGTTGTCGACCGCATTCTCTGGGAGCGTTCCGGCCACTGGTCCAACTACGCCGAGAACATGTTCACCACTTCGTCGGAAAGCCGTGACTACGCGGTAAAACCGATGAACTGCCCATGCCACGTGCAGGTGTTCAACCAGGGCCTTAAAAGCTACCGCGACCTGCCGCTGCGCCTGGCCGAGTTTGGTGCCTGCCACCGTAACGAGCCTTCCGGCGCCCTGCACGGCATCATGCGCGTGCGTGGCTTCGTACAGGACGATGCGCACATCTTCTGCACCGAAGAACAGGTGAAGAAAGAAGCCGCAGACTTCATCAAGCTGACCTTGGACGTGTACAAGGACTTCGGCTTCAGCGACATCGCCATGAAGTTGTCCACGCGTCCGGCCAAGCGCGTAGGTTCCGAAGAGCTGTGGGACCGCGCTGAGTCAGCGCTGGCCGACGCCCTGAACGAATCGGGCCTTGAGTGGGAATACCAGCCGGGCGAGGGCGCCTTCTACGGCCCGAAAATCGAGTTTACCCTGCGCGATTGCCTCGGCCGTAACTGGCAGTGTGGTACCCTGCAGTACGACCCGAACCTGCCAGAGCGCCTGGATGCCAGCTATATCGCCGAAGATAACAGCCGTGTGCGCCCGGTCATGCTGCACCGCGCCATCCTCGGGTCGTTCGAGCGCTTCATCGGCATGCTGATCGAGCACTACGCTGGCGTGTTCCCGGCGTGGCTGGCACCGACCCAGGCGGTGATCATGAATATCACCGACAAGCAGGCCGATTTCGCCCTTGAGGTAGAGAAATCTCTGAACGGTAGCGGTTTCCGTGCCAAGTCGGACTTGAGAAATGAGAAGATCGGCTTTAAAATCCGCGAGCATACTTTGCTCAAGGTCCCGTATCTTTTGGTTATAGGGGACCGCGAAGTCGAAACGCAAACCGTCGCTGTGCGCACTCGCGAAGGCGCTGACCTGGGCTCCATGCCCGTCGCCCAATTCGCAGAGCTGCTGACACAAGCGGTTTCCCGGCGTGGTCGCCAAGAATCGGAGTAATGACTATTAAGCGTGAAATGAGAAACGATAAGCGTGCTGTACCGAAGGCCCCGATCAACGAGAATATCTCGGCCCGCGAGGTTCGGTTAATTGGCGCAGACGGCGAGCAGGTTGGCATCGTCTCGATTGATGAAGCGCTGCGTATCGCTGATGAAGCGAAGCTGGACCTGGTAGAAATCTCTGCAGACGCGGTACCACCGGTCTGCAAGGTCATGGACTACGGCAAGCACATCTTCGAAAAGAAGAAGCAGGCCAACGAAGCCAAGAAAAACCAGAAGATCATCCAGGTCAAAGAAATCAAGTTTCGTCCAGGGACGGAGGATGGGGATTACCAGGTAAAACTACGCAACCTGGTACGTTTCCTTACCGATGGGGACAAGGCCAAGATCTCTCTGAGATTCCGTGGTCGTGAGATGGCCCACCAGGAGCTGGGCATGGAGCTGTTGAAGCGGGTTGAAGCTGACCTCGCCGAATACGGCACCGTTGAGCAGCATCCTAAGATGGAAGGACGCCAGCTTATGATGGTCATCGCCCCCAAAAAGAAGAAGTAATCTCCCGGGCACGGCAGGCCTGATGATTATTGTGTAATTTTTTTCGAATGCGGAGTTCAACATGCCAAAAATGAAAACCAAAAGCGGTGCTGCGAAGCGCTTCCTGAAGACAGCTTCGGGCTTCAAGCACAAGCACGCTTTCAAGAGCCACATCCTGACCAAAATGTCGACCAAGCGTAAGCGTCAACTGCGTGGTAGCAGCTTGCTGCACCCGTCCGACGTGGCGAAAGTCGCGCGCATGCTGCGCGTTCGTTAATTCTGGTTAAGATAGAGGAAGTTACTCATGGCTCGTGTTAAGCGCGGCGTTATCGCTCGTAAGCGTCACAAAAAAATTCTGAAACTGGCTAAAGGTTACTACGGTGCACGTTCGCGCGTATTCCGTGTAGCCAAGCAAGCGGTCATCAAGGCAGGCCAATACGCCTACCGCGACCGTCGCCAGAAGAAGCGTCAGTTCCGCGCACTGTGGATTGCTCGTATCAACGCCGGTGCCCGCGTTAACGGTCTGTCCTACAGCCGTTTCATCGCTGGTCTGAAAAAGGCTTCGATCGAAATCGACCGTAAGGTTCTGGCTGATCTGGCAGTGAACGAAAAAGCGGCGTTTGCTGCGATTGTCGAGAAAGCTAAAGCCGTTCTGGCTTAAGTACCCGCGACAATCACCCGGCGGCGCTAGCGCCGTCGGGCATTGAACGTCATCGATAGGGGAAGAGCCTTCAAAGCTCTTCCCCTATTTTCGTATCTGGAGTCTGTACATGGAAAACCTGGATGCGCTGGTCTCCCAAGCCCTTGAGGCCGTGGAGCGCGCTGAAGACATCAATGCCCTGGAACAGATCCGGGTTAATTATCTCGGCAAGAAGGGCGAGCTGACCCAGGTGATGAAGACCCTGGGCAACCTGCCAGCCGAAGAGCGGCCGAAAGTCGGCGCGCTGATCAACGACGCCAAAGAGCGCGTCACCGTTGTGCTCAATGCCCGCAAGGCCGCCTTTGAAGAGGCCGAGCTCAGCGCTCGCCTGGCTGCCGAATGCATTGACGTCACCCTGCCAGGCCGCGGCCAGGCCACCGGTGGCCTGCACCCGATCACCCGTACACTCGAGCGCATCGAGCAGTTCTTCACCCACATCGGCTACGGCATTGCCGAAGGCCCAGAGGTCGAAGACGACTACCACAACTTCGAAGCGCTCAACATCCCCGGCCACCACCCGGCCCGGGCGATGCACGACACCTTCTACTTCAATGCCAACATGCTGCTGCGCACCCACACCTCGCCGGTGCAGGTGCGGACCATGGAGTCCAGCCAGCCGCCGATCCGCATTGTCTGCCCGGGCCGCGTCTATCGCTGCGACTCGGATATCACCCACTCGCCGATGTTCCACCAGGTCGAAGGCCTGCTGATCGATCGCGATATCAACTTCGCCGACCTCAAGGGCACCATCGAAGAATTCCTGCGGGTATTCTTCGAAAAAGAACTGGCGGTACGTTTCCGCCCATCGTTCTTCCCCTTCACCGAGCCGTCCGCCGAAGTCGACATCCAGTGCGTGATGTGTTCCGGCAACGGCTGCCGCGTGTGCAAGCAAACCGGCTGGCTCGAAGTCATGGGCTGCGGCATGGTGCACCCAAGCGTGCTGCGCATGTCCGGCATCGACCCTGAAGAGTTCCAGGGCTTCGCCTTCGGCATGGGCGCCGAGCGCCTGGCCATGCTGCGCTATGGCGTCAACGATTTGCGTCTGTTCTTCGACAACGACCTGCGCTTCCTCGCGCAATTCCGCTAGGTCAATGCCGACGCAACTTTCAGGAGAACAGCATGAAATTCAGTGAACAGTGGCTGCGCGGTTGGGTAAACCCGCAAGTCTCCCGTGACGAACTGGTCGCCCGCCTGTCCATGGCCGGCCTCGAAGTCGACAGCGTTACCCCCGCTGCCGGCCAGTTCAGCGGCATTGTCGTGGGCGAAATCCTCGCCACCGAACAACACCCGGACGCCGACAAGCTGCGCGTGTGTCAGGTGACCAACGGCCAGGAAACCTTCCAGGTCGTGTGCGGCGCGCCTAACGCCCGCCCAGGCATCAAGGTGCCATTCGCCATGATCGGCGCCGAGCTGTCTGGCGACTTCAAGATCAAGAAGGCCAAGCTGCGCGGCGTCGAGTCGTTCGGCATGCTGTGCTCGGCTGCAGAGCTGGAAATCAGCGAAGAAAACGACGGCCTGCTGGAACTGGCTGCCGACGCCCCGGTGGGTGAAAACATTCGCACCTACCTGAGCCTGGACGACGCCAGCATCGAAATCGGCCTTACGCCGAACCGCGGTGACTGCCTGTCCATCGCTGGCCTGGCCCGCGACGTCAGCGCCCTGTACGACACCCCGGTCACTCGCCCGGTGGTACCTGCCGTCGCGCCGGCCCACGACGAAGTGCGCCCGGTCGAAGTCAGCGCCCCGGCGGCCTGCCCACGCTACCTGGGCCGCGTTATTCGTAACGTCGACCTGAGCAAGCCGACCCCGCTGTGGATGGTCGAGCGCCTGCGCCGCAGCGACGTGCGCAGCATCGACGCCGCCGTCGACATCACCAACTACGTGATGCTCGAACTCGGCCAGCCGATGCACGCCTTCGACCTGGCAGAAATCAACGGCGGCATCCGCGTACGCATGGCCGAAGAGGGCGAAAAACTCGTCCTGCTCGACGGCCAGGAAGTGGCCCTGCGCGCCGACACCCTGGTAATCGCCGACCACACCCGCGCCCTGGCCATCGCCGGCGTCATGGGTGGCGAGCACAGCGGTGTGAACACCGAAAAAACCCGCGACCTGTTCCTCGAAAGCGCCTTCTTCGAGCCGATTTCCGTCGCTGGTAAAGCCCGTTCCTACGGCCTGCACACCGATGCCTCGCACCGCTACGAGCGCGGCGTCGATTCGCAGCTGGCCCGCGAAGCCATGGAGCGCGCCACCGCGCTGCTGCTGGACATCGTTGGCGGCGAAGCCGGCCCGATCGTCGAAGCCGTCAGCCAGCAGCACCTGCCACAAGTGGCCCCGGTGACCCTGCGTGACGAGCGCATCACCCAGATGCTCGGCATGCAAATGGACCCAGCCCAGGTCGAGCAACTGCTCAACGCCCTGGAACTGACCACCACCCGTGAAGGGGAAGGGCAGTGGACCGTCAGCGTGCCAAGCCATCGCTTCGACATCAGCCTGGAAGTAGACCTGATCGAAGAGCTGGCCCGCCTGTACGGCTACAACAACCTGCCGGTTCGCTACCCGCAAGCCCGCCTGGCCCCGCAAGGCAAGCCGGAAACCCGCGGTGACCTGCCAACCCTGCGCCGCCTGCTGGTTGCCCGCGGCTATCAGGAAGCCATCACCTACAGCTTCGTCGACCCGAAACTGTTCGAGCTGTTCAGCCCGGGCGTAGAGCCGCTGCTGCTGGCCAACCCCATCTCCAGCGACATGGCCGCCATGCGCGCGTCCCTGTGGCCGGGCCTGGTCAAGGCACTGCAGCACAACCTGAACCGCCAGCAAGACCGCGTGCGCCTGTTCGAAAGCGGCCTGCGCTTTGTCGGCCAGCTGGGTGACCTGCAGCAGCAGCCAATGATCGCCGGCGTTATCACCGGCAGCCGCCTGCCAGAAGGCTGGGCCAACGGCCGCG
Source organism: Pseudomonas sp. CM27 (assembly GCF_013179515.1). GTDB lineage: Bacteria > Pseudomonadota > Gammaproteobacteria > Pseudomonadales > Pseudomonadaceae > Aquipseudomonas. Next base: position 8,477 of record NZ_JABMCN010000043.1, read on the forward strand.
AGAGCGTCGACTTCTTCGACGTCAAGGCCGACGTCGAAGCCCTGCTGGGCTACTCCGGTGCCCTGGCCGACTTCACCTTCAGCGCCGGCAAGCACCCAGCCCTGCACCCAGGCCAGACCGCCGCCATCGAGCGCGACGGCAAACTGGTGGGCTACCTCGGTGCCATCCACCCAGAGCTGGCCAAAGCCCTGGACCTGGACCGCCCGGTGTTCCTGTTCGAGCTGGTGCTGGGCGAAGTGGTCGAAGGCCGCCTGCCGAAGTTCAGCGAACTGTCCAGATTCCCGGAAACCCGTCGCGACCTGGCCTTGATCGCCGGCCGTGATGTGGCTTCCAGCGCGGTGCTTGAATTAATTCGTGACAATGCAGGCGAATGGCTCACAGACCTCAGGCTGTTTGATGTCTACCAAGGTAAAGGCATTGATCCTGATAGAAAAAGCCTTGCCGTCGGCTTGACCTGGCAGCATCCATCGCGCACTCTTAACGACGATGAGGTGAACACTACCCTGCAAAACATCCTCACCTCGCTCGAACAAAGGTTGAACACCACGTTAAGGAAATAACGGCATGGGTGCTCTGACGAAAGCTGAGATGGCCGAAAGGCTGTACGAGGAGCTAGGGCTTAACAAGCGTGAGGCCAAGGAGCTGGTCGAGCTGTTTTTCGAAGAAATTCGGCACGCACTTGAAGAGAACGAGCAGGTCAAGCTGTCCGGTTTCGGCAACTTCGACCTTCGCGACAAACGCCAGCGGCCGGGCCGCAACCCCAAAACCGGGGAAGAGATCCCGATCACTGCACGGCGCGTCGTCACCTTTCGTCCAGGGCAGAAGTTGAAGGCCCGGGTTGAGGCCTATGCTGGAAGCAAGCCATAACGACGAACTGCCCCCCATACCGGGCAAACGCTACTTCACCATTGGTGAAGTAAGCGAGCTTTGCGCGGTAAAGCCGCACGTGCTGCGGTATTGGGAGCAGGAGTTCGATCAGCTGAACCCTGTGAAGCGGCGGGGGAACCGGCGGTATTATCAGCGGCAGGACGTGCTGATGATTCGCCAGATTCGGGCCTTGCTGTATGAGCAGGGGTTCACCATTGGCGGGGCGCGGTTGCGGCTCTCCAGTGATGAGGCCAAGGATGAATCCAGCCAGTACAAGCAGCTGATTCGGCAGATGATTGTTGAGTTGGAGGATGTGCTGGTGGTTTTGAAGAAGTGAGCCCTGGGATTTTCTGATGAGTGGAAAATTTTTTGAGAAAAAGCTTTCACTTATCAGATGGTTAGGGTACATTCTTCAACGTTCTCGGCAGGATTGAGAACATGCTTCAAAGCCCAGTCGGGGCGTAGCGCAGCCCGGTAGCGCACTTGCATGGGGTGCAAGGGGTCGAGTGTTCGAATCACTCCGTCCCGACCAAAAAACCCCAAAGAATCCAGTCACTTAACGGTGACTGGATTTTTTTATGGCTATGGTTTTTTGCGGTGAATTCATTTTTGCCCCACTTTTTGCCCCACCGCGAAATCTCTTGAGTTTGTTGGCTTGTTATTGGTTCCTCTTAGATTGTCTGACCTTCAGCCAAGTGCTTACTCAGGGTTTCGCGTGAAAATCAGGTGTTACCAGGTGATGTACGCCTTTCAGGATGCGCCTATCGGCTGCTGACAATGACCGCGTGGCGGTCTGATCAATGCAGTTTTTAGGGCGACAACAAGGCTGGCTTATCCAGTCCGAGTATCCGAGTCCATGTGCCACTGCTTCAGCTCCAGGCCCTGCTGAACATGCCAGGCTTTGAAGGCGGCGTAGTCCTCGTCGAAATCTGGCTCGTCGGGGTGGCTCCACCATCCGTCTTTGTCGCGCTCGACTGCCACACGTTGGAGCAACTTGTTTTCTTCCGGCATGATGTTTCCTTAAGCTGCTGAATTCAGCTTTCTTTGCAAATAAAACAGGGTATTTGATGGTCTAGATGGCAGACGGCCAGCAAACCCTACTTAAACGAGCAGGCTGCGCGCGTTATGAGAAAAATTAAATGCTTAATGCCGACCAGAAATATCGTCATATCAGCTCTTAAAGGAGCTTGCTAAGACGACCTCATTGCTCATGAGTCGTGTGGCGTACAGCCATGGCGCAAAGCTTTGCTGGAGTGAAGATCTCGAGTCTCAACGCAAAGCCTTTGAGGACTGGATGCATTTCGCTAGAACTATCAGCGGCGATCTGTAAAGATTTTCGGGGAAAATTGTACAATAATATTAAGATGTACAGCTTTTGGCCGATTGTCAGTTTCAGTTCTCAATGTTGCAATTTCCGCTTGTCTGTCAGGATATATTCGTTATTTTTGGTTTCTAGTAAGGAATACAGATCAAATTTAACGGAGGAATTATGAGAACTCGAGGACAAGCGTATTGGGATTGGGCAGACCCGAGTCTTCACCACCGCTCCCATGACGAGATCCTTGACGATGGCACTCAGATTGATGTGCAAGTCAGGTTATCTCGCACAGGCAACACGCAGATGTTCATCGGTGTCTATGCTCAATCAGGTATTGCATTGTACGAACAGGCTTTCGATTCCCGGCCCGGAGAGTCAATGACCAAAGCGCTGGCTTGGGGCATGGGACGTGCTCGCGTATTCGCTTGTGAGCCATCTTCAACCAAATCTACGTCAGCTTTGGCAAGTGGAAGGTAGCGACAGGACGTTCGGAGGACAGACCAATGTCATCAGCCAACGAAGTGGAAATTCAGCTTGAGCAAGCGTTGCTCTCAGTACTTGCGGCAGCGGACCAGTTGGGGGTGAACCCGGAAGACCTGCGACTCGTAGCCATCGGCGGCATCTTGGGTCACGGCTCGTGGAGCTGGGTGGATAATGACCAGGCGCTAGGTACCGTTGCAGTCCTGAATCGTGCTGCGGAGACTTTGGAGTTACATTAGGTGGCGCATAGATTCCATTTCATGGCAGGAGTACAGATGTGCTCCTGCCTGCATTTTCGCTACAGGATAGCGTGCGGCTGTAGAGCGAGACCCTTCACTGCCTCGCGGTAAATGAATTTGATATTGTCCCAAAGGGATCGTCTGGCGCTGAGCATATTCACCCTCGCCATCGCAGATCTCGCACCCCTCTCTTGGCTCGTCCAGTTCGAGGCATTCAGGGCATTCGCGGGTTACCTTCAGCTTGAACTCGCCAAGCAATAGGGCTTTGGCTCCATTCTCGGCGGTGAGCCGCCTGGGCATGATGCAGTACCCTTCAGGAATCAATGCAGCCGGCGCGCTCGATTCCGTCATCGTGCCAAGACCCACGACCGGCAGCCCAGTAGCCGCCGCATCCCTCTCTGCCTGGCGGTGCCGATCAGCAAAACATTACATGAGTGGATGTTGGACCAGCGCCACCTAGTGCCCGACGGATCAGCCACGGCCAAAGCCCTCAATTACAGCCTGAATCGCTGGGTAGCGCTGACGCGCTACCTGGGCGATGGGGCTGTGCCCATCGACAACAACCAAGTTGAGAACCAGATACGGCCATGTGCGCTCGGACGCTCGAACTGGTTATTTGCCGGGTCGCTACGCAGCGGGAAACGGGCGGCTGCAATCATGAGCCTGATCCAATCGGCGCGAATGAACGGGCACGATCCCTATGCCTATCTCAAAGATATGCTGACGCGCCTGCCGACGCAGCGAGCCAGTGAAATCGGTCAACTGCTACCCCATCAGTGGCTTCCTGCCTGACCAGCGCAAAATACTTTTGCCAGACGATTACCGCGATATCGCCATCCACCCGGCGCATCCAGTCATGACACTCGCAGAGGTACGATTCAGGCGTTTCATGGCTTTAGGTGATCGAATGGCGCATTTAATACGTGAAGCCATTAGGAGATAAGCCATCTGGACAGTGACATCAATTCCAACTCCTAGCGCGGTTATGAGGACAACCTCTGGGACAGAAAGAGCAGTGAGATCAAATGCATGAGGCAGGACTGCACCGAAGAAAACGACTGCTTTTGGATTGCCCAGCGTCAACATAGCACCCGATAGCAAACCACGGCTTGCTGATCGCTGGGCATGAGCTTCAGGCTGATCGGTATTTTTCGACCAAAGGTTCCAGGCGATAAATAGAATTAAGACAACCCCAAGCCACTTGATGGCGACGAAGACCTGCTCAAACTGGAGTGCTAGTGCAGCAAGGCCAAGAGTCGCAACTAGCAACCAGACGGCATTACCTAAGACCATGCCTACGATGAACGGCAAGGTCGATTTGGCGCCCCGAGACACCACTTGCCCCAGTAGAGCACCTTGGGCAGGCCCAGGAATAGCAGCTGCGATAGCAAACGGAACCACAAAGAACCAGATTGACGAGTGGGCCAGCACGGCGAAACTCCATGTTTTGTCGTAAAGCAGGATCGTCGCACTAGGGGATAAACCCAGCAAGTGAATATAGGCTCCGCCACCTAGAACCATTGCCAAACGACCTTAAGCGTAGAGTTTTGAACGGTGTGTTGGCTGGACGCTTTACCTCCAAAAGGCCTGGCTCTAAGAGGTGGACCCCGTGCCTTACTCGGCAGGAATGATCGAAATCTTTCCATTGCGTTCGACGATAGCGAACTTCACCTGCTCAATGCTCTCGATGCCTTGGCTGTCTCGCGCTGATTCAAGAATATTGTCCTCCGTGAGTCGTGCCCGACGCATGCGGTGATGCAAAAAGCGCCCATTCTCGACCACCAGGGTCGCGTGCCCGTCCAGAAGTCGGGCCAAGGGTTTGGAGTTCAACTTCGCGAGTGAAAGGCCGACGTCCAGAACGATCAGCGTGGCAATCACCAGCATGGCATTGGTGAATGAAAAATCGTCACCCAGAAGCGCCTGCTGGGTGGCTTCCCCTATGATCAGCAACAACACGAAGTCGAAGGTCGTCAAGTCGGCCAGCGAGCGCCGCCCGGCCACGCGAAACAGCAGCAAGAGGGCGACGTACATTCCTGTTGCGCGGAGGATCGAATCCATGACGCACTCCTAGGGATAAAGGAATGTGGAGAAGTGAACGGCGCTTTCGGGGCCAGCCCTGACGCTGCCCTCCAGAGTCCCCACGTGCTCACTTCGAAGGGTCAGGTACAGGGTGGCGACCCGATCTTGCCTGGTACCCAATTGGAACAGCATGGCCTGGCCATGCGACATCGACCGTTGCGGCTCCGGTTGTAACGTCTCGATACTGGCGTCCCGGAGCAATGATCCCTCGAGTTGTACCTCCACCGGCTGACCAGGGATACCCTTAATGGTGACGAAAAGGCTGTCTGTCGTGCCGCTTCGGCTGGGGCGCTGGTACTCAACCCGTACCCGGCCATCCTGGCTCAGTACCTCGGCATCGCTCAACGGGCCATTACCGAACAGGCCTGCCAAGGCAAGCATTACGATGGCCACGAGCACGTACCACCCCACGCGCTCGAAGCGCCAGACGCGCTGCTGCATCGGTATATCTTCTTGAACAGGGTGACGCCTGGATACAAGTTCATCTTCAGACATGCTCACAGCCCTCAGGCGCGCTCACCGCGTAGCCAGCGCTGGTGATAGTGGGAAAGCCGGGTCAACCCGAACAGGGCGCCTTGGCGCATGACTTCAGACCGCTCGCCGAAGAAACGTTGAGTGCGCGTGAAAACGGCAATTGGCTCGCCGGCGAAAGCCCACGCAAAGCACATCGTCCCCGGTGGTATTCCGGATTCGGGCGCTGGCCCGGCTACCCCGGTGGTGGCGATCACCACATTCGCATCGCTGTCTCTCAAGGAGCCCAAGGCCATTTCCCAGGCTACTGCTTCGCTGGTCAGGCCGTATCGTTCGATGGTTTCGGCGCTGACCCCCAGCAGGCGTTTCTGGGCGCTGGGTGAGTAGACGATATAGCCGCTTTCCAGCACCTCTCCTGTACCCGGTGCCGCCGCCAACAAAGCCAGAAGGCAGCCCGCAGTGCACGATTCTGCTGTGCTCAAAATCAGTTTGTTGTTTTTGAGATAGCCGAGGGCGGCCAGTCTAGGCACGTTATCCATTTCCAAAGTCGACTCGCTTGTTTTGCGGTGGACGCGATACCGGGGTATTTGGTTCATTGCATCAAATGCCCGGCTATCTCGAGGCGTGAACCTGACCTGAACTTTGCCTTGTACATTGGCTTCTTTTATTCAAAGGCAAGGGTAGGAGAGCAAGATGAAGAAAGAGAGCGAAAGACAAAAGGCAGGTGCGCAGACGAGGCCGCATGGGGAAGAAGAGCGAGACAACGATGCTCATCGTCCGGACGGATCAACGGGTACAGCCCACGACTCCACAGCGCAAAAAACGGCCCGTGATCACGATCAGCACAACTGCTGAAACTGCCCACGAGAAGCCTTTGAGGCTCGCCAACTCGGCGAGCCTCTTTTCGCTAGAGGATCGGTTTACCGCCAGTCACTGCGTAACGTGAGCCACTGATATAACTGGCCTCGTCGGAGCCCAGCAGCACGTAGATTGGCGCGACCTCCACCGGTTGCCCCGGACGCCCTATCGGGTAATTGGAACCAAAGTTCTTGACGGCCTCGTCCGGCATGGTTGCCGGAATCAAAGGCGTCCAGATATGCCCTGGTGCAACGCTGTTGACCCGAATACCTTTCTCGCCTAGCAGCTGAGCCAGGCCCGCAGTGAAGTTGGCAATGGCCCCTTTGGTCGTGGCGTAGGCCAACAGGCTGGCGGATGGATCGTCGGAATTGACCGAGCTTGTGTTTATGATCGAGCTTCCCTTGGGCATGGAGGGCAGTGCCGCCTCGCAAATCCTGAAGATCGCGGTGATGTTGGTATCGAAGGTCTTCAGCCATTCGTCATCGTCGATTTCCTCCAGGGTCTCGTGCGACATTTGGAAGGCCGCGTTGTTGACCAGGATGTCGATACGCCCGAACTGGCTGACTGTCTTTTCGACGATTTCGTAGCAGTGCTGTTTCTGCGCCAGGTCTCCGGGCAACAGCAGGCATTGACGGCCCGCGGCCTCGACCCAGCGCGCGGTTTCTTGCGCGTCTTCGTGCTCATCCAGATAAGCGACGGCGACGTCGGCACCTTCACGGGCATAGGCAATCGCTACCGCCCGCCCGATGCCGCTGTCTGCTCCGGTGATGAGTGCAATCTTGCCTTCGAGTCGGTTGTGGCCGGTATACGACTGCTCACCACAATCCGGGTCGGGATCCATCTTGCGCTGTGAGCCAGGGACATTTTGAGGCTGTGAAGGGAAGGGCGGAGTAGGAAAGTCACGCATGGTGGTAGCTCCTGCAGTTGAGAACTCTCATACCGGTTCGAAAGCCCTGCCCCAGGTGTCTGGTTTCAATTTGCGGTTGGTGCGACGATTGGTGCGGGATATCAATCCAATTGAATTCCATGCCCCATCGCCTGTTCTACCGAACTCAGCTCCAGGCTCATCTTATAGCTCGGAGCCCAATTGCCGGAGCAGTGAGTGCCTCGAATCATTACCCCAGCGACCCCTGAGAACGAGATCAGCGAGCGCAATGCCCGGATGTTTGGCTCTCCAAAGGAACGTCTGGACTTTTACCTTCGCGAGATCCAGTACGAAACCAGCATCCTGGCCAACCGCACGGACGCCTACCTGGCGGCGCAGTCATTTCTGGTCATCGCCTTCGTCTCCTCCATGGGCAACCTCAATTAAGGATGGGGCGAGATGTTCACCCTGATCGTACCCGCGTTCCTCGCCTTGCTCGGGGTATTGAGCTCGCTCAACGCCTGGCCTGGCATCCGGGCAGCCTACAACATCATCGATCACTGGCAGCTCAAGCAGAGTCACCTGCTGCGCAGCGAGCCGTTGATGGGGTTGGCTTACGACGAATCGCCGCTGTACTTTGAGGCGGAAACCTCGCGTGCAGGGCATCGAAAGTCATTGCTGTTCTCGCTACGGACGCCGTGGTTTTTCTGGCGTGGTGGGTGCTATTGGGTAGCTACTCGGTGTACATCCAACTGGCCTGAACACGTTTGCGTACACACTTGGAGGTAACGTTTTGAAGCCTGAGGCATTGCTGACCGAGCTCCTCAACGCCCGAGGGCCGGGCGGACAAGAAGATGAGGTGCGAGACATTTGCCTGCGGGAGCTCAGCTGTTTCTGTGAGAAGGCCCATATAGACCTTGCTGGCAATGTGGTGGGGGTGATTCGTGCGGGCCGCGCTTGTAGCCCCGAGGCAGCCATACGCGTTATGGCCCACCTCGATGAGAATCGCGATGATCGTCAAAAATGTGCTGGAGAACGGCACCATGGAGGTGCTCGCCATAGGTGGTTCGCAACCGATAAGCTTCGGCGTCTGCCCTGTCTATATCCTGGGCGATGAACACATCCTGCCGGGTGTTTGTCCTACGGTTCAATGCACAACAGCGGTTGGCCTTTGAATGGAAGAGACGTGCTGGCAGGTAATGATCAGTGGAAAGATGTCTACATCGTCACGCGCAAGCCCAAGTCAGAACTCCAGGAGCTTGGCGTTCGGCCTGGTACTCGAGTCGTGCTCAGTCAGCACTGACGTAAGCCCTTCAAGGTACACGACTGTATCGCGGCTCACTTTTTCGACGACCGAGCTCCGCTGAGCGCTGTCATTCTCTGCGCGAAGCTGCTGAGCGAACGGCGAGAAAAACTGAAGCAGGACGTCTGGTTCGTGCTTACGACGCTGGAGGAAGAGTCGAATGCCGGCGCCATGTATGCAGCTTTCCGGCTGCCTGGCGATACCACAATCGCCGTCGAGGTCGGCCCTGTACTTGCGGAGTATGGCACGGAGCTTTCGGCCAACCCGATCATCAATACCGGTGACCAGAAGGGATACTACAGCCGCACCGTGGTGCAGGGGCTAATCGCCGCTGGCCGAAAGGCCGGTTATGAGTCCCAGGCGGCATTGCTCGTCGATATTGCGTCGAATGCGAGTGCGGTATTGAGTGCCGGGACCGATGCCCGAGCCGGTTGCATTGCGATACCCACCGAGAATATCCATGGCTTCGAGATGGTGCTTTTGGAAGGCATTTCCGCCTGTGCTCTCTCACTCTGGCCGAATACCTGCTGGCTTTTCAGCCCGAGAGCTGCGCCGATTAGCTGCACGGCGAGATGCAACACCCAATCATTGCACGCATCATGAGCTGCATTGAGTCGTCTCACGCTGAAAGTTTGCCCAACGGGTTACAGTTTGGCTTTCGAACTGAATTTTCTTGCCCTACGACGTATCAACAGCGCATGTACTGGGGAGGAAGTCTGATGCCAGCACCTTAACTGTATGTAATCGAATATGAGCTACACGGCAACCATCGAGCGTTCATCATCCGCTTGGAAAAATTGGACAGCGCTGGGCTTGGCCCTGGGCCAGTTGCGATGCGGGCGTTGGCATCATTCCAAGATTTAGTCAGCAGAAAATCAAGCTGGTCAGTCGACCGATGGCCGAACGCTACGGCATCGCTATGGTGAAGTGGCGTCTCGCTGGCGATGGCCCCGAGTTCGTTCCGCAAGCTTTCGATGCTGGGAAGTTCGCGAGCCCCTATTCGTTCCACTTGCCTGGAGGTGTGGCTATGCAGCCGAAAACTGAAGGCTCCGAAGTAAAGGGGCCTAGTAACGTGCCTTTCATCAACGATCCGGAAAAGCCTACGTCGCCACCTTTGAATGACGCTGATGCCACGGAGGCAGCCGAGGCAGAGGAAGACATTCAGGATGACGGCGAATCCAGTTAGCCAAGAGGAACACACGATGGACAACTACCACCTCAGCCCGACATCAGAAGGATGGGAATTGAAGAAAGCCGGTGCTGAACGCGCTTCCAAACGAGCGGCGACGAAGCATGAGCTGGTCAACGCCCTTGCGGATTTCTTTGATGACAAGACAGCGTCGGTGAAGATCCACAAAGCGGATGGCACTATCGAAGAGGAACGCACTTACCCACGATCTGCTGATCCGCGCCGTAGTAAAGGTTGAAGACTATAACTGCCTGTGACCTCGGCATTGAGGTCACGGATGCCCTTGGCGTGTTCAGATGGTTGCTGGCCAGTTTTCTCATGGGAAAGCGCATCCGCTCCACCGTAGCAGTGGAGGCGTACCGGATTCTTGTCGCTCAGCAGGGTCTGGATACGCCGCTTAAGCTAGCTCAGAGTTCTCATTCGGCACTGGTCAGAGTCCTCGGCCAGGCCGGATACGCACGATACGATGAGTCTACCGCTAAACGATTGTTGGCCCTGAGCAAGAAGGTAGAGGCGGAACTGGATGCCCAACTAAATGCATTGCGGGATGCATCAAATGCTGAGGGATTTAAGCGCTGGCTACTGAGCTTCGAGGGTGTAGGCCCAAAGACCGTGGAGATTTTCATGCGTGAAGGCTTGGGCCATTTGACGATGTCGGAAGGCCATTGAGCATGGGTGGCCTTTAGCCCCCATCGACGCGTGCACAGATGAGTGAAACACTCGTTCATTCAACTATGGACTGGAGAGGGTGATGAAGCTCGACATTGAGGGGTTGTCGCTGTCAGGGAAGACAGTAGTTGTCGTAGAGGATGATCCAACGCTACAAGCCCTTCTGGTGGAAATTCTGATCGAATTGGGCGCCACCTGCGATGCGTTCGATAACTCAGAAGATGCCTTGATTCACTTGATGGGACTCAAGAGCGACTGCTCTTTGATCGTTGTCGACCACGGTGTTCCTGGAAGCATCAAAGGTATGGAGTTCATCTCCATGGCGCACGAAAGGTGGCCTGGACTTCCCGCCATTCTGACCTCCGGCCACCAGCTTGATGCTTCTCAGGTGACACCACCCGTTACCTACCTCTTCAAACCGTGGTCGATAGACGAGCTCGCTCAAGCTATTGGCCAAGCGCTTCATCCTGCAAAAGTACCTTCACCTTTCCTCCCGTTCGAGCAAAAAGGTCTCTAGCGCTGCAGGTTATCCCGAGCAACATCGTCCGTTTGATGCTCAGCAGGGGCCTGATGGTGGGGATCACATTCGCTGCCCATCGCCTGGTATTCCTTGCGAAGCTTATGGATTTGCCGGTTATCGAGGGCTTCGAGATCCAATACCGACTGCTCCGCAGATTTCGTAGCGCGGATCAGTTCGTCAAGCTTGACGTGGATGATGTCGTTGTCCCGGTTCTGGGTGTTCTGAATCAGGAAAACCATCAGGAAGGTAATGATGGTCGTCGACGTGTTGATGATGAGTTGCCAGGTATCGTTGTAGTGAAACCAAGGCCCTGACGCAGCCCACATGGCAATCAACACCACGGCGATCAAAAAGGTGCTCGGTTTACCGGCGTGGTTGGCGAGCCATTGGCAAAACTGGGCAAATTTCATGAAGTAATCTCCACTGCGACGATCTATAGGGTTTGACCGCAGTGGAGCGCTGAAATTTTCTTTTACATTTCTCCGAGGTGTTGGGTAAACCTACTAAGCGCAGCGGAACGAGGTGGCGTGCCGGAGAGTCAAAAAAATACTCGTAAACTTTCCCAAGGCTTCTGCGCAGATGACCTTCATCGTCTGGTTCGCCATGCTGGGCGCAGTCTTGCTGCTGCTCGCGCTCTCATCCTCCTACCTGCGCTGGATCCCTGTGACCTCGTCTGTAATGTGCCTTGCCCTGGGTATCGGTCTGGGTACATCGGGGCTGGGTTTTCTTCAGCTGGATTTGAGCAAGTCGAGCGGGTGGATGGAGCCCCTCACAGAGGTCGCTGTGTTGTTTTCACTGTTCTTCAGTGGTGTGAAATTGCGCCTGCCTTTGCACAATCTCCGATGGTGCAGCGCCTTTTTTCTAGCGGGACCGGTGATGTTGATCTGCATCGGTGGGGTAACGCTGGTGCTGCATTACGGCCTGAGCTTGGGGTGGGGAGTCTCGCTACTGATCGGAGCGATCCTCGCACCCACTGACCCAGTTCTCGCAACCCTGGTGCAGGTGGTTGATGCCCAAGACGATGATCTTGTCCGTTTCAGCTTGTCAGGTGAGGCAGGGCTCAACGACGGCGTGGCGTTTCCCTTCGTCATACTTGGACTGTTCCTGCAACAGGACAATGGCCAGGCCTGGTTCAGTGACTGGTTGCTCAAGGACATGCTCTGGGCAGTAACCGCAGGCCTGTTGCTTGGCTACTGGATGGGGCGCGGCCTGGGCAAGCTCACGCTATTCTTGCGTCTGCGCAGCCACGACAGCACCGTCTCGCCCAATGACTATCTGGCCCTTGCCCTGATTGCGTTGGCATACGTGAGCGCCGAGTCGATACAGGCCTATGGGTTCCTCGCGGTATTCGCTGCGGGCCTCGGTTTACGGCAGGCAGAGGTTCAGACCGCCAATAGCCCCGAAGAGCCGGCTGCTGAACATCTGGTATAGCCTGTGGTAGGTCACCAGCACGTGGCGCCGGAGCTAGCAGTTAAGGCGATGTGAAAGGGCTCGACGACTCGCAGGTGGCAGCGTGGATCATGTTGGGTGACATGCTGGCTTTCGGTAGCCTGATCGAGCGGGCAATGGAAGTATTTCTGGTGACCATGCTCGTGGTAGTGCTCATTGAGCATTGGGACTGGCGGGCAGTGCTGGTTGCCGGTGCTTTGTTTTTTGTCATTCGCCCCATCAGCATCTTGCTGTTCCCGGCTCGAGGAATGCTAGATATCCGCCAGCGCGGGCTTTTAGGGTGGTTTGGCATCCGAGGTATCGGGTGCTTCTAGTACCTGTTCTATGCCCTCCCACCTTGGCCGAACAGAGCATCAACCTGGTGCTTTCGATGGTGGCGTTGAGCATTCTGCTGCATGGGTTGAGTGTCCAGCCGCTCCTTGCCAGATACGAAGCGTGGAAGGAGAGGGTCTCCTGATGGCTATTCAACAGAAAAAGTGCGAGGGCAGCAATTGCCATGGCACTGAATCACCGCCAGTTAGCGGTTCTCTCTACCGCCACCGCCGCCGTGGCTGTTTTGCCCGCCTTTACGGCCTGCCTCGGAGGCACGCTCACGGTCGTTGGCAAAATTGCCTCCTGAGCTCTGCCCGCCTTTGTGACCTGCCTCCGACGCTTTCTCGCGATCATTGGCAAAATTGCCAGGATTGGTCTGAGCAGTACCACCTTGATGGCCACGATTGGTTGGGTTGTTAGCCATGATCTTTCACCTCATGTCGTCATACAAGTAAGTCTGTGTTCAACTCGGACGTCGCGGCGCGGGGTGTTTGCTCCTTGGGTTTTGGCCAAGGCCGACGGGTTGCGCGAAAGAACCGGTGCAGGCGTGTGTGGCGTCCTTAAGCTTTGTTCGCGAACGTTTGGGAAGGATCAAGCTTGCATCCAGTCTGCAGACGCCGAACCTTCAGCCACGCCGGCGTGGTCAAGCGACCCTCTGGACGCTTCTACGCCGCTGACACCGCTCTACTGAACCTCGTGAATGTTCGTGACTCAACCTTTCATCAGCGTGTGAGGCTTTCTGATGCGAACGTTCGAGAAAAACCTTTGTGCTACCCAATTGCTGAAGCTCAACTGTTTGGCAGCGTGGTACCGCGTGCTGGAGGGTAGGGCTTTACGAATGGACTCGCCGGACGACTATCACGACGAATTGCTTCGCCAGGCGATGAGATGGATCGTCGGGGGATTATCTCCTGGCAGGAATGGCGCGATCTTCGTCTGGAGGCCGACGCTGCTTACCTGAGAGCGGTAGCATGGGAGGATTATCGTCCGGTAAATCCCACGAATTCGACAGCAGGGTTGGGATCGAACGTGCTCTCGCATGAGACCACGCTCATTTCTCGGTACGCAGACCGTCTCTAATATCCCTGCGTCGTGAATGCGTGATTGAAAAACCCACAAGGATTCCCAGCGCCGCTGCGCCGATCAGCAGCGGCGTATTGTCTTTCGGCTTTCTCCAACCTCCGTCGATACCCCTCCTGCCACTTGGAGGCAAAGCGGCCTGGGCCCAGCTGATCGTCGCGCTGCCGCTGGTTGGCCTGGGTGTCTGGGGCGTTGCTGGCCCACGCGGTATCAAGCGGCCGGATGTAGCCATGCAAACACGTAGCTCGCCGGTGAACTTGGCATGGGCGCTGGCCATGAAGGCGGCCATTTCCTCATGGCGGGCCTGGATGAATTCGATCTTGCCGTTGGCCCGGCTCAGCGCGCCGAACACGCCATTGATGCCGTCGCCGGGGTAACCGAAGATGCGCCGTACGCCCCATTGATTACAACGGTCCCACCAGAAAGTCGCCTACCGTGCCGGTCATTGCCTGCTCCCGTTCTGTTATCGATGGGTGTCTGGACTTGGCACGTGGCGGGAAAGTTTCAACGGTACGTGCACCCGTCTGCCGGCTGGAACCTGGCAACAGCCGACGGGTTCGAAGGTGTACCGATAACCCCATCAGGATATGCATCATGACGCTCATGAATACGGAAGATGCAAGCGTGCAGGCCTTGTATTTCGAAGACGACGGCGCGACGCCAAACAGCCGTTTTCCCGTGCTGTTCTACCGGTTGAAGCTCGATCCGATGGGGGACACTGCCAGCGAATTCGAAGCGATGTTTGCCGCTCATCAATGGACCCCGCTCTGGCGCTTCGGGATTTTCGATTATCACCACTTTCACCCGAACGCTCATGAAGCACTCGGGATTGCCTATGGGCGGGGCCGATTGACGCTTGGCGGAGAATACGGGCAGAGCGTGAGCGTGGAGCGGGGTGATGTGCTGGTGCTGCCAGCAGGCACGGGCCATCGCTGTATCGAGTGCAGCGATAACTTCCTGGTGGTCGGCGCCTATCCCCATGGGCAGGAAGACTACGACATTCAGCGGCCCGACAGAGCAGCACACCCGCGCAATCTCGCGCGCATCGCCCAGGTGCCATGCCCTGAACAAGACCCCGTCTGCGGTATTCGGGGCATGTTGATGACGCAATGGAGTTGAGTGTGGGGCTAGTGAGCCTTACGCTGCGGCGACCTTCTCCGATCACCCCTGTTTTCGCAGGACTTCGACCAACTGGGCCTTGCTCATGCTCGAGCGCCCCTTGATGTCTTTGCTGCGCGCCTCGTTCATAAGGCTTTCCTTGCTTTGCGATGCCAGCGACGCGCGCGAAGTGCGTGAATGCCCCTGGCGAGACTCAGCGGCGCGCTTGGCATGAATCCATGCATGCGGTCTTCTTCTCGCGCGACGGAGATCCTGCTCCCCGAGTTTCCAGGCATTTCACCGCCACCGAATTGTTTGTCCACGGTGGCCCAGGCGCGCGCTTCGGCTTCGTCCTTGCCCACGCCCTTGTCCTCATAAAATTGCTCGATGTGCATGGCCCGGCGTTTCAGTTTCGCCATTGATCAAGCAACTCACTCAGGAGTGAATGCCATGCCACGCGGTGACAAAATATACGGACAAGCAGAAACGCAAGAACGGGAGATCCACCGCCATTTGGCCATCCACCTAGCTGCCCGATCCTGCACCTGATCCACTACCGGTTGAGCCACTCGCCGGATCTGCACCGCTACTATCCCCCGTTGCCGCCGGAGCCCGAGTCAGCATCGGTACCGTCACCTCCCGTGTTGTCCGTTCCATTGTCATGGGAACCGCCATTACCCGTGCCCATGCCAACGGCTAATGTTCCTGAGCCTGTCGCACCGCCTTGGCCGTTCATGTGCCCATTGCTGTGCGGTTGCGTGCCCGGGGCGCGCTGATCGTTCAGGTCTGTGGCGGCCAGGGCAAGTGGCGCCGCGCAACCCACGCACATTGCGAGCAGCAACGCGTACGTTTTTTCTGCTTTCATGGTGAAACTCTCTGGTCGTTCACCCTGTGTTCGGCCTGCTGTTTACCGAAGGGTGCCCGCAGAGCGACGGAACGTTCTGATGCAGAAAGGCCGGGTCAGGGTAAGGCCGATCGCGATCGACGGATTGGGAGGATCAAGAGCGCTTACCTCCCGAAGCGGGTGAACAGACGCCCCATTCTGATGAAAGGCGTTCAACTGAAAAGGCCCGACTTCGACGAGCTCCAGATACCATCTGCCTCCGAACGGATAAAGGGCATGGTCATTGAAGAAAAACGCCCCCGGTAAGGTATCGCAGCAGGGCAGAATTTTTGAACAGGCATGGGAGTTCAACCTCAAAATTAAAACGCCTGAGGGAATGATCATGGATCTGTATGGGCTATCTAATCTAGAAATTCTCCAGCTGATAGAGCGCGCGTTTCTACCAGATGTCTGCAGGTGCACGTTAGCTGGAGACCTCCTGAGCTTGAGCCTTACGAGCTATCGCGACCCCAAAAAAAGTGTTGTGCTGCAGGCGGTTGATTCACAGGTCCTTAATTCCGCCCGTGAAATTGCCGGTTTGATTGCAGATGCACGGATTCAACTCGCAGGACTGACGGCAGTAGACGTGGTGCACGTAGCTGTTTCTGTAGAAGTGGGGCCACGGCGCGACCCGTAGGCCGCCCTGGCGATAGAGTACGTTGCGGTTCGCCGGTGCTCACGGCTGAGCCTCAGTGGAATAACATATGAATTTACGAAATGCGTAATCCTTCGATAGTTTCTATCAGTACCTCATACTGCACAGGCTTGGTCAGGTGCTGATCAAATCCGGATAGAGTAGAGGATACCTTGTCACCATAGCCCGAAAGAGCGATGGCAGGCGTCTTCTGCAAATGGTTGATCTTGCGCAGTTCACCAACCAGTTGATGTCCATCCATACCCGGCATGCCAATGTCCGAGATAATGACATCATAGTGGGTAACTTTGGCGTGCTCGACTACCTGCAGGGGATCATGAAATGTCGTGACCACAGCTTCTTCCATTTCAAGTAATTGTTGCATGACGTCCAATATTTCGGTCGAGTCGTCGACGAGCAAAATCTTGATGCCATGCAACCGCGCAGCTTGCACCGGATCCTGGGAAGGCCCATTGACCGATGACTGAGCACAAAGCGGCAAAGTGACGGTGAAGATACAGCCAAGGCCGATACCTGCGGAAGAGGCCGCAACGCTTCCACCATGGGCTTCAACCAGCTGACGAACCAAAGACAAGCCAATACCAAGGCCTTCCCGCTTGTGCGTGGAATGCTGATGCGTGGCTTGACTGAACAGGTTGAATACACGATCCAGATCCTGTTTCGTCAGCCCGACCCCGTTATCGACAAACTGCAGTTTCACCGTGTCGTTCACTTGCTTGACAATAATTTGGATGACGGGATGCGCTGCGCTGAATTTCAGGGCATTGTTGAGTAAATTCCAGATCACTTGTTCAAGGCGCGTGACATCGCCGTTCACCCAGCAGTCACCCCTGGCCTCAGGCTCGATCTCGAGCGTGATGTGGCCTTCAGGACATTCGCTGGAGGCGACGGCAAAGATTTCTTCCAGGATGGCCGTGATTTCAACCGGCTGCTTTTTGAGTTTCAGTTTGCCTGTGCGAATACGGGCGACGTCCAGCAAGTCGTCAATGATTCGCGCTTGGCTGGCAACCGCATCACTGATGGTATCCACGGCCTTGCTGGCGCGCTCCGCTGCCCGAACTGCGGGTACGCGTCGCAAGATTTCAGCATTGAGCTGTATCAAGTTTAACGGGTGCTTCAGCTCATGAGACATCACGGCGAAAAACTCGTCTTTCATGTGACTGCTGGTCTGGGTTTCTTTAAGGATACGGCTTTGCTGCTCTTGCATGCGCTTGTGCCCAGTGAGGTCGCGGGCGATTTTTACATAACCGGTGAGTGAGTCACTTGTCAAAGTGGCGACTTCGCCACTGCAGTAGAAGCGTTCCCCCCCTTTACGCACATGCCAACGCTCGTCTAAGCAGCGGCCCTCCAGGTGGGCCTTGCGCAGCTCCTCTGCCGGTACGCCGCTGGCGCGGTCTTCGGCGGAGAAGATCAGCTCGAAGTATTTGCCGATAACTTCCTCTTTGACATAACCAAAAGTCATCTCTGCGCCCGTGTTCCAGTCGCTGATCATGCCGTGTTCGTCCATGACAATGATGGCGAAATCGTGAGTACTTTCCGCTACCAAGCGCATGCGTTCCTGCCCCAGTCGCAGGCTTTCTTCAGCGGCGCGGCGCTTGGTAATGTCGATGAACGTCAGGACCGTCCCATTGATCAGGTTTTCGTTTGACCGGTACGGCAGCAAGCGGGCGATATACCAGCGCTGGTTGTTGCTGGGGACTTCGCGTTCGATGATATTCAACGTTTCAAATACAGCCGCCGCATCGTCGGTCAGCTGCGGATAATCCAGCCGGTGGGTAATGTCGAGCAAGGAGCGGCCCGTGTCGCTGGCCAACATGTTGAAAATGTCGGTGGTACGGGGCGTGAACCAGCGAATGCGCATGCTTTTATCGACAAAAATGGTCGCGATGTCGGTGGACGCTATCAAATTGCTAAGGTAGTCGTTGACTTTGTCGGTTTCTTCGACTTTGGTCTTCAGCTCGTAGTTGACGGTCAAGAGTTCTTCATTGATCGACTGCAGCTCTTCCTTGCTGGTTTCCAATTCCTCCGTGGCTGAGCGCAGCTCTTCGTTGATGGCTTGGGCTTCCTCGTTCGAGGCTTTGAGCTCCTCACTCGAGACTTCCGACTGTTCAATGGTCTCCTGAAGCTGAAGTTTGGTTTGATGCAGTTCCTTTTCCAGCACGGCCAAGGCAGGGTCGTCCGCGCTCGACGATGTCTCATGCCGCTCAGGCGAAGACGGGGGGCCAACCTGAAAGACGACCAGGAACACGTCATGATCGGTGGCTTCGTCGCGGTATGGCTCAATGAGCACGCGTACACGTTCGTCGCCGAGTGTCGCCACACGCGAGCTCACGCGCTTACCGCTTTGCTGGGCCTGGTAAAGCGTTGTGCGCAACTCCAGACGCAGCGCAGGGTCGATCAAATTGACCAGATTACGGTTAACTTCACCGGCGACATAACGCAAAAAGCGCCCCACCCCGTTGTCCAAGTGCAGAATATCCAAATTGCCGTCGACCACCAGGCTGGGCGGCTGGATGCTTTCCAGTGCACGCCGATGGATATCGGCGAAGGAAATTTTCCCGGCACGCTTGGGCACCACTGGCACTGACTCATCGATGCCGCTGCGCACATAGCCTGCACGTGGAATGGTAGGCGAACGCCGTTCCGTACTGCTGAGCTTCGCGCGATAAATACGATTGCGCTTATCAATGGCGACAAACAGTTCAGGACACACATCGGCGGACTCGGATGAGCCCAGAAACAGGTAGCCACCGGTGCGAAGCGCGAAATGGAACATTTGCAGAATTTCACGTTGAACTTCGCGGTCGAGGTAAATCATCAAGTTGCGGCAGACAATCAAGTCGATTTGCGAGAACGGCGGATCCGCTAGGATGTTGTGCTTGGCAAACAATACGACATCGCGCACTTCCTTGTTGATCCGGTAGTGCGATCCTTCCTTGACGAAGTAGTGGCGTAAACGGGTAGGTGGGACGTCGGTCAAAATGGCTTCGGAGAACTGCCCGGCGCGGCCTTTGGCAATGGCGCGCTCATCCACATCGGTGGCGAACAGCTGAATTTTGCGCTCGCTGTTTTCCAGCGACTGATGCTCCATTGCCAAGATCGCGAGGCTATAGGCTTCTTCACCGCTCGAACAACCTGCCGACCAGATGCGAATCTCTTCTCGCTGGGAAGGGTTCTGAGGCTTTCGTGCGAAAATTTCACCGAGAACGCTTCGTTCCAAGGCTTCAAACGCTTCGCGATCGCGGAAGAAATTGGTGACGCCAATCAACATGTCGCCTAGTAGCGCCTTGGCTTCTTCGGCATGGGTTTCAATGTAGTTGAGGTAGGCGGCCAGGTCAGCTTGCGTCGTCACCTGCAGGCGACGCTCGAGTCGCCTCAGCACTGTAGCGCGCTTGTAGTGTTTGAAATCATGCCCGGTACGGTTACGCAGCACAGCGAGTATTTGCCCCAGCAGGTGTTCATCGTCATATTCGGGGGAAACCGCGACGGCGTCGCAAGGCTGGAAGGCATTGGAGGCGGGGAGTCGAATCGTTTGAGCGTTGCGCCACAGATCGAGCAGTTTTTGCGGCATCTCGGCAACTGGCAATATGACATCCACCAACTGCGTTTCGATTGCAGCCCGTGGCATGCCATCAAATTCCGCATCCTCCGGGTTCTGCACAAGCGTCACGCCGCCTTGCTCTTTGATTCGCG
>NZ_JABMCN010000430.1 GCF_013179515.1 Pseudomonas sp. CM27
GGCGAAGTAGGCCGCGTGCGGGCCACCGAAGCCCAGTGGCACGCCGAAGCGCTGGGCGCTGCCGATGGCCACGTCGGCGTCGAACTCGCCCGGCGGGGTCAGCAGGGTCAGGGCCAGCAGGTCGGCGGCGACGGCGACCAGAGCATTGGCGGCGTGGAAGCGCTGCACCACGTCGCGGTAGTCGAACACTTCACCGTTGCTGGCCGGGTACTGCAGCAGGGCGCCGAAGAAGGCGCTGACATCACCCAGTTCGCGCTCGTCGCCGACCACGATCTCGATACCCAGCGGCTCGGCACGGGTGCGCAGCACATCAAGGGTTTGCGGGTGGCAATGCACCGAGGCGAAGAAGGCGTGGCTGGTCTTGTTCTTCGACAGCCGCTTGCAGAAGGTCATGGCCTCGGCCGCTGCAGTGGCTTCGTCGAGCAGGGAGGCGTTGGCGATCGGCAGGCCGGTCAGGTCGCTGATCAGGGTCTGGAAGTTCAGCAGTGCTTCCAGGCGGCCCTGGGAAATTTCTGGCTGGTACGGGGTGTAGGCGGTGTACCAGGCCGGGTTCTCCAGCAGGTTGCGCAGGATCGGTGCCGGGGTGTGGGTGTTGTAGTAGCCCTGGCCGATGTAGCTCTTGAACAGCTGGTTGTTGCCGGCGATGGCCTTGAGCGCGGCAAGCGCGTCGGCTTCACTTTGGCCGTCATGCGAGCCAAGCACGCTGGTGCCCTTGATGCTGTCGGGGATGACTGCGGCGGTCATGGCTTCCAGCGAGTCGAAGCCCAGTGCTGCGAGCATGGCCTGCTCGTCAGCGGCGCGCGGGCCGATGTGACGGGCGATGAACTCGTTGGCGGTGCCGAGGTTGGTGGTCATGGCAGGGTTCCTCAGGCGTCGTCGTTGGCTTTGATCAGGCGGTCGTAGGCGTCCTGGTCGAGCAGGGCGGTCACTTCGCTCATGTCGGCCGGGTTGAAGCGGAAGAACCAGCCTTCGCCCATCGGGTCTTCGTTGACCAGTTCCGGGCTGTCTTCGAGCTGGCCGTTGACTTCGACCACTTCGCCGGTCAGGGGCATGTACACCCCGCTTGCAGCCTTCACCGATTCGACGGTGGAGGCTTCGCTGCCTTTCTCATACTGCTGCAACTCGGGCAGTTGCACGAAAACCACATCGCCAAGGGCGTTCTGGGCGTAGGCGGTGATGCCCACGGTGACGCTGCCATCGGCTTCGACGCGCAGCCATTCGTGATCTTCAGTGAAACGCAACTCGCTCATGGGGAATCCTCGGGAAGCAGGGCGTTGGGCGCGGTGGCTCCGCGCTCTTGGGTTGATAATCTACTAGCAAGAACACGGCCAATCTTGGAAAAACCATATAAAACAATGAGATAGGTATTTCCCATGTTCGTTTCGTGGTTTTTCTGGAACGAAAACGCTACGCAAGGGCAGCAGGTGAAAAGGGTTTGGGGATCAAACCCTTGCGCGGGCGCATTCGAATGAGCTTGTATCGATTTCGGTACGGTGTATTCAAATCGATACGCTGCGTTGAATTCGGGCAAGTACGCTGCTTGAAACA
>NZ_JABMCN010000431.1 GCF_013179515.1 Pseudomonas sp. CM27
TGCTCGACGTTCTGTTGCACCTGCAGAAGGTGGCACCGATCAAGTTCGAGATCGTCGCGGTGAACATGGACCAGAAACAGCCGGGCTTTCCCGAGCACGTGCTGCCGGCCTACCTGAAGGAACTGGGCGTCGACTACCACATCGTCGAGAAGGATACCTACTCGGTGGTCAAGGAGCTGGTACCCGAGGGCAAGACCACCTGCTCGCTGTGCTCGCGCCTGCGCCGTGGCACCCTGTACACCTTCGCCGACGAAATCGGCGCGACCAAGATGGCGCTGGGGCACCACCGCGACGACATCGTCGAAACCTTCTTCCTCAACATGTTCTTCAACGGCGCGCTCAAGGGCATGCCGCCGAAGCTGCGTGCCGACGACGGCCGCAACGTGGTGATCCGCCCGCTGGCCTACTGCCACGAGAAAGACATCCAGGCCTACTCGGATATGAAAGAGTTCCCGATCATTCCTTGCAACCTGTGCGGCTCGCAGGAAAACCTGCAACGCCAGGTGGTCAAGGACATGCTGGTGGAGTGGGAGCGCAAGCACCCGGGCCGTACCGAAAGCATCTTCCGCGCCATGCAGAACGTGGCGCCGTCGCAACTGGCCGACCGCAACCTGTTCGACTTCACCAGCCTGAAGATCGACGAAAGCGCCACCCCGCGCTTCCTCGACGTGCTGAACATCTGAAGCCATGCGCGATTACCAGTGGCTGCACGAGTATTGCCTGAACCGTTTTGGCTCGGCCCAGGCCCTGGAGGCCTTCCTGCCGCAGCCGCGCACCCCGGCGCAACTGCGCGACATCAGTGACGACCGCTACCTGTCGACCCTGGCCCTGCGCGTGTTCCGCGCCGGGCTCAAGCACAGCCTGGTGGATGCCAAGTGGCCGGTGTTCGAACAGGTGTTCTTCGGCTTCGACCCGGAGAAGGTGGTGTTGATGGGCGCCGAGCACCTGGAGCGGCTGATGCACGACGAGCGCATCATTCGCCACCTGGGCAAGCTCAAGAGCGTGCCGCGCAATGCCCAGATGGTGCTGGATATCGCCAAGGCGCACGGCAGCTTCGGCGCGTTCGTCGCCGACTGGCCAGTGACCGATATCGTCGGCTTGTGGAAGTACCTGGCCAAGCACGGCAACCAGCTGGGCGGGCTCTCGGCACCGCGCTTTCTGCGCATGGTCGGCAAGGATACGTTCATCCCGACCGATGACATGGCGGCGGCATTGATTGCGCAGAAGGTGATCGACAAGCAGCCGACCAGCCTGCGCGACCTGGCGCTGGTCCAGCAGGCGTTCAACCAGTGGCACGAAGAGAGCGGGCGGCCGTTGTGCCAGCTTTCGGTGATGCTGGCGCATACCGTCAACCATTGAGATTGCTGGGGCCGCTGTGCGGCCCAATCGCCGGCAAGCCAGCTCCCACAGAGACCTCACAAGTCCTCAGTACTGTGCAATATCTGTGGGAGCTGGCTTGCCGGCGATTGGGCTGCAGAGCAGCCCCCGAATTCAACTGCCTTCGCCCGCGATGCGCCGCTCATGCTGGAACTTCCAGC
>NZ_JABMCN010000432.1 GCF_013179515.1 Pseudomonas sp. CM27
GGATGGCGAAGGCCAGGCGGCCGTGCGGGGCGTTCAGCTGCTTGCTCTCGGCCAGGCTCTGCAAGCCAAGGGCGGTGGACGAAAGCGCCAGGCCCAGGCCCAGCACGATGGCTGCAGGCAGGGTCTGGCTGAAGCCGAACAGGGCGATGGCGCCGATGATCGCGCCGGTCAGCAGCACCTGGGCAGTGCCGACGCCGAACACCGACTTGCGCATCAACCACAGGCGCTTGGGTGACAGTTCCAGGCCGATGATGAACAGCAGCAACACCACGCCCAGCTCGGAAATGTGCGCCACGCTTTCAGTGTCGCGGATCAGGCCCAGTGCCTGCGGGCCGATGGCGACGCCAGCCAGCAGGTAACCCAGCACGGCACCCAGTTGCAGGCGCTTGGCCAGGGGGACGGCGACGACGGCGGCGAGCAGAAAGATCACCGCGGTTTGCAGAAGGCTGCCTTCGTGTGGCATTGGCTCGTACTCCATGAGCTGCCGGGGCAGCGTTTGAACAGTTTGGCGGACAATTCTGGGGGCTGGGGTGGAGTAAGACAATCTGCCGTCGGGGAGAAAGATTGTCCTGAAAAATGAGACAACCCGAGCTGGCCTCTTCGCGGGTAAACCCGCTCCAGGTACAGCGGAGCCTGCCAGGCAGGTGCAATCCCTGTGGGAGCGGCTTTAGCCGCGAAGAGGCCAGCACAGGAAAAACACTGACTCAGGCCTCACCAAACTGCGCCCGATACTGCGCCGGCGTCATGCCAATCCGCTCGCAGAACACCTTGCGCATATGCCGGTCACTGCCAAACCCGCACTGCGCCGCTACCACTTTCAGCGGCAGGTCGCTGCCTTCCAGCAGCTTGCGCGCGCGGTCGATGCGCGCATTCTGCAGGTACTGCAAAGGCGTGATGCCCACTTCGCGCTGAAAGGTGCGGGCGAAGTTGCGGCTGCTCATGGCCACCAGGTCGGCCATTTTCTGCACGGTGAACACCTGCTCGATGTGATCGACGATGAACGCCTGCACCCGTGCGATCGGCGAATCGTCGCGCGGTACCGCCGCCAGCAGTGGCCCGTAGGGCGTCTGCCCACCCTGACGATGGCGCGCAACCAGCAGCACCTTGGCCACTTCCAGTGCCAGCGCCTTGCCGTGGTCCTCCGCCACCACCGCCAGTGCCAGGTCGATCCCTGCGGTGATCCCGCCCGAGGTGATCAGGCAGCGGTCGATCACGTAGATTTGCTCGGTCTCGACCCGGGCTTGGGGAAACGCCCGCGCCAGGCGCTCTACATAGTTCCAGTGGGTGGTGCAGCGATAGCCGTCGAGCAGCCCGGCACGGCCCAGCAGGAACACGCCGGTGCAGATCGCACCAAAGCGCCTGGCACTGCGTACGGCCTGCGGTAGCCAGCGCTCGATCCCGGGCAGCGCTATGTCATAGGCCCCCGGCCCACCGGGCACCAGCAGCAGGTCGACGGCCTCCGGCAGGTCATCCAGGCGCAGGTCGGCCAGTACTTTCAGCCCACAAGAGCTGCGCACTGCCGCTTGCCCCTCGGC
>NZ_JABMCN010000434.1 GCF_013179515.1 Pseudomonas sp. CM27
CCCTGCCAGTCACCAATCACAAGGGCCTGACCTTCACCCTGACCGATGGCACCACCGTGACCATCAAGGCCGGTGAGTCGGTCGGCAGCACCACCGTGACTGCGCCGGACAACGTCTACGTCAACGATCCGGTGACCATCACCCAAGGTCTGACCGACGTCGCGGGCAAAGGCGCCGACCAGTTCGAGCAGCTGGAGCTGGGCAGCACCAAAGTCAGCACCGTAGTAACCGACGAACCGGGTACCCCAGGTAACCCAGGCGGCGAGAACGAAGGCGATCTGGTCAAGGTCACCATCGTGGCCGATCAGGTATCCGTGAACGAGGCCACCGAGCCGACCTTCACCATCAGCCTGAACAAGGCGCTGGACAAGCCGTTCACCGTCACCCTGAGCACCGGTGCCACCCTGACCTTCGCGGCAGGCGAGACCACCAAGTCCTACGCTGCACCAGCGCAGGGCGAGGACGTGTTCAAGGACGAAGGCAAGATCACCGTCAGCATCGATGGTGCCTCCGTCCCGGGCCCAGCGCTGGAAAACCTGGTGATCGGCGACCCGGCCACCGTTCAGGTCTCGGACACCCTCAGCAAGGTCACGGCCGTGCTGTCGGTGGATAACACCGCTGTGGTCGAAGGCGGCAAGATCACTTACACCGTGACCTTGGTGAGTGAAGACACCAACTTGCCAGTGACTGGCCACGGTGGCATCACCGTGACCTTGACTGGTGGTACTCAGGTCGTCATCAACCCAGGTTCCGCCACCGGCACCGTGTCCATCGATGCGCCGAACGACCTGTATGTAGGCGGTCAGGACGCCATCACCAAGGCGATTACCGATATTTCGGTAGCGGGTACCGAGAAGTTCGAAAACCTGGTGCCTGACACGACCCCGGTCACCACCACGGTCAGCGATGACCCGAACGGTACCGGCAACCTGGTCAAGGTCAGCATCACGCCAGTCGTGGACTCGGTGAACGAAGCCACTGCGCCGACCTTCACCGTTACCTTGAACCAGGCCATCGACAAACCACTGACCGTGCTGCTGAGCACCGGTGAGACCGTGGTCTTTGCCGCAGGCGAAACCACCAAGACCATCTCTGCGCCTGCGCAGGGCGATGACGTGTTCATCGACAACGGCAAGATCACCGTCAGCATCGATGGCGCCACTGTCCCGGGCCCGGCGCTGGAAAACCTGGTCATCGGCGACCCTGCCACCGTGCAGGTCTCGGACACCCTCAGCAAGGTCAACGCGGTACTGTCGGTAGACAACACCGCTGTGGTCGAAGGCGGCAAGATCACCTACACCGTCACCCTGATCAGCGAAGACAGCAAGCTGCCAGTCACTGGCCACGGCGGCGTAACCGTCACCCTGACCGGTGGCACCACCGTGACCATCCCGGCAGGCTCCGCTACCGGCACTGCCTTCGTCACGGCGCCGAACGACCTGTACGTAGGCGGCCAGCCATCGATCACCAAGGCCATCACCGACATCGCTGTCACCGGTGACCTGAAGTTCGAGAACC
>NZ_JABMCN010000435.1 GCF_013179515.1 Pseudomonas sp. CM27
GCTGGTTGCCCTGCAGGCACACATGCGCTGGCTGCAGGGCGCCATGCAGCACATTGCATTCGTGGGCCAGCGCCAGGGCGTTGGCCGCGTTCATGGCAATATCGAGAAACGGCGCGAGCGCCAGTGGGCCGTTGGCGATCAGGTCGGCGACCGAGCGGCCGGCCGGGTACACCAGCAGCGGGCCTTCGGCGGAGCGTACGAATGCCGACGGGATGACCGCCCACTGCGAGTCCAGTTGCAGGCGGTAATCACGTTCCAGCCGCTGGCAGGCGGCAGGGGCTTCGAGCGGAGCGCGCACTGCAATCCAGGCTTGCTGGCTGGCGGGGTCGTGCAGGCGAAAGTAGCTGAGTTCACCTTCCTGGCCCAGCGCGGTAATGTCGCAGCGGTTCAACCAGCCCTCATCGATCGACTGGTCAAAATCGATGGGCCTGTGGGCGAGGCGTTCATCGAGCATCGGGCACCCCTGCTAGCGACATCATGAGACGCGAGTATACGCAGCGCCCCCCCTGTGGATGCGGCTTGCAGCGCGCTTGGCCGTAACGGGCACGCCGTTGTCCGTTATTGCCCCCAGGCCTTTGCCGGGCGCTTGTATAGTCCTTGGGCCAACCTATCCCTCGGGATAATTGTCTGAATGCGTGCGCTGGCCTAGGCTGCCCGGGCTGCGCGAACGCCCGTCCCCGTGCGAGGAAGCCATGATCCGAATAGGTAATGCCCAGGTGTCGCTGGAGCGGCGAGAAGCGTTTCTCGACGGCAAGCCGATCGCGTTGGGCGGGCGTGCATTCGAGGTGCTGGCCACGCTGATCAAGGCCAAAGGCCGGGTGGTCGGCAAGGAGGAACTGTTCAGCCAGGTGTGGGCCGGCACGGTAGTGGAGGACAACAACCTGCAGGTGCAGGTGTCCTTGCTGCGCAAGGCCTTTGCCAATCACGGCCTGATCCAGACCGTGCCACGCCGCGGTTACCGCCTGGCCGCCGATATCAGCCTGGAAGTACCTTGCAAGGCTTTTGCTCAATCGCCGCTGTGCACCTCCACCCTGGAGCCGCTGGTCGACAGCACGCACGTGCCGGTGCTGGTAGTGGACGATGACCCATCGGTGCGCACGGCGCTGGGCCGGCTGCTGCGCGCCCAGGATATCCCGCATCACCTGTTCGCCAGTGCCGAGGCGCTTTTCGATGCGCGCTTGGAAACCCCCTACGCCTGCCTGCTGCTGGACATGCATCTGCCCGGGACCAGCGGCCTGGAGGTGCAGGATGCGCTGCGCCAACTGGCCCTGCCGTGGCCGATCGTGTTCATGACCGGCTTCGGCACCATCCCGATGACGGTCCAGGCCATGCGTGCCGGTGCCGTGGAGTTCCTGACCAAGCCTTTCGACGAGGACCAGTTGCTGGCACTGCTGCAGGCGGTGCGCGCACGGGCTGTGGTCGATGGACGCAAATGGCGCCACGCGCGACAGGTCGAGGACAAGTACCAGCGCCTGACTCAGCGCGAGCGCCAGGTTTTCTCACTGGTGGT
>NZ_JABMCN010000436.1 GCF_013179515.1 Pseudomonas sp. CM27
CGGGTTTTCGGTCACAGCAGAACGATCAACGCTCCAGCAGAATCCGCAGCATGCGGCGCAGCGGTTCGGCGGCACCCCACAGCAGCTGGTCGCCCACGGTGAACGCACCCAGGTACTGCGAACCCATGTTCAGCTTGCGCAAACGGCCAACCGGTACGTTCAGGGTACCGGTGACGTTGGTCGGGCTCAGTTCCTGCATGCTGATTTCACGCTGGTTCGGCACCAGCTTCACCCAAGGGTTGTGCTGGCTGATCATGCCTTCGATATCGGCGATCGGCACGTCCTTGTTCAGCTTGATGGTCAGCGCCTGGCTATGGCAACGCATGGCGCCGATGCGCACGCAGATACCGTCGACCGGGATCGGGCTCTTGAAGCGGCCGAGGATCTTGTTGGTCTCGGCCTGGGCCTTCCATTCTTCGCGGCTCTGGCCGTTTGGCAGCTCCTTGTCGATCCAAGGGATCAGGCTGCCCGCCAGCGGCACACCGAAGTTCTCGGTCGGGTACGCCTCGCTGCGCATCGCTTCGGCCACCTTGCGGTCGATCTCGAGGATGGCGCTGGCCGGGTTGGCCAGGTCTTCGGCGACGGCCGCGTGGGTGGCGCCCATCTGCTTGATCAGCTCGCGCATGTTCTGCGCACCGGCACCCGAAGCTGCCTGGTAGGTCATGGCGCTCATCCACTCGACCAGGCCGGCTTCGAACAGGCCGCCCAGGCCCATCAGCATCAGGCTGACGGTGCAGTTGCCGCCGATGTAATTCCTGGTACCGGCGTCCAGCTGCTGGTCGATGACCTTGCGGTTGACCGGGTCGAGGATGATCACTGCGTCATCCTGCATGCGCAGGGACGAAGCAGCGTCGATCCAGTAGCCCTGCCAACCGGCTTCACGCAGCTTGGGGAACACCTCGTTGGTGTAGTCGCCGCCCTGGCAGGTCAGGATCACGTCGAGGGTCTTGAGTTCTTCAATCGAATAAGCGTCCTTGAGCGGCGCTGTATCCTTGCCGACGTTGGGGCCTTGGCCACCGACATTGGAAGTAGTGAAGAACACCGGCTCGATGAGGTCGAAATCCTGCTCCTCCAGCATCCGCTGCATGAGCACGGAACCGACCATACCGCGCCAACCGATCAGACCTACACGTTTCATCGCAACTACACCTTTGCTAAAAGTGGGCCGCCACCAGGAATTTGGGGTGGCGGGCCAGAGAGATTACAGATTCCGCAGCGCTGCGACTACTGCGTCGCCCATTTCCTGCGTACCTACTTTACGGCAGCCTTCCGAGAAGATGTCGCCGGTGCGCAGGCCCTGGTCCAGGACCAGGCTTACCGCCTTCTCGATGGCATCGGCGGCAGCCGTCTGGTTGAAGCTGTAGCGCAGCATCATCGACACCGACAGGATGGTCGCCAGCGGGTTGGCGATGCCAAGGCCAGCGATGTCCGGCGCCGAGCCGTGGCACGGCTCGTACATGCCCTTGTTGTCGGCATCCAGCGACGCCGAAGGCAGCATGCCGATGGAACC
>NZ_JABMCN010000437.1 GCF_013179515.1 Pseudomonas sp. CM27
TGGCGGGTGCACAAGGCGTCGGCTTCAGCCAGTGCGCTGTGTACGCAGTGGGAGTGATCGTGGGGACGGTTGGCCAGCGGCGTGATGGACATGGGCAGCGACGGTTCTGGATGGAGACGTTATTATGTTACCTGTTTCTGATGACTCGAGTATCCACCGTGTCCCGATTCCTAGCTCTGTTTGTCGCTTTCATCGCATTTTCAGCCCAGGCCGATGTGCGCGTGCTCACCACTATCAAGCCCCTGCAGCAAATTGCTGCTGCCGTGCAGGACGGCGTGGGCAGCCCCGAGGTATTGCTGCCGCCGGGCGCCTCGCCGCACCACTACGCGCTGCGTCCGTCCGACGTGCGGCGGGTGGGCGATGCCGACCTGTTGTACTGGATTGGCCCGGACATGGAGAGCTTCCTGCCGCGCGTGCTGGGCAGCCGCAGCAAGCCCACGGTGGCCGTGCAGTCGCTGGCGGGCATGAAGCTGCGCCGCTTTGGCGAGGACAGCCACTCCCATGAGGAAGCAGACCATGACGACCACGATCATGATCACCGCCCGGGCAGCCTGGACGCGCACTTGTGGCTGTCGTCGGTCAACGCGCGGGTAATCGCGGCGAAGATGGCTGCGGATCTGGCCCAGGTCGATCCGGCCAATGCTGCCCGCTACCAGAGCAACCTGAAGGCTTTCAATGAGCGCATGGATGCACTGGATGGACGTATCAAGGCGCGGGTAGCCGGTATTGCCAGCAAACCGTACTTCGTGTTCCACGAGGCGTTCGATTACTTCGAGGCGGAGTATGGCCTGAAGCACACCGGCGTGTTCAGCGTGGCATCCGAGGTTCAGCCGGGGGCGCAGCATGTGGCTGCGATGCGCAAGCGCCTGCAGGAAGTGGGCAAGACCTGTGTGTTCAGTGAGCCGCCACTGCGGCCGCGGTTGGCTGAGACCCTGACTGCCGGGCTGCCGGTGCGCTTGGCTGAGCTGGATGCACTGGGTGGTACCGACCCGGTGGATGCCAAGGGTTATGAGCGCTTGCTGGAGAAGCTGGGTGGCGACCTGGCTGGGTGCTTGGAGCAGTTGTAAGCCGGGTTTTGCAGGAGATTGCATCAGGGCGGCCAGGTGTTCGCCGTAAGGTTTGCAGCGCCTGTGAAACCGAGCGCCGCCCGCGCGGCGCTCGGTTTCACAGGCGCAGAAAGCATCAAGGCGGGCACCTGTCAGCCCTCACACAATCCAGTCGGCGGGCCCTAGAGAGCAAACGGCAGGCGCAAAGCCACCTGCTGCCGCTGTGCCAAACGCACTTCGAACTCGCTCGGGTCATGGATCATCACATCCATCCCGGCAAACGACTCCGCCGCAATCAGCCGCGACAGCCAGAAGCGCACGCAGCCTACCCGCAACATCTCTGGCCACAGCTCGGCTTCGGCTGCAGTGAACGGCCGCAGCGCGGCATACGCTGCCAGCAGCGCCTGAGCGCGGGGCATGTCGATCGCGCCGTGCTCATCCAGGCACC
>NZ_JABMCN010000438.1 GCF_013179515.1 Pseudomonas sp. CM27
AAAGTGGAGCATCACCATGACTCAAGTACGAAGCACCTTCGGCATTCTGGGTGCCGCCCTGATCGGCAGCATGGCCTTGGGCAGCAGCGCGTTTGCCGTCGAACCGCTGGCTCAGGGTTATCAGCTGGCGCAAGCCAAAGTGGCCGGCGAGGGCAAATGTGGTGAAGGCAAGTGCGGCGGCAGTGGCAAGGCCACGCAGGGCGAAGGCAAATGCGGCGGCAGCGACAAGGCCACCAACAGCGAAGGCAAATGCGGTGAAGGCAAGTGCGGAGCCAGCGCCAAGGCTGGGGCTGAAGGCAAGCATGCCGGCGCGTAGCTTGCCAGGCTTCACGCTGCCATGGCTTACGGCCTGTTCAGTCCCCTGACTGCCAAGGGCTGATCTTCTTCCCATGAAACGCCGCCACGCCCCTCCTGCTGATCAGGCGGGGCGTTGTGCCTGTTGGAGACCTGCCAATGCACTGCACACCTTCTTACGCTCTGCCTCTGCAGACAGGGCTCGGCCTGCGTCGCGGGCTGTTGCCCGACCTGCTGGAGATGCAGGCCGGCACAGTGGACTTTCTCGAATGCGCACCGGAAAACTGGATTGCCGTGGGCGGTGCCTATGGCAAGGGTCTGGCTCAATTGGCTGAGCGCTTCCCTATCACCTGCCATGGGCTGTCGTTGTCGCTGGGTGGCAGCGAGCCACTGGACCTGCATTTCCTCGACCAGACCCGTCAGTTTCTTGATCGCCACCAGGTGCGCTTGTACAGCGAGCACCTGAGCTATTGCAGCGATGACGGGCACCTGTACGACCTGATGCCTATGCCGTTCACCGATGAAGCCGTACGCCATGTGGCCGCGCGCATACGCCAGGCACAGGAATACCTTGAACGGCGCATTGCCGTGGAAAACATCAGCTACTATGCCGCACCGTACCAGGCGCTGAGCGAGCTCGAATTCATTCGCGCGGTTCTTGATGAAGCCGATTGCGACCTGCTGCTGGACGTCAACAACGTATTCGTCAACGCCTGCAATCATCGCTACGACGCCAGGGCATTCCTCAACGGCTTACCCAGGGAACGCGTGACCGGTATGCATGTGGCCGGGCATTTTGACGAGGCGCCCGATCTGAAAGTCGACACCCACGGGGCGCCGGTCAGGGAAGATGTCTGGGCCCTGTATGCCTTCGCTTGTGCCCGTTTTGGCGTGCTGCCAACGGTGCTCGAACGCGACTTCAACTACCCGCCACTGGCCGAGCTGCTCGCCGAAACGGCACGTATCCGCACTGTACAGCGTGCCTGGGGAGCTTCAATCCATGAATGAGACCCTGCGCGAACAGCAATACACCCTGGCCCGCCACCTGCGCGATCCTCAGCGCCATGCCCCGCCGCCCGGCCTGGAGGCGCGGCGCCTGAAGGTTTACTGCGAGTT
>NZ_JABMCN010000439.1 GCF_013179515.1 Pseudomonas sp. CM27
GGCATCTCGGCAACTGGCAATATGACATCCACCAACTGCGTTTCGATTGCAGCCCGTGGCATGCCATCAAATTCCGCATCCTCCGGGTTCTGCACAAGCGTCACGCCGCCTTGCTCTTTGATTCGCGACAAACCCACCGCGCCGTCCGAACCGGTTCCCGATAGCACCAGGCAAAATGCGCGGTGCTTGTGAACGTCTGCCAGGTCTCGAAAGAACAAATCGATGGCGACATGAGTCCCCTGAGGCCGGGTTGCAACATTGGCCTGCAGGTAGCCATCGTTCATCGCCAATTGCCTGGCAGGCGACAACACGTACACGTGATTAGGCTTGATCTCGCAACGCCCGGTCACCTGTAGAACGGGCATTTTGGTGCTTGAGGCGAGAATTCTGTCAATGACGCTTTCGTGATCGGGCGAGAGATGTAGCACCACCACGAATGCCATACCGTTATCGGCTGGCATGTTCTCGAGAAATTTTTTGAGCGCCTGAATGCCCCCCGCCGACGCACCGATGCCAACCACCGGAAATGGCAGCTCGCTCGGCACTATCTCTTTGCGCTGCGGTAATGCGGTTTTGTTATCGTCAGCGCTCATAGCAGGATTCTCATCGGAAGGACAAAAGCGGCCAGTCTAGTTCAGCCCGACGCTCAAAAAACAGGCGTGTCGTGTAAGGAAGGCCCTTGTTCAGTCGGTGAACGCGAGCGTACGCACGTGATAATGCTCGTCGTTCGTGGCGGCCGATGCCGGCGCCAGGGTGTGCGCAACGTCGTTGCTGGCCGGGGGCTCAGGGAAGTCCCTGTCGATTACAGCGAGGTGTTCTGATGCGTCGGCATAGCAGCGCAGCGCTGAGGCTTTCAGTCGTATATAGCGTTCGAACTGCTCCGCATCCAATTGGGGGTGAGTCAAAATTTGCTCCGCTTGCTGGAGGCGTCGATGCGCCTCGCCGAGCAGCCGTTGATTCTGTTCAAGAGCAAGGGCTCGGCATCGTTTCAGTTCATTCGCTTCATCAGACTGCATCGCGGCGTTCTCCACAGAATACCCTTTAACTTGTGACTTGGTACGCATCAGTGGGGTGCTATGGAATGTGTTCGAAAATCTGCTACGTGTGAGCGCTTAATGCATCGATTTTTTCAACCGATAAGCCGCCTATGGCTTGAGCATGCAAGTGAGCGAACAGGCGACGGAATATCCCTCGAATCGGATGCCGACGGATCAGGTACCTGCTGCAGCCGTTTGTCCATTTTTCGGCACTCTGCCGAAGGGCAGGTGTTCAACCGTTCACTTAGAGCCTTTCAGGAGTGACGGTCATGCCCCGTGGAGACAAAGACAAATACACCGAGAAGCAAAAACGCAAAGCTGAACACATCGAAGAAAGCTATGAGCA
>NZ_JABMCN010000044.1:0-2978 GCF_013179515.1 Pseudomonas sp. CM27
GCCGCCGATCTGGCCGCGACGGTCCGGGTAGAAAAGGGTGCCGCAGGCGGTCAGTTGGGTCAGCAGGGTGGCGATGAGGGCGCCACCGATGACGCGGGTTGGGATGCGCATGTAAATCTCCGAAAAGTTCTTCAGCAGGGCAAGCGAAGCGCCTGCGCCTGTTGCTAAGACCATGATAGAGCAGGCTGGGTTCGCCGTTATACTCGCCGGACTGTTCGAGGACCACCATGATTTCTTTACCAATCGATGCCGTGTTGCCGGCCCTGCGCCAGGCCCTTGAAAACCGCGACGAAGCCGTGCTGGAGGCGCCCCCTGGCGCCGGCAAGACCACCCGCGTGCCGCTGGCGCTGCTGAACCAGCCGTGGCTGGCCGGGCAGACCATCCTCATGCTTGAGCCGCGACGCCTGGCGGCGCGGGCAGCTGCCGAGCGGCTGGCCAGCGAGCTGGGCGAAAAGGTGGGCGAAACCGTGGGCTACCGTATCCGCCTGGACAGCAAGGTCGGGCCGAAAACCCGCATCGAGGTGGTCACAGAAGGCATCCTCACCCGTCGCCTGCAGGCCGACCCGGCACTGGAAGGTGTGGGCCTGCTGATTTTTGACGAATATCACGAGCGCAGCCTGGACGCAGACCTGGCGCTGGCGCTGAGCCTGAATGGGCGCGAGCTTTTGCGTGACGACCCGCCGCTGAAGATTCTGCTGATGTCCGCCACCCTGGAGGGCGAGCGGCTGTCGCGGCTGCTGGACGATGCCCCGGTGGTCAGCAGTGAAGGGCGCATGCACCCGGTGGACATTCGCTGGGGCCGGCCCTTCCAGCCCGGGGAATTCATCGAGCCGCGGGTGGTGGATAGCGTGCTCCAGGCGCTGGCTGACCAGACCGGCAGTGTGCTGGTGTTCCTGCCGGGCCAGGCCGAGATCCGCCGTGTGCACCAGAGCCTGCAGGAGGCGTTGGGCGAACGCCCCGGGATTCTGCTGTGCCCGCTGCATGGCGAACTCGACCTCAATGCCCAGCGCGCTGCCATCGACCCTGCGCCCAAAGGCCAGCGCAAGGTGGTGCTGGCCACCAACATCGCCGAAACCAGCCTGACTATCGACGGCGTGCGCGTGGTGATCGACGCAGGCCTGGCGCGGGTGCCCCGTTTCGACCCCGGCAGCGGCATGACCCGCCTCGACACCCAGCGCATTTCCCGCGCCAGCGCCACCCAGCGCGCCGGCCGTGCCGGCCGACTTGAGCCGGGTGTGTGCTACCGCTTGTGGTCCGAGGCCCAGCATGACCAGCTTGCCGCCCATGGCAGCGCCGAAATCCTTCAGGCCGACCTGGCCGGCCTGGCCCTGCAACTGGCGCGTTGGGGCGTTACGCCCGAGCAGTTGCGCTGGCTGGACCAGCCGCCTGTTGCCGCATTCGGCCAGGCCCAGGACCTGCTGGCGCGGCTGAATGCCTTCAAGGCGGGTAGCCGCGACAACCTCAGCGAACATGGCCAGGCCATGGCCGAGCTACCCGCCCACCCGCGCATCGCCCACCTGTTATTGCGTGGCCAGGACCTGGGCCTGGCACAGATGGCTTGTGACGTGGCGGCGTTGTTGGGCGAGCGGGATATCCAGCGCGGCGGCGGTGCCGACCTGCACAGCCGGCTGGCGCTGGTCAGCGGCGAGAGCAAGGCTGCCCGTGGCGGCCAGGGTGGCGTGCAGCGCGCCCGCCAGCTGGCGCGCCAGTACCGCAGCTTGCTGCGGGTCAAAACGGGTGCGCCCGTCGCTGACCCGGATCACCCACGTTGGCTGGGCGCGCTGCTGGCGCTGGCCTACCCCGACCGCGTCGCCCAGCAGCGCCGCGAGGGCGGTGCCGAGTATCGCTTGGCCAACGGCCGTGCGGCGCTGTTTGCCGAAGTCGATGCCTTGATGAAGTGCCCGTGGTTGGTGATCGCCGACCTCGGTAGCCGGCAAGGCCAGCGTGAGGAGCGGATCTACCTGGCGGCCGAGTTCGACCCGGGCCTGCTCGACGGCGTGCTGGCCGAGCAGGTCGAGCGGGTCGACATTCTGGATTGGGACGAGCGCGAGCAGGTGTTGCGTGCCGAGCGCCAGATCAAGGTTGGCGAGCTGGTGCTCAGCCGCGAGCCGCTGCCCGGCCTGGACGACCAGGCTCGGGCCCGGGCGTTGCTTGGCCTGGTGCGGCGCAAAGGCTTGAACGTGCTGAGCTGGACGCCTGAACTGCGGCAGTGGCAGGCACGAGTGGCACTGTTGCGCCAGCTCGACCTGGCCAAGGAAAGCCACAGCGACTGGCCCGATCTGGGTGACGAAGCCCTGCTCGCCAGCCTGGAAGACTGGCTGCAGCCGTACTTGGGCAAAGTGTCCCGCCTCAGCCATTTCGCCGCGCTGGACCTGCCGTCGATGCTGCGCAACCTGTTGCCCTGGCCGCTGCCGCAGCGCCTGGAAGAACAGGCCCCGGCGCACCTGACGGTGCCGTCCGGCTCCAGCATCCGCCTGGATTACAGCGAAACCCCGCCGATCCTCGCCGTGCGCCTGCAAGAGCTGTTCGGCCTTGCCGACACACCGCGCATCGCCAACGGCCGCCAGCAAGTCAAACTGCACTTGCTGTCGCCGGCGCGTCGCCCGGTGCAGGTGACCCAGGACCTGGCCAACTTCTGGCGCACGACCTATGCCGAGGTGAAGAAGGACCTGAAAGGGCGCTATCCGAAGCATTACTGGCCGGATGACCCGCTAGTTGCCGAGGCTACGGCACGGGCCAAGCCTCGCGGGACCTGAAACCACAAGGTCTGGTTGGGGGTCAGTTGTGAACACGCTGCAGGATGAAAAGAGTGTCAGCACCTGCCTGGGCGTTCAAATAGGAGAATCGAGGGGTATCGGTTGCAGAATCGTGTCGCGCCTTGACGGCGTGGCCAAGATGGTCGCGCAGGCGGCACAGCACTGCGTTCTCTGACCACTCCAAGGGTTCGATCTTGATGAAGTCGCTGACGGTTGAGACCT
>NZ_JABMCN010000044.1:3075-7248 GCF_013179515.1 Pseudomonas sp. CM27
GTTCTCTGACCACTCCAAGGGTTCGATCTTGATGAAGTCGCTGACGGTTGAGACCTGATAAAGGCCCAGGTAGCCATTGCGGCTGATGCCTACCTTTTTTTCGTGGTCCGGCCCACTTCCGGTGATCATGAAGTGCAATCGATCCGAGCTTCTTGAATGCAGCAGAAAGCGAAAGGTGTAGGCAGGCTTTTCCTTGCCCGCAACGATCCAGTCGCTTTGACCACCTAGGACGTTGCCCTCACGGTCTTCGAAATAGCTGCGGTAAACGGCTCTTTCGGGATCAGCAGACGGCGTTGTGGTAGCGGGCGGCACGGTATGCAGGGTGCCAAGGAATACTTCGAGTTGGTCAGCCCACGTGGTGGGGATGGTAGGTACGTTCACCTGCTGTTCTCCATCGGTTCGAAAAGGCGAGCCCAGCATAGTGGGCCCTCCGAACAGCAGGCATGGTCAAGGGCTTCCTTTGGCGGCATGTCAGCCGGCGGTTTCGCCCTCCAGCAGCATGAACAAGCGAAACAGCACCACGGTGCTGAACAGCTGCAGGAATCCGCTGAGGCTGTCCATGGCCAGTTCCATGCCCGGCGATGGCTCGGGGAAGGCCATCAGCAACAACCCGTCGATCAGCCAGATCGGCGCCAGCACACTCACCACGCAGATCATGATCCGCATGAAGTGACCGGTGGTCATGCGCGCGCTTTCGCGCATCGCCTGCACCACGGGCAGGCCGCGCAGCACCAGCAGGTACTCGGCGAACACCAGGTTGATCATGATCCACACCCCCGGGAACACGAACAGTGCCAGGCCGGCCATGATCAGCAGCGAGCTGATCAGTATCAGCAGCGCCAGTTGCGGCCACAGTTGCAGGGCCCGGGCGAACAGGTCGCGCTTGCCGATTTCCTGGCCATTGCTGCGGGTGTCGAGGTAAAGGATCAGTGCCGCGCTGTACAGCGGGTAGAACAACAGACTGACCAGCATGCCGTAGGCCGGCGATGCCTGGTCGCCCATCTGCCGGTACAGCAGTTGGGTGAGCAAGGCCTCCAGCACCACCAGCGGCAGGCACAGCTGGACAATGTTCGGCAGGTGGCGGCGGAAGAAGTACAGGGAGTCGCGCAGGACGCTCAGCGGATTCATCGGTCAACATCGCATGGCAGTAAAAACAGGGGCATAACTTTAGCCCAAAGCGGGCCCGCGTCTGTCACTTGCTGAAAAAAGTTTCACGGCACAGGTTATTGAATCCTACGCCTGCACGCCCCATCTTTGAGCCTGTCCGATGTCCCGCTACCCATGAGGTCGCCCCATGAATACTGAAGAACAATCCCTGATCGACGGCCTGTTCGGCCGCATCAAGCAAGCCGAAGACCCAGCGCAGCCGCGTGATGCGCAGGCCCAGGCATGCATCGAGGGGCACCTGCGTCAGCAGCCGGCGGCGCCTTACTACATGGCCCAGGCGATCCTGGTACAGGAAGCCGCACTCAAGCGCCTGGACGAGCAGAACAAACAGCTGGAAGCCGAACTGAAGCGGGCCCGCGCGCAGGCCGAGGCGGCACAGGCTGCCAATAGTGCGCCGAGCAATGGCGGTGGTGGCTTCCTGTCTGGCATCTTTGGTTCGGGTGGGCGTAGCGCTGCCCCGGCTGTGCAGCAGCCGCAGCGTCCTTCGGCACCCGCGGTGGCGTCGGGCGGTGGTTGGCGTGAGCCGTCGGCACCGGGTTTTTCCCAGCCACAGGCGCAGCAGCCGGGGTTTGGCGCCGCCCCTGCGCGCGGTGGTGCCAGCAGCTTCCTGGGTGGCGCCATGCAGACCGCCGCCGGTGTGGCGGGCGGGGTATTGTTGGCGCAGGGCATCAGCAGCCTGTTCAACCACAACTCGCAACCGGAAGAGGTGGTTGAAGTGGTCAATGAAGAGCCCCTGCCGGCCAGTGACAGCGGCGGCTGGAACGACCAGGGCGGGCAGCAGCAAGTGGCTGACAATAGTGGGTGGGGCAATGACCAGGGTGGTTACGCCGACACCGATTATGGCAGCGATGGTGGTGGGTTCTTCTCGGACGATGACTCGTACGTCTGACAGGTCTGGCATACTGCTGGCATTTCCGGTGGCTGCCAGGCGGCCCCCGGTATCCCAGGCCAGACATGAGGTTCCCAGGTGAAAAAGATCGCGCTGTTCGCCGATGTGCAGAACCTCTACTACACCGTGCGCCAGGCGCACGGTTGCCATTTCAACTACACCGCCCTGTGGGCCGATGTCAGCCGCGAAGGCCAGATCGTCGAGGCCGTGGCCTACGCCATTGATCGCGGTGACAGCAAGCAGCAGCAATTCCAGCAGATTCTGCGCAACCTCGGGTTCGAGGTGCGGCTGAAGCCGTTCATCCAGCGCAGCGATGGGTCGGCCAAAGGTGACTGGGACGTTGGCATCACCCTGGATGTGATTGACGCGGCAAGCCGGGTCGACCAGGTCGTGCTGGCCTCGGGGGACGGCGATTTTGACCTG
Source organism: Pseudomonas sp. CM27 (assembly GCF_013179515.1). Classification (GTDB taxonomy): domain Bacteria; phylum Pseudomonadota; class Gammaproteobacteria; order Pseudomonadales; family Pseudomonadaceae; genus Aquipseudomonas. Next base: position 5,555 of record NZ_JABMCN010000044.1, read on the forward strand.
TTGCTGGAACGGGTGATCCAGCGCCATGGCACCGAGGCGGTGGTGTATGGCGTGCCTGGGCTTACCGCGCTGTCGTTGATCCGTGCCGCCACCCGCTATGTACCTATCGAGGGTACGCTGTTGCTCAAACACTAAGGTCTGTTCATGGAACGTATTGCTGTCATCGACTTTGAAACCACTGGCATCACCCCCAGCGCCGGCTGCCGCGCCACCGAGGTGGCGGTCGTGATGCTGGAGCGCGGGCGTATCGTCGAGCGCTACCAGAGCCTGATGAACGCCGGCGTGCCGGTGCCGGCGTTCGTCGCCGGGCTGACTGGCATCACCACCGCCATGCTGCGCAGTGCGCCACCGGTGGACAAGGTGATGAACGAAGTGGCCGAATTCGTCGGTGGCACGCCACTGCTGGCGCATAACGCTGCCTTCGACCAGAAGTTCTGGGACTACGAACTTGGCCGTATCGGCCGCAGCCGCAGCCAGTCATTCGCCTGTTCGCTGTTGTTGTCGCGACGCTTGTTGCCGGCGGCACCGAACCACAAGCTGGGCACTCTGACCCGCTGGGCCGGGCTGCCGGATACCGGTGCCGCGCACCGTGCCATGGCTGATGCCGAGATGGCGGCCAACCTGCTGCAGCATCTGGCTGGCGTATTGCGCCAGAACCATGGGGTGCAGCAACTTTCGCACGATATGCTGTGCCGCTTGCAGAAAACACCTGCGGCGAAGGTTCGCGAGGCGTTGGCGAAATATTGTTAGAGCGGCGCAAAAGTGTGCCGCCCATTTCAAGCCATTTTGTAACTTATCTTTGCCTTGGCAGGCCCTTAAACTGAATCACCCGTAAACGGATTTCGAGTTTTCCCATGCCTGCCTCCCGTCGCTTCCCGTTATTGCTCATTGGTGCCTTTCTTGCCCTGTATCTGGTTTGGGGCTCCACCTACCTGTTCATTCGCATTGGTGTCGAGAGCTGGCCGCCGATGCTGATGGCCGGGGTGCGCTTCCTGATTGCCGGTGGCCTGCTGTATGGCTTCCTGCGCTGGCGCGGGGTGCCAGCGCCGACGTGGCCGCAATGGCGAGCGGCGGGGGCGATCGGCTTTCTGCTGCTGAGTTGCGGCAACGGCGGTGTGACCGTGGCCGAACATGCCGGCGTGGCTTCGGGCGTGGCAGCATTGGCGGTGGCGACGGTGCCCCTGTTCACCTTGCTGTTCGGCCTGTTGTTCGGGCACCGTAATTCCAGGTTGGAGTGGGCGGGGATTGCCCTTGGGCTGGTGGGCATCGGCATGCTCAACCTGGGCTCCAACCTGCAGGCCAGCCCGATTGGTGCAGCATTGATCATTTTCGCCGCCGCCTCCTGGGCGTTTGGTTCGGTGTGGAGCAAATCGCTGCCACTGCCGCAGGGCCCGATGGCCAGCGCCGCGGAAATGCTGGTCGGTGGTGCCGTGCTGTTGCTGGGCAGTGTGCTGTCTGGCGAGCGCATGACGCAGATGCCGACAGCCGCCGGCTGGGGAGCGCTGGCGTACCTGGTGTTGTTCGGCTCGATCCTGGCGTTCAGTGCCTACATGTACCTGCTCAAGCATGTTCGCCCGGCGGCCGCCACCAGCTATGCCTACGTCAACCCGGCGGTAGCGGTGTTGCTGGGCATCGTCTTTGCCGGTGAACAGATTGGCGCCGAAGAGTGCGTGGCCATGGCGGTGATCATCGGC
>NZ_JABMCN010000044.1:7347-28440 GCF_013179515.1 Pseudomonas sp. CM27
ATGTTCGCCCGGCGGCCGCCACCAGCTATGCCTACGTCAACCCGGCGGTAGCGGTGTTGCTGGGCATCGTCTTTGCCGGTGAACAGATTGGCGCCGAAGAGTGCGTGGCCATGGCGGTGATCATCGGCGCGGTGGTGCTGATCGGCCTGCCGCAGTGGCGCAAGGCACCTGCGCCGGCGCAACCGTTGAAAGGTGAAATCTGCAAGTAGGCAGGGGCGATGCGGTAAACTTGCCGCCTTCGCTGAACCCCCTGACGGTATTGCCATGAATTTCGCCAAACTCGGCCTGATCGAACCGCTGCTGCGCACCCTGCAGCAGCTGGACTACACCACCCCGACCCCGGTGCAGGCCAAGGCCATCCCCGCCGTGCTGGCCGGCCGCGACCTGATGGCCGCAGCCCAGACCGGCACCGGCAAAACCGCAGGTTTTGCCCTGCCTGTGCTGCAACGTCTGGCACTGGAGGGCGAGAAGGTGGCCGCCAACTCGATCCGCGCGCTGGTGCTGGTGCCCACCCGTGAGCTGGCCGAGCAGGTGCACAACAACGTGCGCGAGTACGCTGAAAACCTGCCGCTGAGCACTTATGCGGTGTATGGCGGGGTCAGCATCAACCCGCAGATGATGCGCCTGCGCCGCGGCGTCGACCTGCTGGTGGCCACCCCAGGTCGCTTGCTCGACCTGTTCCGGCAGAACGCGGTGAAGTTCAACCAGGTGCAGACCCTGGTGCTGGACGAAGCCGACCGCATGCTCGACCTGGGCTTTGCCGAAGAGCTGCAGTCGGTGTACGCCGCACTGCCACGCAAGCGTCAGACGCTGCTGTTCTCCGCTACCTTTTCCGAGCAGATCCGCATGCTGGCGGGGCTGGCCCTGAATGACCCGCTGAGCATCGAAGTCAGCCCGCGCAACGCCGCGGCCGCCAGCGTCAAGCAGTGGCTGGTGCCTGTGGATAAAAAGCGCAAGGCCGACCTGTTCTGCCACCTGCTGCGCAAGCAGCGCTGGACCCAGGTGCTGGTGTTTGCCAAGACCCGCAACGGCGTCGACCAGCTGGTGGAGCGCTTGCTGGCAGAAGGGGTGAATGCCGACGGCATCCACGGCGACCGCCCTCAGGCCACCCGCCAGCGCGCCCTGGACACCTTCAAGGCCCGTGAAGTGCAGGTGCTGGTCGCTACAGATGTGGCGGCCCGTGGCCTGGATATCGACGACCTGCCGCTGGTCGTCAACCTTGACCTGCCGATTGTTGCCGAGGACTACGTGCACCGCATCGGGCGTACTGGGCGGGCGGGTAACAAGGGCGAGGCGATATCGCTGGTGTGTGCCGATGAAGTGCAGATGCTGTCGGCCATCGAAGTGCTCACCCGGCAGACCCTGGCGCGCCATGAAGAGCCTGATTTCATCCCCGAACACCGGGTGCCGATGACCGACGCCAGTGGCCAGGTGGTCAAGAAGCCGAAGAAGCCCAAGAAGCCAAAGGAAAACAGCGCCAAGCGGGGGTTGGGGCGCTGGATGGACAGTGGCGAGCCGGAGCCGGCGGTGAAGGCTGTGCGCAAGGTGCCTAGCTTCAATGGTGGGCCACGCAAGCGTAAGCCTTGAAAATTCTGGGGCTGCAAAGCAGCCCCGGCAATCTTTCAGTTAATCCGCATTACCCAATCCGCTGCCGCTCGCCCGGCGCGCAGCCCACTGGCAAAACATGCGGTCAGCAGATACCCGCCAGTCGGCGCCTCCCAGTCCAGCATTTCGCCGGCGCAGAACACCCCCGGCAGGGCCTTTATCATCAACCCCTCATCCAGCCCCTCGAAACGCACCCCGCCCGCGCTACTGATCGCTTCATCCAGCGGTCGTGCCCGCACCAGCGTGATCGGCAACGCCTTGATCGCCCGCGCCAATGCTTCGGGGTCGGCAAACGTCGCCTGATCGGTCAGTTCCCGCAGCAGCGCCGCCTTCACCCCGTCGATGCCCAGCTGGCTGTGCAAGTGCTTGGCCATGGAGCGCGAGCCTCGCGGTCTGGCGAGTGCCTGGGCAACTTTGTCCACAGGCTTGTCCGGTAGCAGGTCGAGCAACAGCACCCCACGGCCTTCGCGGTTGATGGCCTCGCGCACTGGCGCCGACCAGGCGTACACCAGGCTGCCCTCGATGCCTTGGGCAGTGAGAATGAACTCACCTTTGCGCGGCGCGCTGCCCGCTACCCCAAGGGCGATGTTCTTCAAGGGCGCCCCGGCAAACTTGTCCTTGAGCAGCGCGCTCCAGCCTTCGACTTCGAAGCCGCAGTTGCTCGGTTGCAAGGCCGAGATATCCACAGCCCGTTCGGCCAGCAGCGGCTGCCAGCTGCCGTCAGAGCCCAGGCGCGCCCAGCTGCCGCCGCCCAACGCCAATACCACGACCGCAGCATTCAGTAACCGCTCACCCTGTGTATAAGCGATTCGCAAGGCGCCCTCGGCGTCCCAGCCCAGCCAGCGGTGGCGGGTGTGGATAACTACCCCACTGTCGCGCAGCCGCTTGAGCCAGGCGCGTAGCAGGGGTGCCGCTTTCATGTCGGTGGGGAACACCCGGCCCGAGCTGCCGACGAAGGTTTCAATGCCCAGGCCATGAATCCACTGGCGCAAAGCGTCGGCGTCGAAGTCGCGCAGCAGCGCAGCGATCTCGCCCTGGCGCTCTGCATAGCGGGACACGAATGCCGGGTAGGGCTCGGAATGGGTGATGTTCATGCCACCGACCCCGGCCAGCAGGAACTTGCGCCCCACCGAAGGCATGGCGTCGAACACCTCGACCGCCAGGCCCGCTTGGGCCATGGCTTCAGCGGCCATCAGGCCGGCGGGGCCGCCACCAATGACGACTGCGAGGGGAGGGAAGGTGGGCTTCAGATCGGACATGGCGGGCGGCGGGCTGTGGAAAAGATGCGCATTCTAACGCAGGGCTGCCAACGGAAGCACTGGTCAAAAAATGATCAGTTCTATGCAAGCCTTACGGGCCATGGCTCACAGCCGCTTTCCAGCAGGTTATCCACAGGTGGTTCCACAGTCATTGTGAACAACCCATGACACGTGCTGCGCTGTGATGGAGGATGCCGTGGCGTTTGGCCAAGGCCGCGCGGTCTTTGCTGTAGCCACCGCCGATCACGCCCACCACCGGGATGTCGCGGCCCAGGCAGTGGCGCAGCACCGCCTCGTCCCGCGCGGCAACACCGACGTCGGTCAATTGCAGGTAGCCGAGGGCGTCGTCCTTGTGCACATCCACGCCGGCGTCATACAACACCAGGTCGGGTTGATACAGGGGCAGCAGGTAGTTGAGCGCGTCGTCGACCACCTTCAGGTAGGCGGTATCACCCATGCCACGGGGCAGCGGGATGTCCCAGTCGCTTTGCGCCTTGCGCGCCGGGAAGTTCTGCTCACAATGCAGCGATACGGTGATGGCCTCTGGTGTGTCGTGCAGGATGCGCGCGGTGCCATCGCCCTGGTGGACGTCGCAGTCGAAGATCAGCACGCGATGCACCCGGCCAGCTTCCAGCAGGTAGCGGCTGATCACTGCCAGGTCGTTGAAGATGCAGAAGCCTGCCGGGTGGTCGTAATGGGCGTGGTGGGTGCCGCCGGCCAGGTGGCAAGCGATGCCGTGCTGCAGTGCCATCTCGGCGCTTAGCAGCGAGCCACCGACTGCGCGTACGGTACGCCGGGCCAGGGCCTCGCTCCAGGGCAGGCCCAGGCGGCGCTGGTCCTCGCGTGACAGCTCGCCGTTCATGTAACGCTCGATGTAGCCGCGGTCATGGGCCAGGGCGAGGATATCGTTGGGGCAGATATCCGGACGCAAAAGCGCCTGGTCGGTGGTCAGCCCGCTGTCGACCAGGTGGTCGTGAAGCAGCTAGAATTTCCATTTATGCAGTGATACTTCTGAACGCTGCTTGGCCCCCTTTGGCACTGAATCGTAGTCGAGCAGTAGTGGAGTAGCGCTGCCGATGATAGCCTTATGCCTTTAATCAGGGAGGTGGCTATGCGGGGTCTAGGGATTACGGTGCTGGTGCTGGGCTTGTTTGCGATCATCGGGGCACTCGCAATGGATGTCTCGGTTTCGTCGGGCACTGGACGGGTTAACAACATTGGCTTGATTGCGGACCAGCAGAACTACATCACTATTGGTGGCCTGATGCTGCTCCTGGGTGCTGTGCTGGCCATTGCTGGCAGGCGGCGTGAAGCGGTGGGCGAGAGCGGTAAGGATTGCCGGGCCTGCCCGATCTGTGCTGAAACCATCAAGATTGCCGCGTTGAAGTGCAAGCACTGTGGCTCGGATACCTCCAGCACTGCTAAAACTGGAGAAGAGACGCAACCGGCTGGTGATGCGGAAGATATTGTTGGCACTCAGATATGGATTGCCCGAGGAGCTATATTGGCCGTGTTCGTTGGCATTATCCTGGTCTCACTGATGAGGCATTGATGGCCTGCAACGACGGAACTATGTCCTAAGCTGCTCTATCACAGAGGCGATTGCATCGGCGTTTGTGTCGAGGGCCTGCAAAGCTACCATCGCGTTATCGTGGACGTTCACAGAGCCACGCTGGCGGATCCAAGTGCTCAACTCCTCGATAGCTGCTCTCAGGGCTGTCTGATTCATCAGCAGCAGCTCAAGGGCATCAGCGGTTGCAGCGGCTTTGTCGTCCATATCAGGGATTCCCTTATCCTGGCGGTGATGCTCGATTCAGGGAGCTTACAGGACGCTCAGGCTTGCTGGCAGTGATGGCGTGTTACCAACGCCCGGATTTCAAAACTTTTCTACGACGCTTGCCCTGTTGGGTAAACGGCCTGCGGTTACTGCCACTGCCAAACTTATACGGTCGAAAACCATCATCGGCGCTAATTGGAACAGTCGCCAAGCGAATCAATTTCATTTTTAATTGCGTTAAGCTGTACTTTAAGATCAGCGAGTCGCGAATATAAACAATCTATATAAGGTTTCTTGCTGTCATACTGTATATTAAGTGGGGTGCCGTGAAGGGTGCTTTGATCTATTAGATTCTGCAGGAGAGAGGAATTGTTCCCGCTTATCATCCATCCTCTCATGATTTGATAAGAAGGCTTGCCTAGCTGTTGGCAGAACTTTGTGAGAGCTAGGCCCGATGCTCTGTATTCTCTAATAAAAAAGCAACGCTCGTCTTCAGTATATCGTCTGGCCTGCTTGGGGATGTGTACTTCGTCTTTCATATTATAGCCTTAGGATAAATGTAACCACCTAGTCTTGCCTCTAATCATATACCGACCATGCAGAGCTGCAAGTGCTATCAACCGCTACCATGGGTGGCATTAACTAAGAAAGCTAGAATACATCGGCTACTAATTGCGTATCATCGTCCACACCAGCCCTACGGTTGATGAGTCGAATGAAAGCCAGAAAAACAAAGCGGCTGCGGAGATAAAGCCAGCAATACACAAGTAGATTTCTTTGTTATTGAGTTCCATCTTGCCCCCCCTTATGACCCAGCCCACGATATCCTATGCAGGGCGAATCGCAAAGGGTGTATGGCACATTGCCTGCATTTTTTGTACATAAGGACAGTGCTTTTGAGGTTTAGCGATAAACGCTTTCGTTTGCGATTTGTTTATCACTTAACGATCACTAGGTTGGTTGCTCAACTGAGCTTTAGGCCGTTGATTTCGGTTAGCACCCAAAGGAGCAGGAGTTCGGTTGCGTGATGACACACAAGCACTAGAATTGTCCAACGAACCTGGTGAGAGGTTGGTATGCGCATTCGAGGCGACGTTTTCTGGAAGTGGACTGATCCCAAGCTCCATCATCGGGACCACGACGAAGTGCTAGGCGACGGCACTTCTATCGATGTGCAAGTGAGGCTGTCGCCGACAGGGAGCACTCAGATGTTCATCGGGGTATATGCACAATCCGGGATGCTTCTTCACGAAGAAGCGTTCGATAACCGTCCAGGAGAGTCGATGACTCGTGCGTTGGCGTGGGGTGTTGAGCACGCTAAGCAGTTGGCAAGGGAAATGCCTGGTAAGCGACAAACCACTGCTTCCAGGGGCGCTGCTACCTAAAATTTTTTTCCCGGCACCTTGGCCTGTTTGGAAAGCGCCAGTGATCCAGGCGGGCGAATATCAATGGGGAGCTGGGGAATCGGCTGAAAACTTGGCAACGGGCGGTCGTGGTCAAGTGCCCTTTGCGGGCCAGCAGAAGGGTACAGCGGCAAAAATCAAACTATCGACAGGGGTGTACTGGCCCACCCCTTTACGTTGCTGTAATCGCCCGTTAAGGCCTCACAGCCCTAGAAAACATACTTGTGATAGGTCGATGCAATGTCGGCCTGGGTGATGCCGATGTAGGCCATAGTCACCGCTGGGCTGCTGTGGTTCAGCATCTTGCAAATCTTTTCAATCGGCTCCCCGCCATTGTGCATCATCCAGCCGCGTGTCTTCCGCATAGAGTGCGTGCCCAGGTGCAGGCTCATCTCATCGCCTACAGCCTTGAAGGCGTTCGCCACTGCAACACGGCTTACAGGCTTGCCTTTGGCGCGGTTGCTCTCCACCTCGAACAAGTATTGGTGGGCAGGGTGGGCAGCTTTACGGCGCTCTACGATGCCCTTCGCGCCACTGTTCAGGTCAATCTCACGGGTTTTGCCAGTCTTGCCTTCCCGGATGGTCAGCTTGTCACCTTGCACGTCCTCAAAGGTGAGGCTCAGCAGGTCACTGATTCGCAGTGCTGTGTTGATGCCGAAGCGCCAGATGTCGGCATACAGGGTATTGCCCTTGGCGTTGGCGGTTAGCTTGCGGCTGATTACCTCAGCTTCGCCCTGTGTTTTCACTGCTTCGACGGTGTTCATCTAATTTACATTCCTGGCTTGATCCCTCTTATTTGTTAATTACAGCACAGGCTGGCAGCGGATGTCCAGTGTTTTCGGGGGTTGGCTTATTTACAGAATCCCATTCTGTTAAGTAGGACTGCATCCTGGCTGGTGTCCTGGCTTTCCTCTAGGCACAACAAAGCCCACACATGTGTGGGCTAGAGGTAATTCATTTTCCTCAATCTGAGGAAAAGTAAATTTGGGGTGGGATATTTTGGAGGGTGATATTCGACAGACGAAGAAAAGCCCGCACATGGCGGGCTAGAAGATGGGTCCAGTTTTGGAGGCATCTATCGGGCAGCTACGAAGTCCCGAGGGGACGCTCCAGATTTGGAGACTCCTCCGCTTAGGCGCTGTGGTGCATATCAGTGATTTCCTGAGGGGCACGCCCTGGAGCAATAATCCCACACAGAAACTAGGTAAAATCTGACTCAAGGGACAAGTTCTTAACCCCCTGCGATGCAGAGCCTTGTAAATAGGGGCTTGTAGGCATCTGAGGGTGTGGGAGAGCTTGAACAGGCGCCTGAGGGCGATTAGATATTGCATAGATCGGGGATTAGTTATCGGGACTACCTAGGATTAGCTCAAGACGACGGAAATTTGCGTCATGCTGAGCCTGAGAGCTGTTCCCCAAATGTGGGAAGCTGCGTCATTCTCCGCCAATGGCGGAAAAGTAAATTATCCCCTGGCATCTCATCAAGCTGCTGCCCGGTGTTCATCCTCTACCATTGGCTGCATCAAGTCGGCCAGCATAGGCGGGAACTCCAGGTGCTCTGGATAGCTGTTGAAGCCCCAGCGGCTGTAATACTTGCCCTTGTAGGTCCGTTTAAACCCGTCCTGATTCCTGTACTCGTGCCGTGCTTTCTCAATTGCACCCTGGAGGCTCCAGAGCAGCCCTGTACGTGCTTCTTCTACTTGGCCGGGGGTACAGAGGTCCAGGGCAAGCAAGGATTGCCATACTGGCTCTGCATCGGCGTACAGGCTATCAACGAACTTATCCCAGCTTCCCAAGGCTGCATATCGCCATTGTTCCGGTGCTTGCACGGTGGGCACCAGGGTGGCCACGTCGATACGCTTCAGCAGGCGGGCTTGCAGGAATCCTCTAGGAACGTCTGCACCAGATAGAGCGTGGTAGCAGTGTTCTGCAATGCTGCTGATTAATAGGCTGTGGTCTGCATCAATCAACTGCTGATCCGGTGTGCCCCACGGCTGCTGCCAGTTCACGTATTCAAGTGGGCTCCACTGTGCATCCTTCAACGGCAGAAAACTTCTATGGTCGATGCCCTGCTGAGTCTCCGCCTGGGCTATGTAGATACCCAGCACTCGCACCAGGGCGAGCATAAAACGGCAATTGTCCCTGTGACGTTCTGAGAGAGATACAGCGGCCATCCGCTCCAGCTCATCGGCATATACGCACAAGGTGGCACGGGTATACAGCTCTGGCCTGAAGCTGGAAACTGAAGTCTTGCCCCGCTGGATGGCATCCATAATCTCTAGATCCTTAAGCGTTTGTTGCTCAAGCTGGGCGAGGGTATAGCGTTGCTCCAGGGCTTTTACGGCTGTGCCCTTCTGCTGGCGGTTGTAGATACGCTGGGCGAGCGTGTGTACCGTGTCCATCCTGATAAGGTGAGGCTGGTTCACATAGTTGGTAAACTCGTCTCCCAGGAAGGCGTGAATCTTGTTGGTGATCTGCTGCCTTGTGTCGCCCTTGGATACTTCCCACTTCTTAATCAGCTTGCTGGCTGGCACTCTCAAGCCTGCATCTGCTGAAACAAACTTGTTGCTGGCGCTCAAGTTGTGTGCGTCCAGGCTGATAAACAGGTTGAGGTAATGTAGGGCGCCTGTGGAGCCGTCTGCACCTGCATTGGCCTGGATATGGCTGCGGTGGAAAAGAGACTTCCTTTCTTCGGAGTTGTAGCCGTAGCACTTCTCATAACTGGTATTGAAGTTATCCAGCTCTACCAGGGAAGCAGTGGTGTTTCCCCACAGGATGGCAACGTTACCTGCTCGTCTGCACTGGCCAATTACGAACTTGCCCACTGGGCTCTTGCTCCAGCGGTTTTTCTGCTCTTCTATGCGAGACTGCTGCTTAGCTGCCTTTTCCGCCTCTCTCGACTTGGCCTTTCTACAGGAGTCGTGGCAGAAGCGTTTAGTCTTGTCCGCCTGTTCCCGGCGCCCTGTGTAGGGAGTCTTACAGGTGAAGCAGATGTAACTGTAGTTACGGGTGTTGTTCTTGGTCTTGCTTGTTGACATTCGTTCCACTCTCTAGGGAATCAAGCCGCATGGCAGCTTCTTCAATCAATTGTTCTACCAATCGGGTAGGGTTAAGGGCGCCTGTGTGTTCCATCAAGCGGAGCAGCTTGGCTTGGTGCTCAGGCCGGTAAACTGAAATTCTCATGTGCGTTCCTACTGGAATTGTGTATAGGCGATTGGGCTGGAGCCCTAGTGCCATGCGGGTTTGAACGATTAAGGCGGACAAGTTCTATACTACCTGCCGACCTTCCCGAGGACGCACGAATCCCGATGAAATCAGCGGCCATATCGGCTTGATCGTCAGGGCGGCTATCTCGGGGAGGGGGAGCTATTATTGGAAGGTGGCAGGCAATTGCCAATCGTATTGTTGTATCGAGCTGATAGCTCTGCTGAATCGGCTACTTCTTCCGACTCTGTTCCTCGGCTCGCATCGACTTGATGTAACACCCTACCATCCATTCGATGAACTCTCGAACTGGCATCTGGTGTTTACGGGCATGGTAACTGAGGGTGTGGAAGTCAGCAGCATTGAAGCTGACACCCAGTGCCTTAGTGTGTTGGTATTCGTTACTCACGCTGCTGCCTCTACCTTGGCCTTCATCTTGGCAGGCTTGGCATATTCAGCGATCAATGCTGCGTGTGCCTTCTGGCGTGCTGCTTCTACCTTATCGGCCAAGGCTTTCGCTGCTGCCGCTTCTTGTTCGCGGATTTCACGGGCAAGGGTGATTTCAACCTGGCGGGCAGTCTCTGCAATGTTTCGAGCATAACGATGTTCGGCATACTCTTCTGCAACTTCTTTTGCAAGGACAACTAGGTCGGCGTCAATATCAGCTTGAGGCTTCTTCAGTTGAACCTTCAGGTATAGCGGCTGGTGGAATGCACCGGCGATAACATAGCCTTTATTAGTCCACTCCAGCATATCGATGAGGGCGTAGGTTAGTGGCTTGTCACTGAACCAATCAACGTGGGCGCCAAGCTGTGGATGAGCTGGTGACTGCGAGTGTCGGTAATACTGGGCGGTACGCTGGTCTAGTAGCTTTTGAAGTTCGTCGGCGTCGTGTGTGAAGAACTCGGCAACGTCGATGCCGTATTTGTGTTTAGTAGTCATGATTATTTCTTCCGGGGTAGTTGGTATTTGCGAGGGTGTTTAAACATGTCTGCGATGCTCTCTCTGAAGCGATCGTCAGCGATTGGTAGTTGGGTATTGCTTGTGCTGTTGCAGCTCTGTACGGCGCTCTTACGAGCTTCTAGAGCCACTATAAGTTCTGCTCTGGTAATACCGCGTTCTTTGGCAGCGTTGTCCAGCAATGTATCGAGTTCGGACTTCAGATTCTTTTGAGCAAGTAGAGCCTTGCCATACTCGACTCTTGCTCCCGTGAGCTTCGCCTGGAGCTGGGCACTGTTCTTGGCCTTAGCCCGGTAATCCAATAGATCCGAGAGGGTTACAACCATACCAGCCGGAAGCACATTGTCTTCATAGTGGTTAAGCCACGCCAGTTCAGCCTGTGTCGCTTCCACGTATTCGTGCTGTGCAGTGTTGCCTGGGAAGTGGTCACAATAGCTGATAAGGGCGCCATTGCTCTTGAGCACTTCCAAGTAGATGTTATTAGTCATTAAGCAGCTCTTGTTCTTGTTGCTTAGCCTGTTCCTGGGCGATGAACAACTGTTCAAGTTCGGCCTGGGTGGCTTTGTTGTTTTGCTTCCAAGTTCTACTCTGGCAAGTACTGTTGCAGAAGCGGCTGAGGGGGCTGCGAGAATAGAAGGTGCGAGAGCAGCCTTCGCAAGTGCTACGTCGTAGAGGGCGTTGTTTCATTGTTTGTATACCTTGTAATGGATTAGTTAGGATCAGTAGGCAAAAAATACCCCGTCGCTCGTGAGAGGTTCGGGGCAAAGGGCATTTAGCAGATGGGTATTGCAGGGACACTTAACCGAAAGTGTGGGGTTTGCCTGAGCAGGCGAAACTTAGAATTAGTGGCCAGTTGCGTTGCAGCCCTGGCCGGGGCTTACCTTGAAGTGTAAACATCCACTATCCGGTACAACTGTCGTCGAATCTTCAATCGGACCCGGATTGAAAACAGGATTGAACACGCACAGACAGTGCCTTTAATTTCCGGCTGTGCATATTCGATTAGGAAAGGGGGGGGCGAGAACTTTAGGACAGAGTTCTCACAGAAGGGTGCTAGTATAGCAACTTTTCTTGGGTTTGTCAAGCATAATTCAGTCATCTATGCAAGTGTTTTCTCAATTATTTTGATAGGCGGTCACTGAGGCACCAGCACTGTGCCCCCCTCGGGATACTCGATTGTCCATTTCTTGTGTTTACGGGCGTACCCGACGTACTTCACCTTACCTGCTGGGTTGTCGTCGGCACTGCGGTTAACTTCAAGCGTGCCGTCTCGGTGGCAGATGATCCGATAGCCGTCCTGTTGCAGTAGGTTGGCTACAGCGAAGGGATCGCCGCCCAGGAATCGCTGAAAGGCGAACAGGCTAACCACTGGTGTATCCCCCACGACGGGCAGAGACGCCAGTTCCTGATCTACGCCCTTCCGCTGATCCACCAGCTTCTGATAGTCGTTCCAGGCGTCCTGGTCGTCTTCGTCCATCTCCACAAACTTCCGCATCCTGGCCTGCTGTTGCTTCAACTGGTCTAGCTGACCCTCCAGCTTGATCCGCTGGCGCGTGTTCTCGGGCAGCTTGGTGCGTTGATATGCACGGAAAGCGTGAGGCTTGCGAGTTTCCCCGTAGAACCATCCAACCACGGGGACGGGGATGGTCTTCTGGTTCGTGCATTTATCGTTGCTCTGCATCCGACGATAACAACGGACGGCATCTGTCTGCTGCCTGGAGTTCTGGCGGAGTAGCACCATATTAGAGCCGCAGTCAGCACATTGCAGCAGTCCAGCCAACGGGAACTTACGGGCAACGGTGGGGGGCTGGTCGGCTAGGTCGTCCAGTAGTTTCTGTACTTGGTAAAACAGTTCCTCGGAGACGGCTGGCTTGAAGACGTTCTTTATCAGTTCACCTAGAACCCGCTTTTTCTTGCCGTCCACTTCAGCAGTGACTGTGCGTTGCCAGTGGCCGATGGCGGCAGGGTTTCTCAGGGCGTGCTTGAGGCTCTGGCGGTTGCCAAAGTATTGGGCGTACTGGCTCGCCAGGGCACGCAAGGGCACACCGTTTGAGAAGGCTGTGAAGACTTGCTCCACGGCGGCTGCTTCGACTTCCTTCAATTCGCCTTCGCTTGTGAGCCAGAACGGGTTGCGGCGTTTGATCGGCTTTCCGTCCTTCGCGTCCTTGGCCCGGTCGACGTAAGAGCCGACAGTGAAGTCGGACAGCCGAACGGCAAACTCGTGGGCTGCCTGAGCCTTCATCGCCAGGTAGAGCAGACTGTTGCCCTTCAGGGACTTCGCGTCGTACCACTGGCCATCGTCCAGGGTCACAAGGTCAATTCCCGCCTGCACGATTGATCGAAGGTTGTTAAGAGTGTCCATCGGCTCCAGTCGACTGAAGCGGTCCATTGCTTCGACCAGTACCACGGTGCCAGCAGGGAAGTGGCCGTCCTCAATTGCCTTCAGCAGCTTACCCATCGCACCAGCTTCAACGTGTTTGCCGCTGGAGCCGCTTACACCTAGATCCTCAAATTTCCGCTCATAACGGGAGTATTCGGGATGGTGGGCGAGCCACTTAACAATGAGGTTTTCTTGACGATCAAGGCTGCTGCCGTAGCTCTGGCGTTCGCTTGAAAAACGGACATAGGGCACTGCTATGGGCATGGTGGGAGGCTCCGAAAACTATCACTGCATAGCATACATTCCCGCAGGCGGAACTTGTCCATCGGAAAGCGGTGTTCGGCGGGGAACTCCGGGCTGTAGTCTTCGTGGTAGATCAGCGGCAACGGCATGGGGCATTCGCAATCAGGGCCAGTGCTGATCTTGCCAGTTATCGCCCTGCGCTCGCCAATACTCGTTGCCAGTCCGGTTCGTTCAGGCGCCCGAGGATGCGTGCCTTGCCATTGCCATCCACCGAAACGAACAATGCGCTGGCGTAACCGCTTTCACGCTCACCGCCTGCAACGTTCTGCTGGCGGGCGAAGTGATCGATGCAACCGTTATGCGTCACCAGTACCAGGTTATGCCCCGGGCGCTTGCGGGCCAGGGCTTCACTGGCAAACCGATTGTCGCACCCTTCCAGCCAGTCTTCGCTGGCCACTGCCTGGCCAAGGATGAAGTGCGCGGTTTGCCGGGTGCGCAGTTTCGGGCTGCTGAGCAGATCGGCGTTGTTCAGGCCCAGCTGGTGCAGCCCTTGGCCGACCCGGCCGGCGGCCTGGCTACCGGCCACGGTGATGCCGGTGGGGTCGTCCAGGCAGGGGCCGGGGGCGCTGTCGCAGCGTTCGGCGTGGCGGATCATCACGATCACCGCCCCCTCGACCCAGTCCTGCAGCAATCCGCTGTCACTCAGTTGTTGATCGTTGCCAAGGTCCACGATGTGCGTCCTCGTCGCCAGCCAGGTGGTCAACGCCGCCACGACCATGCACAGGCCAAGGGCGGCACCGAGGGCCTTGCGGCCCAGGCGGCGCTTGCGCCGGGCGTGGATGGCAGGGTGCCCCAGGGTATTGCTCGATAACATGCGTTGCTCCATAGACATGGCCGCGCCTGGCGCGGCAGTGGTGGCGAGCATGTTGCCGAGCGGGCTGTCGGGGACCGGTGAAGGGCTTGTGAAAATTGCATTCGGTTGCTGCAGCTGGGTGAAACCCGCACCCGCGCCTACGCTGTAAACTGCAAGGCGGCAAAACCGGAGCAGGCCCGATGACCCCCATTCATGAACTGCAAAGCGCACGGCTGGTGCTGCGCCAATGGCGCGACGACGACCTGGGCGAGTTCGCCGCGCTGTGTGCCGACCCGCAGGTGATGCGTTATTTCCCCGCCCCACTGACGCGCCTGGAGGCTGCCGCGCTGATCGGCCGCGTGCGCGGGCATTTCAACGAATACGGTTTTGGCCTGTGGGCGCTCGAACGCCAGGACACCGGTGCGTTCATCGGCATGACCGGGTTGCTCAACGTCAATTTTGACGCCAGCTTCGCGCCAGCCGTGGAGATCGGTTGGCGCTTGGCGCGGCGCCACTGGGGCCAGGGCTTTGCCAGCGAAGCGGCGTGGACCTGCCTGCGTTGTGCGTTCGCCCAATTGCGCCTGGAGGAAGTGGTGTCGTTCACTAGCGAGAGCAACCTGCCGTCGCAAAAGGTGATGCAGGCCATTGGCATGCAGCAGGACGTGCACGGCAGTTTCGAGCACCCCCGCCTGCCCGTCGGGCACCCGCTGCGCCCGCATGTGCTGTACCGCATCGACCGCGCGCACTGGGAGCGCACCCTGCGCGCCTGAATACACGGCCATGCCCGGCGCGAATGACAAACCCTGTATCATTTGCCCTCATAACAGCGCTGTAGAGATGTGTTGCCTTGCTAGGAGAAGCCCCGATGAGTCATGTGTTGGACGACCTGGTCGACCTGTTGAGCCTCGAGTCCATCGAGGAGAACCTGTTCCGCGGACGCAGCCAGGACCTGGGCTTCCGCCAGTTGTACGGTGGGCAGGTGCTGGGCCAGTCATTGTCGGCGGCCAGTCAGACGGTCGAAGACGCACGCCATGTGCATTCGTTGCACGGCTACTTCCTGCGCCCGGGCGATGCCAGCCTGCCGGTGGTGTATTCGGTGGACCGCGTGCGCGATGGCGGCAGCTTCAGCACCCGGCGGGTGACTGCGATCCAGAAGGGCCATACCATCTTCACCTGCAGCGCGTCGTTCCAGTACGACGAAGAAGGCTTCGAGCACCAGGCACAGATGCCTGATGTGGTCGGCCCGGAAAACCTGCCCACCGAAGTGGAGCTGGCCCGCGCCATGGCCGATCAGCTTCCCGAGCGAATTCGCGACAAGGTGCTGTGCGCCAAGCCGATCGAGATCCGCCCGGTCACCGAGCGTGACCCGTTCAACCCCAAGCCCGGCGACCCGGTGAAGTACGCCTGGTTCCGCGCCGACGGCAAGCTGCCCGACGTGCCAGCTTTGCATAAATACCTGCTGGCCTACGCCTCTGACTTCGGCCTGCTGACCACGGCGTTGCTGCCGCATGGCAAGTCGGTGTGGCAGCGCGACATGCAGATCGCCAGCCTCGACCATTCGCTGTGGTTCCACGGCAACCTGCGCGCAGACGAGTGGCTGCTGTATGCCACCGACAGCCCATGGGCCGGCAACTCTCGCGGTTTCTGCCGTGGCAGCATTTACAACCAGGCCGGGCAACTGGTGGCGTCGTCGTGCCAGGAAGGCCTGATTCGCCACCGCAAGGACTGGGCATGAACCTGGCCGAGATCCGCAACTGGGTGTTCGACATGGACGGCACCCTGACTGTGGCAGTGCACGATTTTGCCGCGATCCGCGAGGCACTGGAGATTCCGCCTGAAGACGATATTTTGACCCACCTGGCGGCGTTGCCGGCAGCGGAGGCGGCGGCCAAGCATGCCTGGTTGCTGGAGCACGAGCGCGACCTGGCCATTACCTCGACGGCAGCCAGCGGGGCGGTGGAGCTGGTGCGCGAGCTGGCCGGGCGCGGTTGCCGGCTGGGTATCCTCACCCGCAATGCGCGGGAGCTGGCGCATGTGACGCTGGAGGCGATCGGCCTGGCGGACTGTTTTGCCGTCGAGCATGTGCTCGGGCGGGACGAAGCTGCGCCCAAGCCAAGCCCTGATGGGCTGCTGAAGATCGCCAGCGCCTGGGGCGTGGCGCCGAGCGAGCTGGTGATGGTCGGCGATTACCGCTTCGACCTGGACTGCGGTCGGGCGGCGGGGGCGCGTACGGTACTGGTGAACCTGCCGGACAATCCCTGGCCGGAGCTGGTGGATTGGCATGCGGCCGATTGCCGGGCATTGAAGGTGATGCTGGGCTGATCTTTGTGTTGGCAATGCGGGCCCTGTCTATGCTGAACCCCATTCTTTTCCCTGAAACGGAGACCCACCCATGACCAGCAAGGCCATCTACGTACAACCCGGCGGCGGCTACGACAAGGTCGAGGTCGGCACCAGCGAAGCCGCTGCACCACAGGCCGGCGAGATCACCGTGCGCCTGCACGCCAGCTCCCTCAACTACCACGACTTCGCGGTGGTCAGTGGCATGTGGGGCCCGAGCGAGCGGCGCATTCCCATGGCCGATGGCGCCGGTGAAGTGCTTGCGGTGGGTGCCGGCGTCACCGAGTTCCAGGTAGGCGACAGCGTGGTCAGCACCTTCTTCCCCGACTGGCTGGACGGCCAGGCCAATGTCGAAGGCTTTGCCAGGGTGCCCGGTGATGGCCTCGATGGTTACGCCCGCGAGCAGGTCACCGCCCGCGCCACCTCGTTCACTTTGGCGCCCAAGGGTTTCAGCCACGCCGAAGCCGCTACCCTGACCACTGCCGGGCTTACCGCCTGGCGTGCGCTGATGAGCGACGATCACCTCAAACCGGGTGACACGGTACTGGTGCAGGGCACTGGCGGGGTGTCGATCTTTGCCCTGCAGTTCGCCAAGCTGGCCGGCGCCACGGTCATCGCCACCTCGTCCAGCGACGCCAAGCTCGAGCGCCTGAAAGCCCTGGGGGCCGATCACCTGATCAATTACAAGAGCACCCCGGCCTGGGGTGAGAAAGTGCGCGAGCTGACCGACAACCGCGGTGTCGACCATGTCATCGAAGTGGGCGGACCGGCGACGCTGGAACAATCGATGATTGCCGCGCGCATTGGCGGGCATGTGTCGCTGATCGGCATTCTCACCGGTGTGGCCGGGCAATTGCCGCTGGTGCAGGCGCTGGTGCGGCAGATTCGCCTGCAAGGCGTGCTGGTGGGCAGCCGCGCGCAGCAGCAGGCGATGGTGCGGGCGATCGATGCCAACGGCTTGCGGCCAGTGGTGGACAAGCATTTCGAGCTGGAGCAGATCGTCGAGGCGTTCCGCTACCAGGAGAGCAACCGCCACTTCGGCAAGATCTGCCTGACCTGGTGAAGTGCGGGCGGCTGGATGTAACAGTCGCCCTGCAAGCCAATCCATTCGCCGAGGATGCGGTACGCCAGCAGGTGCATGCGGGGTAGTGTGACGGCGCCTATTCCGGCAGCAGCCGATCGCGGCTGTTGGACAGGTGCAGGCACACCGCCGCGCGCGCTGCATCCGGGTCTTGCCGGCGAATGGCATTGAGGATTGCCTCATGCTCCAGGTTGGCCAGGTACGCCTGCCGCGCCAGCCTGGACCCTGCACGCTCAGCCTGGGCCATGCGGTTGCGCGGGATCAAGCCATTGCCCAGTTGCAGCAGCATTTCGGTGAAATACAGATTGCCGGTGGCCTCGGCGATCAACAGGTGAAAACGCCGGTCGGCCTCGATGCAACTGTCGCCCGCGGCGGCCAGGTCCTGGTAGTCATCCAGCGCCTGGCGCATGCGTGCCAGTTGCCCTTCATCACGGCGCTGCGCAGCCAGGGCGGCGGCCTGGCCTTCCAGGCCAATGCGCAGTTCCAGCAGGTCGCGCACATTGGCCGCACTTTCCGCGGCGATGCGCAGGCCAGCCTGTGGCTGGCGCTCCATCACGAAGGTACCGATACCGTGGCGTGGCTCCACCAGCCCCGAGGCCTGCAGCTTCGACAAGGCTTCGCGAACCACCGTGCGGCTTACCCCATGCTCGCGCACCAAGGTGTTCTCCGAAGGCAGCTTGTCACCAGGCTTGAAGGTGCCGAGCAAAATCTGTTGAGTCAGGCTCGAGACCAGGTCATGGGCGCGGCTGTGGCCGCGTTTATGGACGGGTGTGGTTTCCATGTGGCGGTCCGTTCTTGTTGTGCTTGTACGACAAGTTAATCGATAAAAATATTTTTTGTCGGTTTTTCGGTAATCAGGCTTCGCTGATCCATAAGCTGTTACCGCATGATCGAAGCAAGTTAGCATTGTGACAGCTTGTATTTTGGGTTTTAAGCGCTAATCGCCATCTTGTCGTACAACTTCCCTGCGCATATGCTCCACCCCACTGTCATGTCAGACAACCTCGACCCGCACAAAAACAATTAGTGGGAGATTCGTAAGTGAACGACACCCTCGCTCCGTCTGCACGGGCTGAAGGCGACGCGCTGGCCAGTGCCGTGGCCAAGGTCAAGCGCCACGTCCTGCCGCTGTTCGTCATCATGTTCATCGTCAACTACCTCGATCGTGTCAACATCGGCTTCGTCCGCCCGCACCTGGAAAGCGACCTGGGCATCAGCGCCGCTGCCTTCGGCTTTGGCGCCGGCTTGTTCTTCATCGGCTACGCACTGTTCGAAGTGCCGTCGAACATGCTGCTGCAAAAGGTCGGTGCACGCCTGTGGCTGACCCGCATCATGTTCACCTGGGGGCTGGTGGCCACGGCCATGGCCTTTGTGCAGACCGAAACCCAGTTCTACGTGCTGCGCTTTTTGCTGGGTGTCGCCGAAGCGGGCTTCTTCCCCGGGGTGATCTACTACTTCACCCGCTGGCTGCCGGCGGCCGAGCGGGGCAAGGCGATTGCCATCTTCCTCAGCGGTTCGGCACTGGCCTCGCTGATTTCCGGGCCGCTGGCCGGGGCGCTGATGCAGATCCAGGGCCTGGGCCTGCATGGCTGGCAGTGGATGTTGTTCATCGAAGGCATGGCTTCGGTGACGCTGTGCTTCTTCGTGTTCTTCTGGCTCGACTCCAAGCCCCACGACGCCAAGTGGCTGAGCAAGGCCGAGCAGGACGCGCTGGTCGATACCATCGACCGCGAGCAGCGTGAGCGCGAAGCCGTCGGCGCGGTAAAGGTGTCGTCCTGGAGCCTGCTCAAGGACCGCCAGATCGTGCTGTTCTGCCTGATCTACTTCTGCATCCAGCTGACCATCTACGCCGCGACCTTCTGGCTGCCCAGCATCATCAAGCGCATGGGCGACCTCAACGACCTGCAGGTAGGGTTCTTCAACTCGATCCCGTGGCTGATCTCGATCCTGGCCATGTATGCCTTCGCCGCAGGGTCTGCACGCTGGAAGTTCCAGCAGGCCTGGGTCGCGGGTGCGCTGCTGATCGCTGCCATTGGCATGTTCATGTCCACCACCGGTGGGCCGGTGTTCGCCTTCGTTGCCGTGTGCTTCGCCGCCATCGGCTTCAAGTCGGCGTCGTCACTCTTCTGGCCAATCCCGCAGGGCTACCTGGATGCGCGCATCGCCGCGGCAGTAATCGCGCTGATCAACTCGGTCGGCAACCTTGGCGGTTTCGTTGCCCCCACCACCTTCGGCCTGCTGGAGCAGCAGACCGGGTCGATCCAGGGCGGCCTGTACGGCCTGGCGGTGACCTCGGTGCTGGCGGCCATCGCCATCTTCTTTGTGCGCACGCGCCCAAAGGGCGTGCCTGCCGATCCACTCAAGGCCCCTTCGGCCCTGGGCCAGACCCACTGACGACTGCGAGACAACAATCATGAACATGCAGACCTTGCACACCAGCACCCCCGTGGTCACCGACCTGCGCGTCATCCCCGTGGCCGGCCACGACAGCATGCTGCTCAACCTCAGTGGCGCCCATGGCCCGTACTTCACCCGCAATGTGGTGGTGCTGCGCGACAGCGCCGGCAATACCGGCCTGGGCGAAGTGCCTGGTGGCGAGAACATTCGCCAGACCCTGGAAGACGCCCGCAGCCTGGTGGTCGGCCAGCCGATCGGTCATTACCAGCGCGTGCTCAATGCCATGCGCCAGACCTTCGCCAACCGCGACAGCGCCGGGCGTGGCCTGCAGACCTTCGACCTGCGTATCACCGTGCATGCGGTGACGGCTGTCGAATCGGCGCTGCTCGACCTGCTCGGCCAGCACCTGAATGTGCCCATGGCGGCACTGCTGGGTGAGGGGCAGCAACGGGATGCGGTGAAGATGCTCGGCTACCTGTTCTATATCGGTGACCGCCAGCAGACCGACCTTGCCTACCGCAACGAAGCTGATGCCGATGACGACTGGTTCCGTCTGCGCCACGAACAGGCCCTGACCCCGGAGGCGGTTGTGCGCCTGGCCGAAGCGGCCAAGCAGCGTTATGGCTTCAGCGACTTCAAGCTCAAGGGCGGCGTGCTGCGAGGTGAAGAAGAAATGGAAGCGGTGACGGCGCTGGCCGAACGCTTCCCCGAAGCGCGCATCACCCTGGACCCCAACGGTGCCTGGTCACTCAAGGAAGCCATCGCCCTGTGCCGCGACAAACACGATGTGCTGGCCTATGCCGAAGACCCGTGCGGCGCCGAGAACGGCTACTCGGGCCGCGAGGTGATGGCCGAATTCCGTCGCGCTACGGGTTTGCCCACGGCTACCAACATGATCGCCACCGACTGGCGGCAAATGGGCCATGCCATCCAGCTGCAGTCGGTGGACATCCCGCTGGCCGACCCGCATTTCTGGACCCTGCAGGGGTCGGTACGGGTGGCGCAGATGTGCAATGACTGGGGGCTGACCTGGGGGTCGCACTCGAATAACCACTTCGACATCTCGCTGGCGATGTTTACCCAGGTGGCGGCTGCGGCGCCGGGCGAGATCACCGCGATCGATACGCACTGGATCTGGCAGGACGGCCAGCGCCTGACCCGGGAGCCACTGCGCATCGTCGACGGGCACGTGGGGGTGCCGGCGCGGCCGGGGTTGGGGGTGGAGCTGGATGAAGACCAGCTGGCCAAGGCCCATGAGTGCTACCGCAATATGGGCCTGGGAGCACGGGATGACAGTGTGGCGATGCAGTTCCTGATTTCGGGGTGGAGTTTCGACAACAAGCGGCCTTGCATGGTCAGGTGAGCCAGCATCGAGGTGTTGCAAGGAGGCCCTGGGAGACCGGGGCTTTTTTGTATCCGACCAAGAGTGCGCATGGCATCAAATCGATGCGGTCGAGGTGGAGCTGGCTTGCCGGCGATAGGGCCAGGGCAGGCAACACACATTCAAATGAAAAACAAAAGCGCCAGATGACCCGGTGGCGCAATCGGACATGCCATTCGCGACATCTGGCGTGAATGGAAAGGCCCTGTC
>NZ_JABMCN010000440.1 GCF_013179515.1 Pseudomonas sp. CM27
GAGCGCGCGGAGAAAACAACAATGAGTGCAGTGATCAACGACAACGCGCACGGCAAGACCCTGGTCAGCCTGCGCGGCCTGAACAAGCACTACGGCGACTTTGCCGCCGTGGACAACCTCGACCTGGAGATCCAGGACGGCGAGTTCCTGACCTTCCTGGGTTCCAGCGGCTCGGGCAAATCCACCACCCTGTCGATGCTGGCCGGTTTCGAAACCCCCAGCAGCGGCGAGATTTTGGTAGAGGGCCAGTCGCTGGTGAACGTGCCGCCACACAAGCGTGATATCGGCATGGTGTTCCAGCGCTATTCGCTGTTCCCGCACCTGAACGTGCGCGACAACATCGCGTTCCCCCTGGCTATCCGCAAGCTGAGCAGCGCCGAGACCAACAAGCGTGTCGAGGCGATGCTCAAGCTGGTGCAGCTGGACAAGTTCGCCCACCGCAAGCCCGCGCAAATGTCCGGCGGCCAGCAGCAGCGCGTGGCGATTGCCCGGGCCCTGGTGTACGAGCCGCGCATCCTGCTGATGGACGAACCGCTCGGCGCGCTGGACAAGAAGCTGCGTGAAGACCTGCAGGACGAACTGCGCCAACTGCACCGCCGGCTGGGCATCACCATCGTCTACGTCACCCACGACCAGGAAGAAGCCATGCGCCTGTCCCAGCGCATCGCCATCTTCAGCCACGGCAAGATCGTTGGCCTGGGCACTGGCTACGACTTGTACCAGAACCCGCCGAATGCCTTCGTGGCCTCGTTCCTGGGCAACTCCAACTTCCTGCGGATCAAGGCCAGCAGCAATGGCGCGGGCAGCTTCGAGGGCCAATCGGTGGCCATTCGCCTGACCGCAGGCCTGGCCGCTGCGCAGGATGCCCTGATCATGGTGCGCCCGGAAAAGGCCTTGGCCCTGACCGTCGAACAGGCGGCGCGCGAGCCGCTGCCGGCAGGTTGGAACGAGGTCAGTGCCAAGGTGGGCGAGGTGCTGTTCCTGGGTGAGAGCCAGACCTGCCATGTGGTGACTGCGGGCGGTACCGAGCTGACGGTGAAGGCGCTGTCGGCTGCGGGGATGCCGATGCAGCCGGGCGATAGCGTGAAGGTGCGCTGGGCGGTGGCGGATGCCTGCATTTATACCGAATGGGCCGAGAGTGACCTGAGCAAATCGGCCGGGGCGCATTGAGATCGCCGGGGCCGCCTTGCGGCCCTATCGCCGGCAAGCCAGCTCCCACAGGAGTAGCGCATGGCTGCTATTCCTGCTGCCCCATCGCTGGCAAGCCAGCTCCCACAGTGTAGCGCATGGCTGAAGGGTAATGCGGTCGAGGTGGGAGCTGGCTTGCCGGCGA
>NZ_JABMCN010000441.1 GCF_013179515.1 Pseudomonas sp. CM27
GGTGGAGTTGGCGCCGCGCAGAATCTCGATGCGCTCGTAGGCATAAGGGTCTTCACGCACACCGCGCATCGAACTCAAGGTCAGGCCGTCACGGTAAGTGGTGGCCTGAAAGCCGCGGATCTGAAAGTAGTCGTTGCGATCATCCGAGCCATAGAAGTCACTGACTACGCCCGGGGTGTACTGCAGGGCCTCTTCCGTGGTGCTGACACTGCGCTGCTCCATTTCCTTGCGGGTCACCACAGACACGGATGCAGGCGTGTTGCGGATGCTGGTCGCCACCTTGCCGCCTACCCAAAGCTCCTGGGCGACCACCGAGTTCAGGTCATCATCGGCACTGGCCTTGACCTTGGCATTGATGATCAGCGGCGCCAGGCGATAATCCTCGGTAGCGCCAATTTCCAGCGGGCCGGCTGGCTTTGGTTGTGGTTTTACCAGGTAAGCACTCGGGCCTTGCTGCTCCGCCTGAAGCTCGGTCCCCTGCAACAACGACGAGAGTGCAGCCGAGGTGCCCAGCGTACCCTGCACGCCCGCCGTGTCGCGGTTGGCTACGCTCTTTGCGTCGAAGGACAAGCTGATCCCCGCCTGGCGCGCAAAGTGGTCAAGCGCCGGGGCCAGTGGGCCACCAGGAATGTTCCATTGCTGCACCGGGTTGTTTTGCTCAGCGTTTGCAGCGTGCGCAAGCGCAGGCAGCGCACAGCTGCTGACAACCAGGCCAAGGAAAGCAGCGTGCACAGCACGGCTCAATGGATGGCGCTGTGGAACCGGGGTAAAACTCATTTTCTCGCTCCGTAGAGGGTCGGCAGACGGGCCTGTATTCCGGCCTTTTCTACAAGCCGAACGAGAATGAGAAAACACCTCATTTATTTTCAGGGCGTTTTACAGTGCTAGACTGGTTGCGCGTTGCCACTACTGACAAGGACTTCCCGCATGACCCAACCCCCAGACGGCCTGCCAATCTACCGCGTATTGACCGGCCCCGACGATGTGAACTTCTGCCGCCGGGTCAGCGCCGCCCTGGAACTGGGCTACCAGCTGCACGGCTCGCCCGCGCTCACCTTCAACGGTGAAACCGTGATTGTGGCGCAGGCACTGCTCTGGCCCGAGGCCAAATAGGCAAGTTGCTAAAGCAGGGAGCTCAAGCGCTGAACACGGGCCGCGTCAACGCAACGGCGCTGAACCCGCATCGGCAGTGGCATCATTCAGCTGCAGAATGTGTGCCTTGATGGCGTTGCCAGCCATTTCGAACAGCTCGCAGCAAAAGGCGTCGCCCTGCTCCTGCAAGGGTGAGTCTTGCAACGCGTCGGCCGCA
>NZ_JABMCN010000442.1 GCF_013179515.1 Pseudomonas sp. CM27
GTGCTTCGCTATAGCTTCACGATCGTTGGGCAGGGGGTCTAGTCGCTCAGGTTCAAGTTGATTGCAGGAAAAATCCGAGGAGGTGCAGGGATGCACGCAAGGCAACGGGGCATGACGCTACTGGAGGTGCTGTTGGCGGTGGTGGTTTTGGCAGTGGGGCTGTTCGCGGCGGCGGCTCTCCAGCTTCAGGCATTGCAAGCCACCGACACTGCGCGCCGCGACGGGCAGGCGGCGATGGCGGCGTACAGCGAGCATGAGCGGCGGCTGCCGTGAGGCGCGCAGAGGGTGGTTTCGGCTTGCTTGAACTGCTGCTGGCGCTGGCCATCGGGTTGACGCTGCTGACCGCCGCGAGCCAGCTGTTTGCCTCCGCTCACCAGGCCTGGCGCTTGCAAGGTACGGCAGTGCGGATGCAGCAGGATGCCCGGCTGGCGCTATTGCGCATGGCGCAGGATATCCGCATGGCGGGGATGTTCGGCTGCCTGCGGCTGAAACCAGGCGACTTTCCGGACCCGGCGAATTATAAGGTCTTCGCCCGGCCACTGGAGGTCGGTCCGTCAAGCCTGAGCCTGGTGGTTGCCGAGCTGCCGGGCCACGCTGGCGATCCGGACTGGACCTTGCTGACCAACTGTACCAACGAGGCGAAGGTGTACCAGGGGCGCGCGCAAGGCAGCGACAGGCTTCTGGCAGTCCCGGTCAGCCGGTACCGTTATCATCTCGAGGGCAAGACCCTGTACTTCACGCGCCGCCGTGATCGCCCCCAGCCCCTGATCGACCATGTGCGCGCGCTGCAAGTGACGCATGTACGGCTGCCGGGCAGGGCACGGATCGATCTTCAATTGACGCTGTACGAGCCGGCTTTGCACCTGGAGCAACACCACGAGCTCAGTGTGGCGATTCGCAATCCGGTATCGACGCCATGAACCGGCAGCGTGGCGTGGTCTTGTTGCTGGCTTTGGTGCTGAGCATGTTGCTGGGTCTGCTTGCCGCATCAGCCCTGCGCGACGCAGTTACGGCCACGCGGATGACCGGTTACCTGAGCGACAGCCTGCTGGCGCTGGAGCAGGCCGAGCAGGCCCTGCAAGCTGGGCATGGCGAACTCCAGCGGGCACCCCCTGACTCTTGCAAGGCGTGCCTGCCGCCGACTCGACCGCACGATTTGGGCGGGCAATGGCAGCGTGCGCCAACCGGCTTTTTCCAGCTGCAGAACCTGGGTACCAGCAACGGTGCTGCACACATGCCCCCAGGGCAGCAGGTCACCTTGTTCCGGGT
>NZ_JABMCN010000443.1 GCF_013179515.1 Pseudomonas sp. CM27
TCTTCGCGCTGGTTGGCGCTTGGGGTGAGAAACTGGTGCAGCAGGTAGCCGTGGGCAGCGTGCAGTTCGATGAAGTCGAAACCGGCTTCCCGGGCATTGGTCGCAGCCTGGCCAAAATCGGCGACGATGTCGGCAATTTCGCTCTCACTCAGAGCACGCGGCGCAGAAGTTTCGACACGCACCAGGTTGCCTTGCTGGTCACGCAAGGTGGTACGTGCTCCGGCCGGCACTGCCGAAGGTGCCACCGGCGCCTCGCCGCCAGGCTGCAGGGACGTGTGTGAAACCCGCCCGGTGTGCCAGACCTGCACGGCACTGTGGCCGCCTTCGGCGTGAATGCCTGCGTTGATGCGCTGCCAGGCCGCAATCTGCTCGGCGCTGTGAATACCAGGCGAACCGGAATAGCCCTTGGCCTGGAAGGAAATCTGCGTGGCTTCGGTGATGATCAGCCCGGCGCTGGCGCGCTGGCGGTAATACTCGGCCATCATCGCGGTCGGCACGTCGCCCGGTTCAAGGCTGCGCAAGCGGGTGAGGGGCGCCATGAATACGCGGTTGGGCAGGGTGAGCGGGCCGATTTGCAGCGGTTGTAGCAGTTTCATTGCAGCTCCGGAGGTCAAAACCAATGGTGCGCACGATACCGAGGTGATTGGGGAAAGGGGGGACCGGGAGCCCGGCGTAGAGCTCCCCAATGGTCCTTGTATGTTGTTTGGGGTCTTTTTTCGGGCAAGCGCCACAGGGCGCGCGTGGGGGCTCACAGGTGCTTGCCACAATATTTCAGCGCCTGTGAGATCGAGCGCCGCCCGCGCGGCGCTTCGCAGCACAAGGCTGCTCCTACAATCTGTTTCGGGCCAATTATTCCTGAGGCCGAGGCGCTCGGCCCCTTGGCGCCTGCCTTGATATCGAGTTGGTACGACAAGGCGGTCGCGCACGATTGGCACAGGCCTCACTGGTTCGGTACAGCATTGGCGGCAGTGATTACCCCGTGCTGCTGGGCCAGGCGCCAATGCTTGATACGCCATGCGCGATAAGCAATTCAGATCGGACAACCTGACATTTTTGCCAGTAGCAGGTTGCAGCGCGATCGCCGATGATCCTGAGCATCAAACTCTGGAGCTCCAGCATCATGCCGGCAAAGCAACGGGAACTCTATTTCTACCAAGGTAGGCGTACGTCTACCACCATTGGGGGCGCAAGCGCACGCGTGGTTTGGGGCGCTTCGATCGCGTGCGCACAGTTAAACATCCACGACCAGATCATTTCAGCGCTGCA
>NZ_JABMCN010000444.1 GCF_013179515.1 Pseudomonas sp. CM27
ATCAGGACCGGGCGAATCAGGTCTTTCTGGATTTCCGAGTAGACCGTGTCGGAGGTGAGCGGCAGCTCGGTGTTGATGATGCCGTCGCGGATGGCGCTGCGTGAGGCGAAGTAGCTGAGCAGGGAAGTGCCGAGGAAGCCGCACGCCAGCAGCAGCAACAGGGTCAAGATCAGCGAACGCTGTGAAAACAGAGCGGAACGTAAAGGCATGATCTTCCCGTGATGTGTGCCAGGGCGCTTATTCTAGTGAGATGGCCGGGAAATCACTGCAAGTTTTTTGGGCCAGCGCACCTGTATCAATTTGTTGCGTAAATGGCACTGCAACTCGGCCTCGCGGTCTTATTCTACGTCGATGATCGCGTTGTGCATCGACGCTCGCCAGCGCCGCTGTTCGGGCACTCCAGCGGTCCAGGAGGCCGCCATGTCCTACCGAATCCTGTTGATTGCCCTGCTCGGGCTGATGACATCCGCCTGCGCCCCTTACTACGGAAGCGGGGGTTATTACCGTTCGGACTATTACTCAACCGACCGCTATGTGTCGCCGGGATATTACCGTTCCGACCGTTATTACGTGACGCCGCAACCGCGTTATTACTACCAGCCGGCCCCGCGCTACTACCGCTCGGCGCCAGCGCCTTATTACCGGCCGCAGCCACACCCGGGAGCCAACCAGTGGCACGGTAACCCGCGCTATGACTACGGTAACCGTCAGCGTAATGACTATGGACGTGACCGGGATCGTCACGACTACCGCGATGGCAGCCAGCGTTACCAGCATGGTGACCGGCACTCCAACCGGCAGGGCAATGGCGGCGGGCGCTGGGATGGTCGGCGCGGGCAGGGGCAGGGGGGGAACTGGCAGCGCTAGCTGAGCCTAACCCTGGGCTGCAACGCAGCCCCAGGTTGCCCACGCTATTCCAGGTCGGCCAATGGATGCCGGCCCTCCCACACTTTGGCAAAATGCGCTTCCACCACCGCCGTTGGCACTTGCGCGACATCCGGCCAGTGCCAGCGCGGCTGGTTGTCCTTGTCCAGCAAACGGGCGCGCACGCCTTCGCTGAACTCCGGGTGGCGGCAACAGTTCAGGCTCATGCTGTATTCCATCTGGAACACCTGCGCCAATGACATATGCCGGGCCCGGTGAATCTGCTCCCACACCAGGTGCGCAGTCAGCGGGCACCCTTCATGCAGGCGCTTGCCGGCGTCTGCCAGCAGCGGGTCGTCATGCTGCTTCAGCGCTTCCAGCGCCCGCCATGCCCCGG
>NZ_JABMCN010000445.1 GCF_013179515.1 Pseudomonas sp. CM27
CTATGTCATAGGCCCCCGGCCCACCGGGCACCAGCAGCAGGTCGACGGCCTCCGGCAGGTCATCCAGGCGCAGGTCGGCCAGTACTTTCAGCCCACAAGAGCTGCGCACTGCCGCTTGCCCCTCGGCCAGGGTGAGCAACCGGTATTGCCGGTCTGCAGGCAAAAAGCGGTTGGCGATGGCGAACGCATCCATCGGCCCTGTCACATCCAGCGACAGCACATCGTTGAACAGCACCATGGCCACGGTGCGGTAGGCGGGTTTTTCCTGCATGGCGCTTTTGCCTTTAATGCCGGCCGCCGCAGCGGCCTGTAGCTGAATACGAAACGCATCTTATGGTAACGGCAAAACGGCCAGGGCCAGCAGTGCTCGATTAAGAACAATTCAGGTTTGGCTCAGGACTTTGTCATGAGTGGAAGGCGAGACTTTACTCATTGAACAGGAGAGTCGCCATGCACCCTTGGACGCCCCAAGAGCAGCAGCAAGCCCCTGGCGCACTGACGCCTGCGCGGTTACGTCAGGCCAAGGAACTGATGCTGCGCAGCTCGCTGTCGATCATCGAGATCGCCGGCGTGTGCAACCTTACCCGCAGCCATTTCTCCCGGGCGTTCAAGGTCAATACCGGGCTATCGCCCCAGGCCTGGCGCTTGCTGGCGCGCATGGAAAAGGCCAAGCGCCTGCTCGCCACCGAAGCACCGATCACGCATGTAAGCCTGGAATGCGGCTTCTGCGACCAGGCCCATTTCACCCGCGCCTTCAGCCGCCTGGTCGGCCAGCCACCGAAGGCCTGGCGCCAGGCGCAGGTCAATCCTTAAGCCTAATCTATCCACCGGTATAGCCCCCTGTGGGCAGTACCGGCCCGTTTCCCAACCCAAGGAGTCACCCCATGAGCCAACCCGATTACAAGCGCCTGAACAAAGACGACGCCGTGGTCCTGCTGGTGGATCACCAGACCGGCCTGATTTCGCTGGTGCAGGACTTCTCGCCCAACGAATTCAAGAACAATGTGCTGGCCCTGGGCGACCTGGCCAAGTTCTTCGGCCTGCCAACCATCCTCACCACCAGCTTTGAGCAAGGCCCGAACGGCCCGCTGGTGCCTGAGCTGAAAGAGATGTTCCCGGACGCGCCGTACATTGCCCGCCCCGGCCAGATCAACGCCTGGGACAACGAAGACTTCGTCAAGGCGATCAAGGCTACCGGCCGCAAGCAGCTGATCATTGCCGGTGTGGTCACCGATGTCTGCGTGGCTTTC
>NZ_JABMCN010000446.1 GCF_013179515.1 Pseudomonas sp. CM27
AGGCCAACGTCTTCGGTGGCACCTACGCCATTACCGATAGCCTCAGCAGCAGCGTGTACTACTCGCGCGTGGAAGACCACTTCCGCAAGTGGTACGGCAATATCAACTGGGCGCTGCCGATCAGCGACAAGCAAGGCCTGGTGTTCGACTTCAACATCTATGACACCAAGTCCATCGGTGACAACCGTACCGGCGCGTTCGTCAGCAAGTCCGACGGCAGCAACGACCTGGACAACATCGCAGCCAGCCTCTCGGCCGCCTACAACATTGGCGCCCACACCTTCACCCTGGCCTACCAGAAGGTCAGCGGCGACGGCGATTACGCCTACGGCGTCGACGGTGGCGGCACGGTATTCCTGGCCAACTCGGTTGCCCGTTCCGACTTCAACGCCGAAGACGAGAAATCCTGGCAAGCGCGCTACGACCTGAACTTCGCCGAGTTCGGCGTACCAGGCCTGACCTTCATGACCCGCTACGTTCGCGGTACCGGTGCAACCACCCGCACCACCGACAGCGGCAAGGAATGGGAACGCGACATCGACGTCAAGTACGTGCTGCAGGAAGGCCCGGCCAAGGACCTCAGCTTCCGTGTCCGTCAGGCCACCTACCGCTCGGGTGATGGCGTTTACTACGGTTCCCCGTCGATCGACGAACTGCGCCTGATCGTGGAGTACCCGCTGAGCATCCTGTAAGCCTGGCTTGCAGTGCCCCGCACCTGAAAAAGCCCGGCGATCACGCCGGGCTTTTTCTTGGCTGACAAGCGTCACGCCCTGGGGCATCCTGTACGCCATCGTTTCGCCCCCGTACAATGCGGGGCTATTTCAACGTCTTAGGCAATCGACACGGCTAACCATGCGCACCAGTCAATATTTGCTCGCCACCCAGAAAGAAACTCCTGCCGATGCAGTGGTCATCAGCCATCAGCTCATGCTGCGTGCCGGCATGATCCGCAAACTGGCCTCTGGCCTGTATACCTGGCTGCCGATGGGCCTGCGGGTAATGCGCAAGGTCGAGGCCGTGGTGCGCGAGGAAATGAACGCCGCCGGTGCCCTGGAAGTGCTGATGCCAAGCATCCAGCCTGCCGAACTGTGGCAGGAGTCCGGCCGCTGGGAGCAGTACGGCCCTGAACTGCTGCGCCTGAAAGACCGCCACCAGCGCGATTTCTGTGTAGGCCCTACCCACGAAGAGGTCATCACCGACCTGGCCCGCAACGAGCTGTCCA
>NZ_JABMCN010000447.1 GCF_013179515.1 Pseudomonas sp. CM27
CCACTGGCGCTCGCGCCGTTTCTCGATATTGCCATGAACGCGGCCAACGCCCTGGCGCTGGCCCACGAATGCAATGTGCTGCATGGCGCCCTGCAGCCAGCGCATGTGTGCCTGCAGGGCAACCAGCGGGTGCGCCTGAGCTGCTTTCGTGCCGACCCGGCGCAGTTGATCAGCGAACAGGGCACCCCGCTCGGCAACTGGGCGTACCTGGCGCCGGAACAGGTCTGCCCGCACGGCAGCAGCAGCGACCGGCGCAGTGACATCTATGCCTTGGGCGCGATCCTTTACCAGCTACTGCTGGGCGAGCTGCCGCTGACCGGGCGCGACACCCCGCACTGGCGTCAGCTGCATGCGGGAGTGCAGCCGCGCGCCGCCTGCGAAGTCGAGAGCAACGTGCCGCAGCCGCTGAGCCGGATCCTGGCCAAGGCACTGGCCAAGGAACCCGATGCTCGCTATCAGAGCGCCCGCGCCCTGGCGATAGACCTGGGCCACTGTCAGCGGCAATGGACCGCTACCAGGACCCTGCCGGCCTTCGAGCCCGGTTGCGCCGACCCGGTCTCGCCCAGCCGCGAGCGCCTGTATGGCCGCAACGCCGAACAGAAAGCCATCACCCTGCTGCTCAGGGCCATGCGCCGCGACAGCACCCCGCAGGCCCTGCTGATCAACGGCCCCGCTGGCATGGGCAAGTCCAGCCTGGTCGAAACCACGCTGAAAACCTGCGCCACCGGCCATTGGGCAACTGGCAGATGCAACA
This sequence comes from Pseudomonas sp. CM27, assembly GCF_013179515.1. Lineage (GTDB taxonomy): Bacteria > Pseudomonadota > Gammaproteobacteria > Pseudomonadales > Pseudomonadaceae > Aquipseudomonas. The sequence continues at coordinate 755 of NZ_JABMCN010000447.1, forward strand.
GCCTGCAGCAAGCGGTGCCGTATGGGCCGTGGGTGGAGATACTCGGCGCGCTGACTACCCAGTTACTGGCCAAGAGCAGCGAGGACCTTGATGCCCCGCGGCGCGAGATACTGCGCCGCATCAAAGGCCACGGCCGGCTCCTCGGCACGCTGGCACCGGACCTGCAGTTGATCCTCGGTCCCCTGCCCGAGCTGCCAGCGAAACCCACGCGCCTGGCCTTGCAGAAGGAGCTGCGGGCCATCGTCGAGTTCCTGCAAGTGTTCAGCCGCCCCGGCCACCCGCTGGTGCTGTTCCTGGACGACGTGCAGTGGGCCGATGATGCCTCGCAGCGCCTGCTGGCTCAGCTACTGGCTGACCCGCCTGGCAACCTGCTGCTGATCTTCGCCAGGCGTACCGATGTGGCTGTCGGCAATGCCATGCCCACCTTGCCGGCAACCCTGCGCAGTACCACGCT
>NZ_JABMCN010000448.1 GCF_013179515.1 Pseudomonas sp. CM27
GATTGTCGCCGGGTTGGGTGACGCCTACCGCGCTGACGACTGGTCGCACACCCAGGGCAGCCTGTTCAGCGCGATGAAAATGGAAAAGACCATGATCGGCCTGCTGCTGATGATGATCATCGCGGTGGCGGCGTTCAACATCATCGCCACCCTGGTGATGGTGGTGAACGACAAGGGGCCGGACATTGCCATTCTGCGTACCCTGGGCGCCACACCGGCGCAGATCATGGGCACGTTCATGGTCCAGGGCAGCCTGATCGGTGTTGTCGGCACGCTGATTGGCGGGGTGCTGGGGGTGATTGCGGCGTTCAACGTCAGCCAGATCGTCGGTTGGCTGGAGCGGGTGAGCGGGCAGCACATCTTCACTTCGGATGTGTACTTCATCAGCAGCCTGCCGTCGCAGTTGCAGTGGGGCGATGTGGCAATTATCTGCAGTGCTGGCCTGGTGATGAGTTTCCTGGCGACCATTTACCCGGCCTACCGGGCGTCGCAGGTGCAGCCGGCGATTGGCCTGGCGGTCTGATGTTTACCTGAGATTTTGGGGGCGCTTTGCGCCCCTTTCGCGACACAAGGCCGCTCCTACAGGAATCGCGCAAGTCTGCAAATACGCGGCCCCTTGTAGGAGCGGCCTTGTGTCGCGATGGGCTGCGAAGCAGCCCCGATTCACCGATCCTGGCTGAACCCGATCACAAACCGCGTCCAGCCACCCTCACACTCCGCCCGAATGCTCCCGCCATGCGCCTGCACGATCGACCGGGTGATCGCCAGCCCCAGCCCCGCATGCTCGCTGCTACCTTCCCGTCGCGCAGGGTCGACCCGGTAGAAGCGGTCGAACAATCGCGGTAACGCCGCCGCTTCAATGGACCCCCCGGTATTGGCCACGCTGATCTTCGGCCCCGCCTCCAGCGTCACCCGTATCTGCCCACCGGCCGGTGTGAACCGCAAGGCATTGTCGAGCAGATTGGACAGCGCACGGCGCAGCATATGCCGGTCGCCCTGCAGCAGGGCCTCACCCTCGCGGAGCATCTGCACATCGCTGTCCTCGGCCAGCGGCGCGTAATATTCAAGCAGTGCATCCACCTCTTCATGCAATGCCAGTGGCGCTTGACCAGGCACCAGCAGGCCATGGTCGGCCTTGGCCAGGAACAGCATGTCGTTGATCATCTGTGCCATCCACTGCAGCTCTTCGAGGTTGCCAT
>NZ_JABMCN010000449.1 GCF_013179515.1 Pseudomonas sp. CM27
CGGTCACCATCACCCAGGGGCTGACCGACGTCTCGGGCAAAGGCGCCGATCAGTTCGAGCAGCTGGAACTGGGCGCTACCAAAGTCAGCACAACTGTCACTGACGAGCCTGGTACCCCAGGCAACCCAGGCGGCGAAAATGAAGGCGACCTGGTCAAGGTCACCATCGTCGCCGATCAGGTTTCGGTCAACGAAGCTACTGAACCGACCTTCACCATCAGCCTGAACAAGGCGCTGGACAAGCCGTTCACCGTCACCCTGAGCACCGGTGCCACCCTGACCTTCGCGGCCGGCGAGACCACCAAGTCCTACGCTGCACCAGCGCAGGGCGAGGACGTGTTCAAGGACGAAGGCAAGATCACCGTCAGCATCACTAAAGCTGAGGTATTCGGTGAGCAGCTGGAAAACCTGCAGATCGGCAAGGCGGCGACCGTGGCCGTCACCGATACGCAGAGCCCGGTCACTGCCGAACTCACGGTGGATAACACCACGGTCACCGAAGGCGGCAAGATCACCTACACCGTGACCCTGGTCAGCGCAGATCCGACCCTGCCAGTCACCAATCACAAAGGCCTGACCTTCACCCTGACTGATGGCACCACCGTGACCATCAAGGCCGGTGAATCGGTCGGCAGCACCACCGTAACTGCGCCGGACAACGTCTACGTCAACGACCCGGTGATCATCACCCAGGGTCTCACTGACGTCGCCGGCAAAGGCGCCGATCAGTTCGAACAACTGGAGCTGGGCGCTACCAAAGTCAGCACCCAAGTCACCGATGAGCCATCTGGCGAAGGCGACCTGGTCAAAGTCAGCATCACCGCCGATCAGGTTTCGGTCGACGAAGCTACTGAACCGACCTTCACCATCAGCCTGAACAAGGCGCTGGAGAAGCCGTTCACCGTCACCCTGAGCACCGGTGCCACCCTGACCTTCGCGGCAGGCGAGACCACCAAATCCTACGCTGCACCAGCGCAGGGCGAGGACGTGTTCAAGGACGAAGGCAAGATCACCGTCAGCATCAGCAAGGCTGAGGTGGTCGGCGAACAACTGGAAAACCTGGAGATCGGCAAAGCCGCTACCGTGGCCGTCACCGATACGCAGAGCCCGGTCACTGCCGAACTCACTGTGGATAACACCACCGTCACCGAAGGCGGCAAGATCACCTACACC
>NZ_JABMCN010000045.1:0-2272 GCF_013179515.1 Pseudomonas sp. CM27
GGCCATGGTGCTCGACCAGGCTGTCCATCACCCGCTGCCATGCCGCTTCGCTGCTGGCATCGTGGTGGATGAAGCGGGCGGCCGCGCCGAGCTCGTCGGCCAGGGCCTGCCCGGCCTGGGTGTCGATGTCGCTGATCAGCACCTGCGCACCTTCGGCCACCAGCAGGCGAGCACTTGCCCGGCCTATACCTTTGGCCCCGCCGGTGACCAGGGCGACCTTGCCCTGCACGCGCCCGTTACGCTCGCTCATGATGCCACCTCGCAGTCCACTGCCAAATCCGCGCCCTGCGCCACGGCTGCCCCGGCACGGCGGCCAGAGAACACGCAGTCGGCCAGGGACAGCCCACTGATGTACAGATGTGAAGGAATGCCCAGCGCCGTTCGGCCTGCGGCGAACAGCCCGGCGATTCGCTCACCGCCTGCACCCAGCACCGCGCCGGTGCGTTCGTCTACGCGCAAGCCACCGAGCGTCAGCGCGCCCAAGGGGAAGATCGGGTTGCCCACGGAAATGTCACAGGCGTAGTAAGGCCCTTGCTGCAGCACCTGGCGACCCGCGACCGACTTGCCGAACGGCTCCGGGGCCTGCCCTCGGGCTGCGGCGTTGTTGGCCAGCAGCGACTGGCGCAGGGTTTCGGCTTGCATCCCGGTGGCTGCGGCCAGCTGCGCGGGGTGTTTGCCCTTGCGTGCAGCGAACAGCATCAGCACCAGCGCCGGCAGTGCCTGGAACCACCAGTAGCCACCAAATAACGCTTCTTGCAGGGCCTTGCGCCGCAGCGGCGCATCCAGCACCAGCCAGGCCCGGCCGCCCTGCTCTTCCATCAGCGGTTGGCCCAGGGTGGCGCCATACACTTCTTCGTTGCAGAAGCGTTCACCGTCACGGTTGACCACGATGCCGCGGTGCCAGCTGTACGGTGGATTGATGAATCGCCAGGCAGATACCCGTTCCAGCCTGTCGCTGGCTGCCCCAACGCTCAGGCCCAGGCGCAGGCCGCTGCCATCGCAGCCGGTGGCGCCCACCTTGAAGTTGCGGCGAAACCTGGGCGCGTGGGCCTTGATCAACTCGCGGTTGAAGATGAAGCCACCGGTACTGAGGATCACCCCCTTGCCAGCGCGCACCAGGCAAGGCCTGGCATGGGCCTGTTCCAGCGCGCTGACGCGCTGGCGCAGCCGGTCGCAGTAGCCTGGGGCAAAGTTCTGCAGGCGCTCGGCGCGCGCGGCCAGCCGCGCATGCTGCAAGGCGACTTTGCTGCCGGCTGGCAGGCGCCACAACTCGGCGCCGATCACTCGCCCGCTGCGGTCGATGACCAGGCGCCTGGCGGCGGACTGCAGCAGCGGCCGTACCCCGGCGCGCAAACAGGCCGCTTGCAGATGGCCATACAGCACGGCGCCGCACTGGCCTTTGCCAACCGTGCGATGGCCGCGCGGGGCCGGGGGCTGCGCGCCGCCATAGGCGGGGACCAGTTCGTTGCCCGAGTAATAGAGAAAGGCACCATCGGGCGGGTACGACGTCTTGCCGCCAGCGGGCATCTGGTGCGCATAGGGCGCGCCGTGGCTTTCCAGCCATTGCAGGTTGGCCACGCTGTCGTTGCAGAAGCGCCGCAAGGTGTCGTCGCTGACCACCCCGTGGGTTTCGTGCCGGAGATAGTCGAACATGGCTTGGGGCGTGTCGTCGAAGCCGGCCGCGCGCTGCTGCGTTGTGCCGCCGCCGGCGTACACCACGCCGCCGCTCTTGGCGCTGGCGCCGCCGCCGGTGAAACGGTCGGCGATCAATACATCAGCGCCATCAGCGCGGGCTTGCAGCGCGGCGCAGGCACCTGCTGCGCCCCAGCCGATGACCAGCACGTCGCAGTGCGCCTGCCAATGCACGGCCGCGGCATCATCGACCTGCAGCGGTGTAAGAATGGGCGTGACACTGGTGTTCATCGGGCCTCCTGGCGCTGCCGGGCAAGGTGGTTGGCGGCCACGTAGGCAAAGGTCATCGCCGGGCCCAGGGTGCCGCCGGCACCGGGATAACTGGTGCCCATCACCGATGCCGAGCAGTTGCCGATGGCGTACAGGCCGGCGATGGCAGAGCCGTCGTCGCGCACCACCTGGGCCTGGGCATTGGTCAGCAGGCCACCCTTGGTGCCGATGTCGCCGGCATCCAGGCGCATGGCGTAGTACGGGCCTTTGCGCAGCGGCGCCAGGCACGGGTTGGGCTTGATGTTGCAGTCGCCGTAGTAGCGGTCGAAGACATTACCACCACGGCCGAAGTCCTCGTCCACCCCGGTGC
>NZ_JABMCN010000045.1:2371-3859 GCF_013179515.1 Pseudomonas sp. CM27
GGCGCATGGCGTAGTACGGGCCTTTGCGCAGCGGCGCCAGGCACGGGTTGGGCTTGATGTTGCAGTCGCCGTAGTAGCGGTCGAAGACATTACCACCACGGCCGAAGTCCTCGTCCACCCCGGTGCTGGCGTAGCCGTTGACCTTGGCCACGGTCGCGGCCAGGCCTTGCGGGTCGACGCCGATCTGACCCGCCAGTGCCTCTAGGGTGTCGGCCTTCCAGTACAGGGTATCGCGCCACTCTTTGCGCAGACGGCTGTCGGGCATGACCTGGGCCGGCATCAACGGGCCCATGGCGTAGTTGAAGCGAAAATGCCCGTCGAACACCACCCAGGCCGGCACCGAACGCCCGCCGCTGCGCACGTTGTCGCGGTGCATGGCATCGACGAACTCCAGGTACGGCGCGGCTTCGTTGACGAACCGCAGGCCCTGGCCATTGACCACGATGGCGCCGGGGAAGGCGCGCTCGGCAAAGATGCCACGCGGTTTGTCCTCACCCGGCACGGCGATGGTCGGCGCCCACCAGGCCCAGTCCAGCAGCGCAGTGGCCGCGCCGTGGGCCAGGCCTGCCTGCAGCGCGGCACCGGTGTTGTTGCCCGGTGGTGTGGCACTCCAGGCCATGCGCGTCGGCTTGGGCAGGTATTGCTCACGTAACGCCTGGTTCTGCTCGAAACCACCGGAGGCCAGGATCACCCCATGGCGCGCGCGCAGGTCCAGCAGTTGCCCATCGCGGCAGATGCGCACGCCGCTGACCCGCCCCTGTTCGCTGAGCAGTTCACGGAAGTCGCTGTTCAACCACAGCGGCACATTGCGGTCCATCAGCGAGCGGCGCAGCGAACACACCAGCGAGCTGCCCAGCGCCGCGCGGCGGTCCATGCGGCTTTTGCGGCGCCACTTGAAGTCGAGCTTGTAGCGCAGCATCAGGCGCAGGATCAGCAGGCGCCAGCCGAAGCCTCGGGCCATGGCCTTGTGCGCGTCACGCGCAGTCCAGGCGATGCGCCCCATCAGCAAGGTGGACGGCGACGGCCTGCGCAGGTTGTGCAGCTCGTCGCCAAGCAGGCTGCTGTCGAACAGCTCGGGATCAAGTGTGCGCCCCCCTGCCAGGGCGCCGGGCAGGTGCGGGTAGTAGTCGGGGTACTTGGCGGCTACCGCGTAGCGTACATGGCTACAGCGGGTGAGCGCCTCGATCATCTGCGGAGCGTTGTCCAGGTAGGCTTGCAGGCGGGCCGGGTCGACCTGCTCACCGGCCGCCGCCGCCAGGTAGCGCTCGGCCTGGTCGCGGCTGTCATTGCCGCCCTGGCGGGCGAAGTAGTGGTTGTTGGGGATCCAGATGCCGCCGCCGGAAATCGCCGAGGTACCACCGAACTTGTCGCTTTTTTCCAGCACCAGCACGCTGAACCCCTGGTCGGCCAGGAACACCGCCGAGGTCATCGCACCGGCGCCCGAACCGACCACTATCACGTCGTACTGGGTATGAGACTGATCTTGAG
>NZ_JABMCN010000045.1:3958-12332 GCF_013179515.1 Pseudomonas sp. CM27
TGGTCGGCCAGGAACACCGCCGAGGTCATCGCACCGGCGCCCGAACCGACCACTATCACGTCGTACTGGGTATGAGACTGATCTTGAGCCGTCATTGTTGTTGTGCCACTCGCTAAGGTCAGGGGATACCGCCAACACCGTTGCGCAGCCGTTGGCGGCGTGCATCCCATGATCGGCGCTGGCTGGCCCACCCTCATCGTCAAAGCGGACTAGGCGCCCTGCCCCGGCCTGGCGCTAGACGACCGCGCGCCGCCCGGCCCAGGGGTGAGCCTGCTCCAGCTGGCTGGCCAGGCGCAGCAACACATCCTCGCCACCCAGGCGGGCAGTGAACAACATGCCCACCGGCAGGCCGCTGTCACTCTGGCCCAATGGCAGGGATACAGACGGCTGGCCGCTGACATTGGCCAGCACGGTGAACGCCGCGCTGCCCATCGCCCGCTGGGCGTAGCTGTCCCAGGGCTGATCGAGGCTGAGCTGGCCCAGGGCCGGGGTGAGGTTGGCGGTGACCGGGGACAGGATCACATCGAAGCGCTGGAAGGGCTGTTCCATGGCCGCGCCGATCCGCTCGAAACGCTGCCGGGCCTGGTACATGCCGACACCGTTGATGGCCTTGGCCCGCTCCAGCACCACCTGGGTGACCTGCTCCAGGTCCTGCGCAGTGGCCGCGCGGCCCAGCGCCTGTTCGCGCTCCTGCACCAGGTTGAGCAATGCGGTGCCGATCACCGCACCGTGGGCGCCGAACAGTTCGCGCGGGTCGACCGGCAGTTGCAGGTCTTCGATTTCATGCCCCAGCGCCAGCAGCTGCTTGATGGTCTGCTCCAGGGTGGCGGCCACCGCAGCATCCAGTGGTGCGCCGGTCAGCGACTGGCGCACCACGGCCACACGCAGCGTGCCCGGGTCGCGGCGCAGCTCTTCGACATACGGGCGTGCCAGCGGCGCGCTCCAGTAGGCGCTGCCGGCTTCGTGGCCCTGCCCGGCATCGAGAAACAGCGCCGTGTCGCGCACACTGCGCGACACCACGTGGGCCACGCTGGCGCCGAACCAGCCCTCGTAATGTGCCGGCCCACTGGGCGTGCGGTAACGGCTGGGCTTGAGGCCGACCAGGCCGCAATAGGACGCCGGGATGCGAATCGACCCACCGCCATCGGTGGCATGCGCCACCGGCACGATACCGGCCGCCACCGCCGATGCTGCACCGCCGGAGGAGCCGCCGGCGCTCACGCCCAGGTTCCAGGGGTTGCGGGTTTGCCCCCAGAGCAGCGATTCGGTGGTGGTGGTCAGGCCGAATTCCGGGCAGGTGGTCTTCCCAAACGGCACCGCGCCGGCTTGTTCGTAGCGGCTGACCAGGGTGCTGGTGAAGGTGGCCGGCGGCGCATCGCGGAACAGCCGGCTGCCGTTGCTGGTGAGTGTGCCCTGCAGGTAGGTGTTGAGGTCCTTGATCAGGATCGGCACCCCGGCCAACGCGCCCTGTGTGCTGGTGCCCGCGCTGCGCTGGCGGGCGAGCGCAGCCTTGGCGTAGTCCTCGTGCAGCATGTTCACGGCCGCAACCTTGGGGTTGACCAAGGCACAGCGGGCCAGCGCCGCGGCCAGCAGCTCCTCGCCACTGAGGCTGCCGGCGCGCACCGCTTCGGCCATGGCCCAGGCGTCCAGGCCCTGATAGTCAGCTGCTGACAGGCCACTGCTGGCAGCATCGGCGAAGCGCCCGAGCAGGCCGGCGCCCACGGCGACAGCACCGGCCTTGAGCACACTGCGGCGTGGCCAGGTGGCCTGGGCAGCGGGAATGGTGGCTTGCGGATCGTTTGGCATGGTGGTCTTGGCGTCCTGTTCGTTGTTGTTTTCGGGGTTGATCAGTCGGCGGTGACCTGCGCCAGCATGGCCGCCAGAAAGTGCTCGCCATAGGGCGGCAACAGGCCCCACTCGGCGCGTGGGTCGTGGCCGGCAGCCTGGAACACCGTGCGCGCATGGCTGAATTCGAGAAACCCTTCGCGCCCGTGATAATGCCCCATGCCGGACGCGCCGACACCACCGAAGGGCGCATCGTGCAGCGCCGCGTGCATCATCACCTCATTGAGCGTGACGCCACCGGACACGGTGTGGTCAAGCACCTGCTGCTGCTCGTGCGGGTCGTTGCCGAAGTAGTACAGCGCCAGCGGCCGTGGCCGGGCATTGATGTGACTGATGACCTCGGCCAGTGCCTCATAGGTCAGCACCACCACGGCGGGGCCGAAGATTTCTTCGTGCAGGATGCGCGCATCCTGCGGCGGGTCTACCACCACCCGCAACGGGCAGCGACGGTCGTCACCCGGCTGCACGTCAGGCAGTGATTCGATACGTGCCCCCTGCTGGCGAGCCCCTTGCACCAGCGCGTCGACCCGTGCCCAGTGTTGGGCGTTGACCACCGCCACCACGTCCGGGTTGCCGGTGACCGTCGGGTTGAGCGTGCAGTAGGCTGAGCGCAGGGCATCGAGGAACGCCTCAAGCGCGGCCCGAGGCACGTAGACCAGGTCCGGGTTGATGCAGATCTGCCCGCCGTTGGTGGCCTTGGCCACGGCAATGCTGAAGGCCGCCTTGGCCAGGTCGGCGCTGCGCGACAGCACCACCGGCGACTTGCCGCCCAGCTCCAGGGTAACCGGCACCAGGTTCTGTGCAGCATTGCGCATGACCGCGCGGCCGATGCCGGTGCTGCCGGTAAACACCAGGTGGTCGAACGGTTGCGCGGTAAAGGCCTCGGCCAGGTCGGCGCCACCGGTCACCACCGCCACCTCCAGCGGGTCGAGGTGCTCGGCGCACAGCGCGGCGATGCATGCCGCCGTGCGCGGCAGCACTTCGGAGGGTTTGAGGATCGCCCGGTTGCCCGCCGCCAGGGCCGATGCCAACGGGCTGAACAGCGTGTACAACGGCGCGTTCCAGGTGCCGATGATGCCCACCGAGCCTTTGGGCTGGTAACGCACCCACGCCTTTGCGCCGAGCTGGTCATAAGGGGCAAACACCGCGCGCGGGTCATCCTGCATCCAGCCGTGCAGGTGATCCCTGGCATGCTTGAGGCTGGCCAGCGCCCCCAGCACATCGTTCATCAGGGTAAAACCGGCTGGCCGGCCGCCGAAGTCCTGGTCGATGGCCTGGGTCAGGCGTTCATGGTGGCGTACCAGCAGATCGATCACCTGCTGGATGCGCTGGCGGCGCTGTTCGGCGCTGACCGCACCGGCCGTGCCGAATGCGCGTTGCTGCTGTGACAACAGGCTGCTGAGCGCCTGGACCGATGACGGTGCGGGTTGCATGCGTGTCTCCTCTGGCTGCGAGCTGCGCTGGCTGCGCATGTCGCCACACTAGCCATGGGACGCCGGCGCGCGCCTCGTCCGATCGGACCAGAATCGAGCAAAAGCGTTAGTCCGTTGAGACGATGCCTGCGCGGGCGGGGCAACCAATACTGGCAGTACAAAAAGCCAACCCTTGAGGCCCGCCATGGCAACACAACAGATCGGTTTCGACCCCCAGGCCTTCCGTGCTGCGCTGGGCACGTTCACCACCGGCGTCACCATCATCACCTCGCAAGACCAGGACGGCTTGCCGGTGGGCATCACCGCCAACAGCTTCAACTCGGTCTCGCTCAACCCGCCATTGGTGCTGTGGAGCTTGTCCAAGCAGGCGCGCAGCTTGCCGGTGTTCAGTAGCGGCAAGCACTGGAACGTGCACGTGCTGTCGATCGAGCAAGAGAAGTTGTCCGGGCGCTTCGCCACCCAGGGCGAGGACAAGTTCGCCGAGATCGAACTGGACAACGGCATCAGCAATGCCCCGCTGCTGCAGGACTGCACGGCGCGGTTCCAGTGCCGCACGGCGTTCCAGTACGAAGGCGGCGACCACGTGATCTTCGTTGGCGAAGTGCTGGCCTTCGACCACAGTGACCGCGCGCCGCTGGCGTTCCAGAGCGGCCAGTATGCCCTGGCCACGCGCAAGCCGCGCAGCGAATTGCGCCTGGCCACCACCCCGCCGCCCCCGGAGTGCAGCTATACCGAAGACCTGCTTGGCTACCTGCTCGGCCGTGGCCATTACCAGGCGCTTAACCTGCTGCGCCAGCTGCTGAGCAACCAGCACCTGGATGAACAGGCGTTCTTCGTGCTGGCAGTGCTGTCGATCCGCGACAACCTCAGCCTTGAAGAGCTCAACACCTTTGTCAGCTACACCGGTCATGTGGTGACCCTGGCGGGCATGCGCTTTCTGGAACGGCAGGACCTGGTGGCCATCGAGGGTGAGGCTGGCCAGTTGCGCTTTGTATTGACCGCCCAGGGGCGCGAGCTGTCGTTGCAACAGGTAGCGTTGGCCAAGGTGGTGGAAGAGGACCTCACCGCCAAGCTCGGCGAGGCCGATGCCCAGGCGCTGAAGGTGCTGCTCAAGCGCCTGATCGTGGTCAGCGACCCCGGCCTGCCGGACCTCTGGGCGCCACGGTGAGCAGCGCCGCGCCCACCTTGCCGGCGGCGGCAGTCGGCTGGCGCAGCCATGGGCTGCTGATGCTGCTGGCGGCGGTGTTCGCCGACAATTTTGTCGGTCGGCAGATCCTGGCGGTGATGTTCGAGCCGATCAAGGCCGAATTCGGCGTTGGCGACACCGCGCTCGGGCTGATCTCCGGCCTGGCGTTCGCCGGGGTATACGCCGTGCTCGGCCTGCCTGCCGGGCGGCTGGTGGACCGCCTGCCGCGCACCCGCCTGCTGGCCGCCGCCTGCTTGCTGTGGGCGCTGGCGACCATGGCCTGCGGGCTGGCCGGCAGCTTCCTGGTGCTGGCGCTGGCGCGCATGCTGGTGGCAGTGAGCGAGTCGCCGACCACGTCAGCATCGCTGTCGCTGATTGCCGACCTTTACCCGCCACAACGGCGCTCGTTCGCGATCAGTTGTTTTACCGCTGCGCCAACGTTCTCCTCGATCATTGGCCTGAGCGTCGGTGCCTGGGTAGTCGAGCAGTACGGCTGGCGCAGCGCATTCATCGCCCTGGGGGTGCCGGCCCTGGCCTTTGCCGCCGTTCTCGGTTTGCTGGTACGCGACCCGCAGCGCGGGCGCTGGGACCTTGCCCCCCACGCACTGCCCGCCGCCCGCCTAGGCCTAGGCGCCGAAGCGCGGCTGTTGTGGGCCTTGGCACCTTACCGGCGCCTGGTACTGGCGGGCGGGCTGACCACGCTTGGCTCGTACGCCGTGGCCATGTGGAACACCAGTTTCCTGGTGCGCTCCCATGGCTTGTCACTGCAGGACGCGGGGATGCTGGCCGGGGTGGTGTGCGGCACGGCGGCTGGTGTGGGTGGGCTGTTCAGTGGCTGGTTGAGCGATCGCCTGGCTCGCAGGGCTGGCCATTGGCAAGTGACACTGCCGATCATCGGCCACCTGGCGGCCACGTCGGCGCTCGCCAGCTACCTGCTGTCGCCCAGCGACGTGCTGATGCGCCTGGGCACCCTGCCAGTGCCGATGGCGATGCTGTGGTGCGCGCTGTACAGTTTTTTTGCGGTGTGGTGGGTGGCGCCATCGTACAACCTGGTGACGCAACTGGTGGCGCCGCAACGCCGGGGTACCGCGATGGCTCTGCAAACCATCGTCAGTACCTTGCTTGGCATCGGCGTCGGCCCGCTGCTCACGGGCCTGGTCAGCGACTTGCTGCAGCCCTGGTATGGCCAGGAGTCCCTGCGTTATGCCTTGCTGCTGGTCAGCCTGCCGGTGCTGGGGGCGGTGCTGCTGCTGGCCCGAACGCTGGGCCAGCTGTTCGGGTACGGCCGGCAGCGTGCCATGCCCGCCGAGTAAGCCAATGCGGCCGGCTCAGGAGGCAAGCGCCTGGCGGGCTTGCCGCACAGGCATCTGATGCCGCTGCGGTTGCTGCCAGGCCAGTTGCTCCTGCACGGCCACAGCCGCATCCAGCACTTTCTGCGCCCAGTTTTCATCCTTGGGGCAGACGACGACCACGCGGAAACCGTGGTCGACGCCTTCCAGCCGAACGCCCTCGGAATCATCGACATGCAAGTCGATATCGAAGGCAGACGGCAGCTTCGAGGGCGAGTTCTCCAGCCCGTTCTGGGCCAGGATATGCTGGTGCCGGTCACTGTTGACCACGCCGTCGACATGGATGCCGTACAACAGCAGCCAGCGGCGGATATAGGACGGGGTGCGCCCCGACGAGGTGTAGATCCAGATGCTGCAGCCCTGGCGGCGCAGGTCGCGGACCAGCTCGCGGGTGCCGCTGCGCAGCGGCTCACCGAGCCAGCGATGGACAAAGCCCGGCAGCTTGCTGTCCTCGGCGGCCGCGTGTTCGGGCAGGCAGGCGAGCGTGTCGTCGATATCGAACGAAATGCGTACCTGGCCCCGCTTCAGCTTGCGCTCGAGGGCTTGGCGGCCGCGGGCGAACAGTGAAGTGCGTTGCATCAGCGGCTCCCCTCGCAAACCGGCACGGCTGTGCCACCGAGGAAGAACTTGCCGGGCTCAGGCGCGTGCGCTTCGAGGAACGCGGCGTACTTTTTCTTGATCTTGGGTAATTCGTACAATGCCTTGACACCGTGTTTAGCGGAGTTGCGAATGACCGAGGACGGGTTGAAGTAACCCTCGGCGTTGTCCAGCGACAGCACGAATGGTGGCAGCCCGGCGCGCATCAGCAGGTAGCTGACGATGAGCGAGCCCGTGCGGTTGTTGCCTTCGATGAACAGCTGCGGCTTGCTGAGGATACGTACATAGACACCGGCAGCCCGCTTCCAGATCGAATCACTGCGGTACGAGCAGTACCAGTTGTACAAGTCCTTGATGCCACCTTCGACGTTGTTGAAAAAGTGCGCCTCGGTGGCCGCCAGGTGCGGGGCGAATTCCACACGCCGGGCCGGGTCGGTGCCGCACAGCACGGTGGCATTGATTTCCAGCATCAGGTTCAGCTGTTGCAGGTCGAACAGGTCGATACCGCGAGCGACATAGTCGTCAATCAGCGCATAGCCTTCAAGCACATTGAGCAGCACCTCGTCGGTAAACGGGTCGCGCGGTTCGGTGAAGTGCTGGCTGAGTTCGGCAAAGCGGCCCTGCACCTCGCGCAGTGCGCGCTCTACCGCTGACAGATCAAGACGACGTATCGCTCGCATTTGAAATCCCGGGTAACACTTTAACGGAAGGTAACGCGGCCGGGTGTTGCAACCTCCCTGGTTGCAACACCCGGCCACCTTGATGGGTGTGATTCAGCTGAACTTGCCGCTGATGTAGTCACTGGTCAGCTGCTCGCGCGGGTTCTGGAAGATCTGCGCGGTCGGGCCCATCTCGACCAGATAGCCGGTGCGGGTACCCTGGGAGATATCGACCGAGAAGAACGCCGTGGTGTCGGCCACACGAATCGCCTGCTGCATGTTGTGGGTTACCAGCGCGATGGTGTAGTCCTTCTTCAGCTCGACCATCAGCTCTTCCACCCGACGGGTGGCGATCGGGTCGAGCGCCGAGCAGGGTTCGTCCAGCAGCAGCACTTCCGGCTCGGTAGCGATGGCGCGGGCGATGCACAGACGTTGCTGCTGGCCGCCGGACAGCGACAGGCCGCTGACCTTGAGCTTGTCCTTCACTTCATCCCACAGTGCCGCGCCTTGCAGGGCGTGCTTCACGCGGTCGCCCAGGTCGCCCTTGTAGCGGTTCAGGCGCAGGCCAAAGGCGACGTTGTCGAAGATGCTCATCGAGAACGGGTTGGGCTGCTGGAACACCATGCCGATGTAGCGGCGCACCACCACAGGGTCGACGCCCTTGCCGTAGACATCCTGGCCAAGGAAGTGCACATGGCCTTCGAAGCGGAAACCCTTGACCAGGTCGTTCATGCGGTTGAGGCTGCGCAGCACGGTACTCTTGCCGCAGCCGGACGGCCCGATGAAGCCGGTGATCTCGTTTTTGCGGATCGGCACATGGCTGTCACGCACGGCCATGAAGTTGCCGTAGAAAATCTTGTCCAGCTTGCAGTCCATGACGATCGGGGCTTCGTTGACCATGGGAGCGGCTCTTTGCGCAGTGGATACGTTCAAGTTGGATGCTCCCTTTCTCAATACTTGGGCTTGCCGAAGACTCGGCTCAGAATGTTGATTACCAGCACGATCATCACCAGTACCAGCGAGGCCGCCCAGGCGAGCTCGAGCTGGTTGTCGAACGGCATGCCGGAGAAGTTGTAAATCAGTACGGCAAGCGATGCCGTGGGGTTCATGACCGCCAGGCTGCCGTCATGGTAGATCCAGTAGTTGCTGAACAACGCGGTGAACAGCAGTGGCGCGGTTTCGCCAGCGGCGCGGGCCACGGCCAGCATCACGCCGGTGAGGATGGCAGGCAGGCCGGTGGGCAGGACGATCTTGCAGATCACCTGGGCACGGGTACAGCCCATGCCGTAGGCGGCGTCCTTCATG
>NZ_JABMCN010000045.1:12428-28411 GCF_013179515.1 Pseudomonas sp. CM27
CACGGCCAGCATCACGCCGGTGAGGATGGCAGGCAGGCCGGTGGGCAGGACGATCTTGCAGATCACCTGGGCACGGGTACAGCCCATGCCGTAGGCGGCGTCCTTCATGATCTTGGGCACCATCTTCATCGACTCTTCGGCGGTC
The DNA here is from genome assembly GCF_013179515.1 of Pseudomonas sp. CM27. Lineage (GTDB taxonomy): Bacteria > Pseudomonadota > Gammaproteobacteria > Pseudomonadales > Pseudomonadaceae > Aquipseudomonas. The sequence goes on from NZ_JABMCN010000045.1 coordinate 12,574, forward strand.
AGCACCACGATCGGCAGCATCAGCACCGCCAGCGCCACGCCACCTGCCGGTGCCGAATAGGTGCCGGTGGTCATCACCACCAGGGCGTAGGCGAATACGCCGGCCAGAATCGAAGGCAGGCCAGTGAGCATCTTCGCGGCAAAGCGCGCGGCGTTGGCCAGCTTGCTCTCCGGGCCGAGCTCGGCGAGGAACACGGCTGCCAGGATACCGACCGGTACCGCGATGGCGGCAGCGATGCCGACCATGACGAAGGTACCGGCCATGGCGTTACCAAAACCGCCGCCCATCTCGAAGCCGGTAGGCGGCAACTCGGTGAACACTTCCAGGCTGAGGCGCGCACCGCCGCGGGTGATCAGCATGTACAGCACGGAAATCAGCGGCACGCTGGCAACCAGCGCGGCGAACCAGGCCAGCGAGGTCAGGACCAGGCTGCGCAGGGCACGGCCTTCGAGCTTGCGCTGCAGGCTGGGCAACGCGGCTACAGGGGTCGAAAGGTCGGTCATTGTTTGTTACCCCGCTGGGCGTAGAGCATGATCATCGAGCCGAACACGTTCACCAGCAGGGTGATGAACATCAGTACCAGTGCCGCATACATCAGCACCTCGATCTCGTTCGGGCCGGCTTCCGGGAAGTTCAGCGCCAGCAGCGCCGCCAGGGTGTTGGCCGGGGCGAACAGGGACAAGGTGATGGTATTGGCGTTGCCGACCAGCATGGCCAGGGCCATGGTTTCACCCAGTGCGCGGCCGAGGCCCAGCACCAAGGAGCCGAAGATGCCGGTGGCGGCGGATGGCACCATCACCTTGAGGATGGCTTCCCAGTGGGTGGTGCCCATACCGTAGGCCGCCTGCTTGGTTTTCATTGGCACGCTGGTCAGCGCATCCTGGGAAACGGCAGCAATGGTCGGCAGGATCATGATCGCCAGTACCAACGCCGCAGGCAGCAGGCCTGGCCCGCTGAGTGAGGTGCCGAAAAACGGGATCCAGCCCAGCTCGCTGTTCAGCCACGCGGTCAGCGGGCGAATCGCCGGGATGACCACATAGATGCCCCACAGGCCGTAGACCACGCTGGGGATGGCGGCGAGCAGCTCGACGATGGTGCGGAACACCGCGGCAAGCTTGGCCGGAAGGAAATCCTGGGTGAGGAAAATGGCCATGCTGACGCCGAAGAAGCCGGCGATCAACAAGGCGATCAGGGCGCTGTAAAGCGTGCCCCAAATGGCGGGCAGAATGCCGTATTTGCCCTGGTTGACGTCCCATACAGTGCCGAACAGCACATCAAACCCGTGCTTTTCCATGCCAGGAAGTGCCTTGCGTCCTACTTCGTACACCAGCGCGAAGACCAGCGCGAGGATCAGCACCACACCGATACGTGCAAGCGCACGGAAGGTGCGGTCAACCAGGAAGTCCTTGGCGGACGGTGGCTGGCACGCGGAATCCGGGTTATCCGGTATGGCAAAAGGTGTGTTCATGGGCGAGTTCCGGGACAAAGGGCAAACACCCCCGGCGTGACAGTCTGTCCACGCCAGGAGCGCCTGAGGGTATTACTTGATGTTTTCCGACGCTTTGCGCACTTCGGCGACAACCGACGCTGGCAGCGGGATGTAACCCATCGAGTCGGCGATCTCCTGGCCTTTGGTCAGGCCGTACTCGACCATTTCACGCATGGCCTTGGCCTTTTCCGGGCTGCCATTGTCCTTGCGGAAGATCATCCAGGTGTAGGAAGTGATCGGGTAGGACTTGGCACCTTCCGGGTCTGGCAGGTGGGCAATCAGGTTTTCCGGCATCTTCACCGCAGCCAGCGCTTCGGCACCGCTCTCGGCGTTCGGCACGACGTACTGGCCGGCTTTGTTTTGCAGTACGGCGAAGTCGACCTTGGCCAGTTTGGCGAAGCCGTATTCGATGTAGCCGATGGCGCCTGGGGTCTGGCGTACGGTGGCGGTTACGCCGTCGTTCTTCGGCGACTTGATGAACTTGTCGGTGGCTGGCCAGTTGACGGTGTTGCCTTCACCCAGGTCTTTCTTGAAGTCAGCGTTGATAGCCGACAGGTGCTTGGTGAACACCGCGTTGGTGCCGCTGGAGTCGGCACGGACCACCACGGTGATCGGCATGTCTGGCAGCTTCAGCTCGGGGTTGGCAGCGACGATCTGCGGGTCGTTCCACTTGGTGATCTTGCCCAGGAAGATGTTGGAGTACACATCGCGAGGCAGCTTCAGCCCTTTAGGGGCGCCCGGCAGGTTGTAGGCCAGGACGATCTCACCGGCGGTCATTGGCAGCAGTTGCACGCCTTCGCCGACCTTGGCGATGTCCGCTTCGCTCATGGCCGAGTCGCTGGCGGCGAAGTCGACGGTCTTGTTCAGGAAGTCCTGGACACCCGCGCCGCTACCCTTGGACTGATAGTCAACGGTGACGCCAGCAGTATTCTTGCTGAAGTCCTTGAACCAGGTCAGGTAGATAGGAGCCGGGAAGCTCGCGCCGGAACCGGTCAGGCGAACGTTCTCGGCGGCGAAAGCCCCGGAAGTGGCACAAAGCGAAACGGCAACGGCGAGTGCAGCAGACTTCATCAGGCGAATCATCGAAAAGCGCTCCTTGTGATGGCCGGCACACTTTGCATCAGCTGTGTTACAGCTTTGTGACGATTGAATGGCAGGCCGCACGGTAGAGCTTTTTCCCTCTGCCATGGCGGCAGGGTGATGTCATGCCTTGGTAACCGAAGGCGATTATCAATTTGCCATCTATCCCCAGCACGAGCGCTCGCCATGTCCCCGACAGAACACACCTTGATGAGGCGCATCCATCGCGAGCTGCTTGGATGAAGAGGCGAAGGTGCCGAGGATCGACTTGCCACAGCGGGTCAGGCAGGAGGACTACAGCCGTAACCCGACGCCGGTGGACATGATTGTGCCGCAGGTTTATTGACAGGGGTGGGGCGGGGGCATTGTCTGGGGCACGCAAAGATCGCCTCAGGGCTGACAGGCGCTGCATGTATTGTGGCAGGCACCTGTCAGCCCGCACGCGATCTTTGCGTGCCCCAGCCTCAAGCGCAATGCCGCAACAGCGTCTTGATCGGCCGCCTGACCCGCCGCTTGGCCACCTGCCGCGGCTTGATCCAGCGGCAGGCGTCTATCTCGTTGCGAGGACGAGGCTTGTCCGCCGCGTTGCGCGCCTCGAACAAATAATGGATAACCCGCTCCTCACGGTACTCGCTGACAAAGCGCAATTCATCGAAGGCCAGGCCGGTCTCTTCCGCCATTTCCCGCCGCGCAGCCTGCAGTGGCGTCTCATCCGGTTCGACCCTGCCCCCCGGCAGGTTCCATTTCGCATTGCGCTTGCGCACAAAAAGCACCTGGCCATCCTTGCGATAAATTACCGTGGCGCGCAGCTTGATACCCTTGCGCCTGGCTGTAGCGATGTCCATTGCCTTCATGAGTCATCCCGGTTCGCCTAGCTGGACCGGAGCCTTGTAACGGCTCCTGTCTCCACCCTAAAGCCTGTATATGTCCATTGAATGACCATCGGCCGAAGCAATGGTGCCATTCGTCCATTGCCCGGCACTCTGGCGCTGCGCAGGGTTTCAACCGGTCAGGCCAATGAAGCGGGAGTGAGGACCATGCCACGCGGTGACAAAGACAAATACACAGACAAGCAGAAGCGCAAAGCCGAGCACATCGAGGCGGGCTATGAGCACAAGGGCGTACCGAAAGACGAGGCCCAGGCGCGCGCCTGGGCCACGGTCAACAAGCAGTCGGGGGGTGGCGATAAAAAAGGCGGTTCGGGGAAAACGACCGCCTCCAGCGAAAAGCAGTCCGCGCGCTCGGACTCGGCAAAACGTGCCGCCAAATCACGTCAGGGCCACTCACGCACCTCTGGCAGTTCGCTGGAAACCCAGACCAAGGCCAGCCTGATGAAAGAAGCGCGAAGCAAAGACATCAAGGGGCGTTCCACCATGACCAAAGCCGAGTTGGTCGAAGCGTTGCGCACACACGGTTAGCGGCAGGGGTGCCGCGACACCTCCCACCAGTTCTGGAGACTTCACATGCCGCGCCTGGGCTAAACGCGACTTGTACGCACACAGCGCTCAGATGTGGAACGACTGGACCAACCGCTACGCCCAGCAGTTCCTGGACCGGTTCGACATCATGTTCGAAGCCAAGGACAAAAACCTGGCGACGCTGGACTATTACCGGCGCTACCTGGCCTGATCAGCCATTGCCGGCGATATCCGCCCCGCCTGTATCACAGCAACCGTTGCGCGAAGCGCACTCGTATTCCGCGGCAGCGCGGGTCGGGAAGTTGATGCTCAGGCGCACCTTTTCCAGCGTGTCATACAGGTCGTAGCCCTCCCCCAAGGCGGCCGGGAAGCCAAAACGGCGAGGGAGCAATTCTTTCTGGAGCGGCACAGCGGGAACTACTACGAAGCGCGTCTGCATGATCATCCCTCTTCCAGCAGTGCTTAAGTATTAGTACCACTATGTGAAAGCATCAAGATGGCTCATGCAAAATTTCAGTGCAGCGCGTGTTTCTGCCCCCATGCGCATTGCTCGTGACTGCTGCATCCCGGCCTTGATCCCCGCCGACCCGGCAGATGCCAGGGCCTGGGATTTGATGCAGACGGGATCGGCATGCAGTTGACGCAAATCAAGCCGCCGTATCGGGTTCGCGAGACGATGGCAGCAAGCAGCGCATCGATAACCGCGCGATCTTGGACAAGGAGCCCCACATGAGCCCGCTGACACACATACTGGTAGCCACCGACCTGTCACCCTTTGCCCGCAACGCAGCGGAGCGCGCGGCCGTCCTCAGCCAGGCGCAGCAAGCCCCGCTGGACCTGCTGTATATTGCCAACCCGGCACCCTTCGAGCGCCTGAAGCAGCTGGTGGTACCTGATGACGACCTGTTGCAGCGGGTGCGGGACAGCGCCGGCGAAAAGCTGCGCGCACAGGCGGCAATGCTGTTCCAGCGCTATGACATTGCCGCTGGCGTGCAGGTGGCCAACGGCTCGGTGACCACGGAAATCTCTCGTGTGGTGCAAGACAAGGGCAGCGACCTGCTGGTGTGTGGGGCGAAAGGCCAGGGCGTGGGCCGGCGCTTGCTGCTGGGCTCTACCGTGCACAAAATGCTTGATCGGATGCCCTGCCCTTTGCTGGTGGTGAAGCAGGCGCCCCGCGATGCCTACCGCACCGTGCTGGTGCCCGTCGACTTTTCGCCAGCGTCGCAGCGGGCCATCGAACTGGCCAAGGCCATTGCGCCTCAGGCCGAAATCATCCTGTTGCATGTGTACGAAGCCCCGTTCGAAAGCAGTATCCGCTTCGCCCACATCGACCATGACACCCTCACCCATTACCGCAACGTCATCCGCAAGGATGCCGTGAAACAACTCGCCGCACTGAGCGAGATTGCCGGCGTGGCCGACGCCCGGCAGATCGTGCTGCATGGCGACCCTGGCTGGCGGATTGCCGAGCAGGAGCTGGCGCTGGAGTGCGACCTGATCGTGGTCGGCAAACAGGGTGAAAGCGCCCTGGAAGCGCTGTTGGTCGGCAGCGTCACCAAACATGTCCTGAACGAATCGCAGTGTGACGTGCTGGTATCGCCATGAACTGACGGTGTCGACGATCTTGCCGGGCGTCTTTCCACAGCCGCCTCGGCAGGAGTCGACGTTTACCGCTACGCACTCGCACGATATCGCCGTGCGCGCCGCCCTACCCAAACAAAGCGGATTTTGAACGCGCTACCCAAACGGTCCTCCACATGGTGCTGGGGGGGCGTTGCGCCGGGACAGCAAGCTGCAGCGGTGAGCTTTCATCGATTGCACTGATGATCACTATCGAGCGGCGCGCCTGTCGGCCTGGCAGGGCCGTCCCTATAATCGCCTGCAAATCTCCCCGCTCCTGCGCCTGCCACAGGCGACATCCCCTCATGGAACCGCACCCCATGCCAAATACCCCCCAGGCCCGTCAGGGCCTTCCCGAACACAGCCAACAGAGTCTCACCCAGCAGTGGCTGGCGATTCTTTCGGTCGCCGTTGGTGCCTTCGCCTTGGTCACCAGCGAGTTTCTGCCGGTGGGCGTGCTCAACGATGTGGCCAGCGACCTTGGCATCAGTGCCGGCCTTGCCGGCCTGATGGTGACCCTGCCCGGCATCATGGCCGCGCTGGCCGCGCCTTTGATTTCCGTGGGCGTCGGTGCACTGGACCGGCGCTACCTGCTGATCGGCCTGACGCTGATCATGATCATCGCCAACGCGATCGTCGCCTACGCCGTCGACTTCAACCTGCTGCTGGTCGGCCGGGTGCTGCTGGGCGTCAGTATCGGCGGCTTCTGGGCCACCGCCATTGCCCTCAGCGGCCGCCTGGCGCCTGATGGCATGGGCGTAGCCAAGGCCAACTCGATCATCATGGCCGGGGTTACCCTGGCGACTGTAGTGGGTGTGCCCGTAGGTACCTGGCTGAGTGGCCTGATGGGCTGGCGCATGACCTTTCTGGTTACCGCGCTGGTGGGGATCCCGGTGCTGCTGGCGCAGGTACTGTTGCTGCCGCGGCTGAACCCGGAGAAGGCCATTCGCGTGAGCGACCTGCCGGCCCTGTTCATCAACCCGCAAGCGCGGGTCGGTTTGATCGCCGTCCTGCTGATCGGTCTGGCGCACTTTGCCGCGTACACTTACGTTGCACCGTTCTTCAAACAGAATGCCGGCTTTGATGGCCCTACCATCGGCTCATTGTTGCTGCTGTATGGCGTGGCCGGATTCATGGGCAACATCTTCGCCGGTTTCGCGGCCAACCGCAGCGTACGGCATACCCTGATGCTGGTCGCGCTGCTGATCGCTGTCAGCACCGCCCTGTTCCCGCACTTCGCCACCGGCATGACCGGCGCCGCGATGCTGATCGCGCTGTGGGGCTTTGCCTTTGGCGCGTTCCCGGCCTGCGCCAATATCTGGATGTTTGTGGTCGCGCCCAAGGATGTCGAGCGTGGCATGCCGCTGTTCGTGGCGATGTTCCAGGTGATCATTGCGCTGGGCTCGTTCTTCGGTGGGCAGGTGGTCGACCATATGGGCACGGCGGTGCTGCTGAGCCTGGCCACGGCGCTGGTGGGCTGTGGGTTTGTCACGGTGCTGGTGCTGGGGCGCAATGTCAGCAACAGCCTGGCAGCCCAAAGCGCTTGATGAAAGCGCGAGTGCCCCAGGCAAAGTCCGCTCCTCTGTAGGGGCGGACTTGCCCGCGAATACGGCAGCAGCTCAGACGCTACGCGTCAGGCCACCATCGACCTTGATGTTCTGCCCAGTGATGTACGCGCCACCCTCGCTGGCCAGAAAGGCAATGGTCGCGGCAATTTCCTCGCTGGTGCCATAACGCTTGAGCGGCACGCTGTCGCGACGTTGCTCGGTGGCCGGCAGGCTGTCGATCCAGCCCGGCAGCACATTGTTGATGCGCACGTTATCCGCCGCATAGGTGTCGGCAAATATCTTGCTGAACGCTGCCAGGCCCGCACGGAACACCGCCGAGGTCGGGAACATTTCGTTGGGTTCGAACGCCCAGGCGGTGGAGATGTTGATGATCGCCCCGCCCTTCTGCCGTTGCATGATCGGCGTCACCAGGCGTGTCGGACGGATGACGTTGAGCAGGTAGGTGTCCATGCCCTTGTGCCAGTCGCCATCGCTGATCTCGAGGATCGGCGCACGTGGACCATGGCCGGCACTGTTCACCAGTACATCGACACGCCCCCACTGCTCGACCACGGCATCGACCAGCCGCTGCAAATCCTCGACCGACTGGTTGCTGCCCGTCACGCCAATCCCGCCCAGCTCCCTGGCCAGCGCCTCGCCCTTGCCCGAGGACGAGAGAATCCCGACCTTGAAGCCGTCTGCGGCCAGGCGGCGTGCTGCCGCAGCGCCCATGCCACTGCCACCGGCGGTGATGATTGCTACCTTTTCTACCGACATACTGCCTCCGTTGAAGATGCAACGCTGTGCTTACAAGTGCATTCACAGTAGCAGCCACGCCGCGACCGAGGGAGGCAGCCAGGCTTCGCCTAGCCAGTAGATTTTCTTTCGTCAACTTGCGCCTTCAGCCAGGCCCTCACCGTTTCCAGCACCGCAATGGGCTGGCCTTTACGTGGCCATACCAGGTAGAACGCCTTGTCCAGCTGCAGGTGCTGGGGGAATACCTGCACCAGCCGGCCGACCGCGATGTCGTCACGGACAAAGGCATGGCTGGCCAAGGCGATGCCCTGGCCGCCAATGGCCGCTTCTATGGCCAGCGAGGTCTGGTTGAAGCGCACGGTCCTGGCGGTGGGCGGGGGGTGACCAGGGAACACCGTTGCACAGAATGACGGCCAGAAATTGTGCGCATCGTGCAGCGCCACATAGCGCTGCAGGGCGGCGAAGCCTTGCGGCCGGCCCATACCGGCCAACAGTGCCGGGCTCGCCACTGCCACCACACGCGGTTCCATCAACAACTCTGCGTTCAACCCGGCAGCAAATGGTGGCTGACCATAACGCACCGCCAGGTCCACCCCATCGGTATGAAAGTGCGAAAGCCGGTCGGTGGCCAGCACCCGCAGGTCGATATCAGGGTGGCTCTCGGCAAAGTGCCCTAGCCTGGGGATCAGCCATTTCGAGGCAAAGGTCGGCGTCACGCTGACGGTGAGGTGGGAAGGTGTCGGGCGCAGCAGCCGTGTGGCCTCGTCGATCATCGCCAGGGCACTGCGCACACTGGTGCTGTAGGCATGCCCCGCATCGGTCAGGCCAAGCCCGCGCGGCAAGCGCTCGAACAGGCGCACCTCCAGGCCGGCTTCCAGCCCGCGAACCTGCTGGGCAACGGCGGCCTGGGTGACACCGAGCTCCTCGGCCGCCAGGCGAAAGTTCAAGTGGCGCGCCACCACCTCGAACACGCGCAGCGCGTTGAGTGAGGGCAACCCGGGAAAACCTGAGGTCATGGCGATGGATTTTCTATTGGCTGGGCTGGCAGCATTGCGCCGAGGCTAACCTCATCGGCCGAGGAAGTCGATCACGGCAGCGCAAATGCATGTGGCTGATCCAGCATGACGAAAACGTCCGGCCCGCTGCCCTCGACCTGCAGCGAAATGCGCTGGGTGTTTTCTGGTGCATCCAGGCTCGGCGAGGCGGATACCGAGGTCAGTGTCAGGCTGGTGGCGGATGTCAGCAGACCCCAAAACCAAAGCCTAGCCCGGCACTACATCGCCCTGGCCGCCTGCGCCAAGCGCTGGACGGCCCGGCGAATTTCATCCGCATCCAGCGAAGCAAACCCCAGGCGCAAGGCGTTCTCGGCATGCCCGAACGGCGAAAACTGCCGGCCACTGCGCACTACCAGGTCCAGCTCCTGCGCTTTGCGAACCAGCCGGTCCACATCGATGGCGTCGGCAAACCGCACCCACAAGGCCAGCCCGCCCTCCGGTTCGCGTACCGTAATCTGTTCGCCAAACGCATCCCGCAGGCAAGCCAGCAGGGTCTCCCGACGCCGGCGGTACTCGCGGTTGACCCGGCGCAAGTGTTTTTTCAGCTCGCCATCATTGATCAGCTCGGCCAGCATCCGCTGCATCACCGCATCGCCCTGCCCCAGGTTCAGCGTCGCCCTGCGCTCCAGCACTTGTGTCACCTCTGCCGGCGCCACGATAAAGCTGCAACGGAACGTGCTGCCCAAGGCCTTGGACAGCGAGCCGATGTAGATCACATGCCGCTGCTGGCGGTCGCTGGCCAGCGGCAGATAGGGCCGCCCGGCGACGTGATACTCATAGTCGTAGTCTTCTTCGACCACACAGAAGTCATGCTGGCGCGCCAGCTCCAGCAACCGCTGCCGGCGCCCGGCTGGCAGACTGACGGTGGTCGGGAACTGGTGATGGGGCGTGATGTACAGCATTCGCACCGGGTGCAGCCGGCATATCGCCTCCAGCTGATCGACCCGGCAGCCCTCGTCGTCCAGCTCCACCGTCACCAGCCGAGCGCCCAGCTGACGAAAAATCTCCCACGCCGGCGGGTAGCTCAGGCGCTCGACCAGCACCACATCACCCGGCTTGAGCAACACACTGGCCACCAGGTGCAGCGACATCTGCATGCCCTGGGTCAAGCAGATATGTTCGACGCCAACGTTGAGGCCGCGATTGTGCCGCAGCATGTCGGCCAGCGCAGTGCGCAGGTAGCGGCTGCTGCAGTCGCTGCCATGGCGCACGCTGTTGCTGGCAAAGCTGCTGCGCAACGCATTGCGGTAGTAGCGATGCAGCACGGCCTGGGGTAGCAGGCGGTGGTCACAGGCGCCGTTGTCGATGAACAACGCACCTGGCCGCCCCTGCTGGGCGGCAGCCAGTTCATTGGCGGCGAAGTAGGCGACGGCAGGCGCCTCTGGCAGCGCCAAGGCAAAGGGCTGCGCGACACTGTGTTCGACCTGCGTGCCAGCCGCCAGCTGCTGGCTGACGAAGGTACCTCGGCGCTGCACGGTTTCCAGCCAGCCCTTGGTCTGCGCTTCCTCATAGGCAAGGATCACCGTCTTGCGATTGACGTTGAGCAGCCGCGCCATCTCGCGCGTGCCCGGCAATGGCGTGCCAGGGCGCAGGCGGCCCTCGCTGATCGCGGCCACCAGCCCCTCGACGATCTGCCTGTACGAAGCCTGCGGTTGCGCGCCATCGAGCTTGAGCAGCGGCGGCCATTTGCGAAGCTGGACCATGTGAATTATCCAAAACTGGAGGTTCTTCTGGTCCTGGACTATAGCAACAATCAAACCTCCATTTGCCCCGAGGTGCTCATGCAAAGCCGCCACGTCATTGAATTGTCGCCTTCGGGCAAAACCTTTGAAGCCAGCCAGGAACTGCTGCTCGACGCCATGCTCGCCAGCGGCCTGCCGGTGCCCTTCTCCTGCCGCCGCGGCGCCTGCGGCTCGTGCAAGGTCAAGGTGGTGGCTGGGCAGTACCAGGCCAGGCAACGCGATGCAGACGCGCCCGCGCCGTGCTATCCACTGGCCGACGACGAGATGCTGCTGTGCCAGAGCCACGCTTGCAGTGACATGCGCCTGGAGATCCCGGGGTGGTCCCTGGAAACGCCCGTACTGCAAACCCAGGCGCAGGTGGTTGTCCAGCGCGAACTGAGCACCGATATCGTCGAACTGGTGCTCCAGCCTGCCCAGCCGCTGGAGGTGCGGGCGGGCCAGTACGTCAGGTTCCTGCTCGACAACGGCGACAGCCGCTGTTTCTCCATCGCCAACCTGCCAGCCCAGGACCAGGGGCAGCTGGTGTTCTACATCCGCAAGGTCAGTGGCGGCCTGTTCACGCATCACCTGCTGCCCACACTGCAGGCAGGCGACACACTGCAACTCGAAGGCCCCGTGGGTGCCTGCACCTGGCAGCATGATGACCAGCTCCCGGTGGTGCTGTTCGCCACCGGCACCGGTTACGCAGGCATCAAGCCCTTGCTGCTGACGGCGTTGGCGGGTGATGCGCAGGTCACCCTGTACTGGGGCGGTTCATCGCAGGCGGATTTCCATGACTGCGCTTTTCTCGACGAGGCCAGCCGTACGCACCCCGACTTCCGCTGGCACCGGGTTCTTTCGGCCGAGGCACGCGTGCAACAGGTGGCGCTGGCCCAGGCACACCGCTGGTCCGACATCCAGGTTTATGCTTGCGGCAACGCGACGATGATCAGCCAGGCCCGCGAGCTGTGCCTTGCAGCAGGCGTGCAGCCCCATCGTTTTGTCGCCGAGGCCTTTGTTTCCAGCGGCACTTCGCCGGCGGCCGCTGCTTTATCCAGCGCACTGCACCCCGAGCTGGAAAAGGTCGGCCCGCGTTACTCGCTGGACGGCATGCTGGCGGCGCGCGAGCAGTCGGTACGGGCAGTCGCCGCCATCGCCAGCCAGCTGCAGGTCGGCATGACCACCGCCCAGGCGCTGGAAATGGCCGCGCACACCTTGCAGGCCATGGGCGCTTCACATACCTGGCACCCGACCTACATCCGTTTTGGCGACGACACGGTCCGTACACCTCGGCAAGGCGTTGATTTGAAACGTGTATTACGTACCACAGATATCGTCGTGGTTGACGTTGGCCCGGTATGGGACGGCTACGAAGGCGACTATGGCGATACCTTCGTGTTTGGTGAGCACGACCTGCACCACGCCTGCGTCAAGGCGCTGCATGAAGTGTTCGACGAAACCCGCCAGGCCTGGGGCCGCGGGCTGACCGGACGGGAGCTGTATGACTTCGCCGAACGCAGCGCCCAGGCCAAAGGGTGGCAGCTTGAACGCAACCTGGCCGGCCACCGCATCGCCGATTTCCCGCATGTGCTGTATGGGCAGGACAAACTGGCCGAGGTGGAAATCGTCCCGAGCGAAGTGGTGTGGGTGCTGGAGATACAGCTGTGCCACCCAACCGAGCCGGTGGGGGCGTTTTTTGAAGACATCCTGATCGGCGATGGCAAGCGGGTTGCGAAACTGGCGGCCTGATCAACGCCTCAAGCGGCGCCGTGAAAACTGGCGGCTGGGAACAAAGGCAAATGGGTCGGGCAAAAAGCTCCACTCCGACTGAAATATATCTGGGCCATCAGGGTAAGGCCTCAAGCCGTTCCAGTTCCTGCTAGTGATCAAGGGTGGGTTGAACGTCATTATGTAATCAGCCCCTTGGGAGGCGAGATGGTGGGTGATTTTTTATTTCGCGAGGTATCAAAGTGAATACAGTTGACCCTGGATTGATTGCGCTGTTGATCCTTGCGCCCATCATTTTGTCTATTATCGTGCTGTTTTACATCGCACATAAATACACTGAGCACTTTGAGTCGCTTCTTCCGAACTGTACGTACGTGACCGGAAATAAAAAAATATTCCAGCATGCAGGCTTACTGGGCAAAGTCATGCTGTACCAGCGGCCACGACTGATAAATGGGCTAGTGGGCGAGCAAAAGCGGCGGGGCTTTCGATGAGCCCCGCGTTGTGATCAAGGTGCTGAAGGTTCGTTGGTCAGCTTCGCATGAGTGCTCAGTTCTTCAGTGATGAATGCCGAAATCATCGCCCGGTACACCTGCTCCACGACCTCAGCAGAGGCACCGCTTTCGTCAGCCATTTCACGAACCTTCCTTATTACTTGCTCAACCCGTGCAGGCGCACGTACATCATCGGAGGTTTTCTTGAAGGCCGCCGCTTGCGTGACGAGCCTTCCCCGTTTGGCGAGAAGCGAAACGAGGCTGCGGTCTATGTCATCGATGCCTTGGCGGACTTCGTCCAGAGAGGTGCAAAGTACATCCATTTTCTTGACTTCCTTATCATAAGCCTGCGATTGATTGAAGCAGGCAGTTGATGGTGATTCGGGGCTCTATCGTAGCCTCTGGTGGCCGTGAGTTAAGTGGAACCAAGGCATCGTTGAACGCACGTGTCAATGACTATCACAACGTCACTTTGGCTGTTCCATGCGTGCGCCTAACCGCATCAGGCAGCAATCGGCGGAAGCATCGGCTCACAGCATAACCCGCTCGCTATCCCCCAGAAAAACCGTCCCATGCATGAAAGTCTCTCGCTCATCGGCTGTGGTCAGGGCAAACTTTGCGATGTGGGTATGCGCGACCCTTCTCAGTTCTTCCCGCCACCGCTCACGCGTTTGCTCATCATCAATGTTGCGCCCATCAAGCACCTCGGGCGGATAGGCAGCTGCAAGGTCAACCGGTATGGCATGGAGCGTGCCGATGCGCGAACGCAGGTTCACGGTCGACAGCTCCACAATCAACCCGGTCGGCCCCTTGGCCATCAATTGCCTGAGAACCTTCAGCTTGTTTTTCGCCGAGAAGCTCGTCGCCTTGAGCAAACTGTTGTAGTAGGGCTTGAAGTAATTGATAAGGCCCGCTTCGACCAGCGACACAACTTCATGGCGCTTCAGACGCACGCCCTGCAAGCGCTTGAAGTGTGCCAGGTCGGCGTGGTCGTCCGCCTGGGCATCGACGTTGAAATCGCCGCCATTGCTGACCACAGTGCGCCCGTGCTCGAAGCGATACAGCAACAGCAAAACCTCATGCTCGTAGAAGTTGGTGAGCGTGTCGGCAAGGATCCTCTGCAGGGTGCTGTGGCATTGCAGCCTGTCCAGCGCCGTGCGCGCACGGGTTCGGCCAATCCCCTGCCCCACGTAAAGCACCTCCATCGCGGTGTCTTCATCGGCAAGCTCATGTTCCGATGCGGCGATGATCACGCTAGCCGACATCATCTGCTTGCCACAGGGTGTGATAGCAACCATCGCAGCGCCATTTACCGCGATCGCGACATCCACGATCGGCACATCTGCGGGGATGGAGCTTTTTGGAATTTCGTAGACAAACGGAACCGCCACCATGCCCTGCGCACGGCGAACCAGGAAGTTGCCGGTTACGGTCCGGCCGCTGAGGCTGAAACTCTCCGGCTGCAGGTACACCCGGGGGCGGCGGACGATGAGGTAGATGTTGCAGTTCTGCAGCGCCGCAAGGTGTGCGGGCTCGTGCTTCACATTGTAGAGATCTGCGGGGGTGAGTATTGCAGGGTCGCTGGAGTACAGGTGGGCTGCGCCTTCCATGGAATACAAACGTTGCACATTGTTGATGTCGTTCATGGCATCCGGTCCTCAATTCCTTTGAGTGAGTTGCGTCAGCTCTCAATAGTCCAACTTAGCCTTCGTCTGCTGACAAGTCGCCAGCTGGCCGCGCACCTTTCCATACAGCGCTTTGGTCTCCATCGACTGCACTGCCTGGGTGTCGGCATAGTCCTTGCGGATGACGTCGAAGTCAGCCTTGGTTTTGGTCAGGTGTTCGACGCACTGGTTGATGGTTTGCCGGGTCAGCGTTCTGGTACCGCTGGCGTTTGGGGTGCCTTGCGGGCGGGCATCGAACGCTACGCTGATTGCGCCGATTTTGGTGCGGGCGGTCTTCTCTCTGTCCTCGCCGCAGCCTGTTAGTATCGATGCGATTGCAAGACCGAGTACACATTGCTTGATCAATGGAAATTCCTTTTAGTGGTTGATCGTCTGTAGCTCAAGTTCTGGTGAGCGAGTCATCCTAGCAGAGCCGGCCATGGAGTCTCGGTCCGTCGACCTACGTCCAGCTGCCACCCTTTTTGCTTGACGGCAAAATAAAGTGCAGCGCAGCAATTGTTGAAAATATCTGCATGCTGAAGATAGCTCCAGACCGCCCGCACAATTCACACTCCCTTGAAGAGAATTTTGACCGGCATCGACCCATTGCAAACGTTCGAGAATCGCTGCTTCTGCAATAGGCTAGCTATTCGGCAAGCTCGACGTAACTAGACTCGCCCCCACCCGTCGCACCTGATAACCATCCCCAAACAAAGTGAAGCGTCGTGCGGCCATGTTGGTCTAGGCCAATCTCACCGCGCGACCAGCCAGCGAGGATCTCATCCTCAGTGGTAATGCAGTGATAAAGAAGCTCGATGGTGTTGCGGCCTGTCACCCGCCCCACTTGAGAGCCCATGCGGATCCGGCCGCCTTGGTAAGTGCCGGTGATGGCCCCACCGTCGACGAGATAATGAAATACCGTTCCGTTGCCCGATAGCCCGTGGGTGTTGTTGGCGACGGTGAATCGACGGTTGTTCAACCGTTCGTGAATTTCGGAACTTGCCATAAGCCGCTTGCCCTTACCTGGAAATCCATTTCAGAACGCACAGCCTATATATAGATGGTTGGGGCTTCCATCTGAATGTCTGCTATGGGGTCGATAACAGACACCCACCTGCCCCACTCGCCCAGGTGCCCAGGTGCCCAGCCTAGGTAAGCACGATGTAAGCGTTGCGCTGCACGATCCCGGCATGTGGCCCTTCGACCAGGTGCACATATCGCCCACCGACCTGATCGATTGGCAAACAGTCATCAACATCCAGCACC
>NZ_JABMCN010000450.1 GCF_013179515.1 Pseudomonas sp. CM27
CCGTGCACATCAACACTGCATTGGCCAACGACCTGGTTGTGACGCTGAGCAACAACGCCCAGGTCATCATCAAGGCTGGCGAGACCAGCGTGCAGTACACCCACGATGCGCAGGGTGACGACGTCTATCAGGATGCCGGCGAAATCAGCCTGGGTATCAAGACCGCCGAAGACGCCAAGGGCACCGCTTTCGAGAACCTGCAGTTTGGCGGTGATGCGTCGGTAAAAGTTACCGACACCATCAACGAAGTGGTAGCCAAACTGACTGCCACGCCTTCGGTGAACGAAGGCGGCGAGATCACCTACACCGTCACGCTGACCAGCAAGGACGGCCTGCCGATCAACAACCATTCGGCGCTGTACTTCACCCTGAGCGACGGCAAGACGGTTGTCGTGGTGCCGGCCAACAGCAGCACCGGTTCGATCACCGTCACTGCGGCAGACAACGTCTACGCTGGCGGCAACGACCCGGTCGTGAAGGCGATTGCCGACGTCAGCGGGGCAGATGCGTGGAAGTTCGAACAACTGACCCTGGACAAGACTCCGGTCAGCACCACCGTTACCGACGAGCCGGGTACGCCAGGCAATGAAGGTGATCTGGTCAAGGTCACCATCAGCGCTGACCAGGTGTCGGTCGCCGAGAACGTCAAACCGACCTTCACCGTGCATATCAACGCACCGCTGGAGCACGATCTGGTCGTGACCCTGAGCAACAACGCACAGGTCACCATCAAGGCCGGCGAGACCAGCGCCCCGTATACCCACGACGCTCAGGGTGACGACGTTTACAAAGACTCGGGTGAAATCAGCCTGGGCCTCAAGTCCGCTGCCGATGTCGATGGCCGTACCTTCGAGAATCTGCAGCTGGGCAGTGACGCTTCGGTTCAGGTGACTGATACCACTGACGAGGTGGTGGCCAAGCTGACTGCTACGGCTTCGGTCACCGAAGGCGGTGAGATCACTTACACCGTGACGCTGACCAACAAAGATGGTCTGCCGATCAACAACCACTCGGAGCTGTTCTTCAAGCTGACTGATGGCACCACGGTTGTTGTACCGGCCAACAGCACCACAGGTTCGGCAACTGCAGTCGCACCGGACAACGTCTACGTTGGCGCTAACGAGCCGGTGGTCAATGCCATCGAAGCGGTCAGCGGCGCGGATGC
>NZ_JABMCN010000451.1 GCF_013179515.1 Pseudomonas sp. CM27
ATGGGTTCGCAGTACCTGGGTGCGTTCACCGTGGGCGACCAGCTGCTGTGGGGTGCCGCCGAACCGCTGCGCCGCATGCTGCGGATTCTGCTGGAGCGTTGATCGTTCTGCTGTGACCGAAAACCCGTGCTGGCGACAGCGCGGGTTTTTTTATATCCGCAAATGTTCATCGAGGCCGATACGAGAAGCGCATAGACGGCATTGGCCTCGCCCCAACAATCCGAGTAAAGTGCCGCTCCCGTTTCGCCAGAGGCAGCCCGCATGAACCCAACATTCGATATCGCCGTCGTCGGCGCCACCGGCAGCGTCGGTGAAACCCTGGTACAGGTCCTCGAAGAACTGGCGTTCCCGGTCGGCACCCTGCACCTGCTGGCCAGCATGGAATCGGCAGGCAGCAGCGTCATGTTCGCCGGCAAAAAGCTCAAGGTGCGTGAAGTCGACAGCTTCGACTTCGCCCAGGTCAAGCTGGCCTTCTTCGCCACCGGCGCCGCTGTCAGCCGCAGCTTCGCCGGCAAGGCGCTGCAGGCCGGCTGCTCGGTCATCGACCTGTCCGGTGGCCTGGACGATGCCCTGGCACTGGTGCCCGAAGCCAACGCCGAACGCCTGGCCGGCCTGGCACTGCCGGCACGCATTCTCAGCCCGTGCTCGGCCGCCGTTGCCCTGGCCGTGGCGCTGGCGCCGCTTAAAAGGCTGCTGGACATCGAGCGGGTGCAGGTGATGGCCGCGCTGGCGGTGTCTGCACAAGGCCGCGAAGCGGTCAGCGAACTTGCCCGGCAAACCGCCGAACTGCTCAATGCCCGCCCGCTTGAGCCGCGTTTCTTCGACCGTCAGGTGGCGTTCAACCTGCTGGCCCAGGTCGGCGCAGCCGATGAGCAGGGCCACACGCTGCTGGAGCGCCGCTTGGTCAGCGAGCTGCGCGTGCTGCTGGACTTGCCTGAGCTGAAGATTTCCGTGAGCTGCGTTCAAGTCCCGGTGTTTTTCGGCGATAGCTTCAGTGTGGCCGTAGAAAGCCGTCGCCCGGTCGACCTGGACGCCGTCAACCAGGCCCTGGAGGCGGCTGACAGCCTCGAGCTGGTGGAGCGTGATGATTATCCGACCCCGGTAGGTGACGCAGTGGGCCAAGACGTGGTCTATGTTGGTCGTGT
>NZ_JABMCN010000452.1 GCF_013179515.1 Pseudomonas sp. CM27
GATGAAGATCCGGTCCATTGCCTTGGCCAGCACCGGGCTGATCGGTTTGATCTCGCACGGGGTGTTGAACATCATGTGCAGGAAGTTTTCCGCGTACGACAGGTCGTTGCGCGGGTACATCATCGGCTGGCCCATGGAGTACTTGTAGACCATCGCGGCCAGGGTCGGCATTTTCGCGACCAGGCGCACCGCGGAAATTTCGCGGTGTTGCGGGTTATTGATGTCCAGGGAGTCGTGATAGAACGCCGACAGGGCGCCGACCACGCCGCACATCACCGCCATCGGGTGAGCGTCGCGACGGAAGCCGTTGAAGAAGGATTTCAGCTGCTCGTGAACCATGGTGTGGTTTTTCACGGTGCTGACGAACTGGGCCTTCTGCTCGGCATTCGGCAGTTCGCCGTTGAGCAGCAGGTAGCAGGTTTCGAGGTAGTCGGACTGTTCGGCGAGTTGCTCGATCGGGTAGCCGCGGTGCAGCAGGATACCTTTGTCGCCGTCAATGTAGGTGATCTTCGACTCGCACGAGGCGGTCGCCATGAAACCAGGGTCGAAGGTGAAGTGACCAGTGGCCCCCAACCCGCGGACGTCGATTACATCAGGACCAACGGTGCCGGTTAAAATGGGCAGCTCGACGGGGGCAGCGCCCTCGATGACCAACTGCGCTTTTTTGTCAGCCATGTGGCCTCCTATTAATGCTAGAAATCATCAGACAGACCCCCCACGCAGGGCCCGCACCACTATAGAGGGATAAATTCAGATGTCAATTTGCCTAAAGGCTTGTTGAAACAGGCTTTGAAGCCTGGTTTTTCGCGAAATTCTCGCCCATTTACGCCTTTTGTTCGCTAAAGGCAATGCGCTATTTGGGCTACCCCGTCACGTTGTCATAAGCAGCCTAACTGTCTATACTCGGCACCCGACCGCCAGGGGCTTGCAAGCCCGAACTGCTGGGGGTCGCCGTTCCCTGGGTGGTGGGTACCTGACCAGTACACTTACCAACAACTTTGCCCTGATTCGCTAGGGGCTCTTCAGTGTGAAAAAAGCCGTGAAAAGCCAACGACCTGTAAACCTAGACCTAAGGACCATCAAGCTCCCTGTCACCGCGTACA
>NZ_JABMCN010000453.1 GCF_013179515.1 Pseudomonas sp. CM27
CACCTATTCGCCCGCCTTTGCTGGTGAGTTCGGCACCGTTGTTGATGGTCAGGCTGGCAGGGACACCGTTGCCGGGGCGCAGTGACACCGTGCCGTCATACGCGCGGTCGCTGCTGAAGGTGTCTTGCCCGCTGTCGAGGATGTAGTCCGCCGCGTGGGCGTTCGGCAGCATGGCGAGGGTGATCGCGAACGTGAGCGGGGAAAGTCTGAATAGGGGCTTCATGGCGACTCCAGATACTCCATTTGATGCCACGCAAGTGGCTGCCAGCCTCGAGGGCAATGGCATTCCTTAGGTGCAACGCATTAACACCGGGAGTATCGGGAGCGCTCGCCGCGCGGAGAATAGTACGCATGTACTAGCGTGTTCCGGAACGTGATGCGGCGCACAGTGTGTCCTGCTCCATAGCACTGCACATGACTTACTGATTTAGCAGGGGCCTTGTGTGGGGCGTGCCCGCGAACACCGGCGCAGCCGGTGCCAGCCACCGCGCCGGGTTCTTCGCGGGCGCGCCCGCTCCCACAGCGCCCAGCATCAGTTCTCTGCTCGACAGCGCAGCTCAATGGGCTGGGCAATCTCCTACAGGTTCGGTGATGGCTTTGGGGTGGACGAGGGCAATGGCAGCAAGAAGGTCAACAGCGCGCCGATCACCAGCAGCACCGTGGCGTAGACAATCCCGGCAGTGAAGCTTTGGGTCAGGTCCTTCAGCCACCCGACCACCAGCGGGTTGAGCGCCGAGCCGATGTTGCCGAACGCGTTGATCACCGCAATACCGATCGCCCGTGCCTTGAACGACATGGCCTGGTCCGGGGTGGTCCAGAAGATCGACATGGCGGTGTACGAGCCGGTGGCGGCCATGCAGATGCCTGCCAGCTGCACCTGGGGGTCGCCGGCATACGCAGTGAACATCCAGCCGGCCGCTGCCACCAGCATGGGCAGCACCAGGTGCCATTTGCGTTCCCGGGTACGGTCGGAATGCAGGCCCCACACCAGCATGCCGATAATGGTGCATACCTGTGGAATCATCGCCAGCAAGCCAATGGTGCTGTTACTGCTGCCGGCGGCACTGAT
>NZ_JABMCN010000454.1 GCF_013179515.1 Pseudomonas sp. CM27
GGATTTTCCCGAATTGCCTGCTCGGTGATCCGATACCGGGCTGCCAGCAGCCCCAGCGCTTTCTCGGCATTGCCTTCACGTGCTGCCAGCAGCACTTGCTGACGCAGGCCATGACTGGCATCCCACCGGGTCTTTCCACGCAGGCGCTTGAGCACCACGGCATTGACCGACTGGGCGGTGAGGTCGGTGATATCGGCCATGGCCGGGAAACGACCGGCCAGGCCCTCGATTACATCGTCGCTGGCGCCGAACAGACTGCCGATCGAGTCGGCCTTGTCCTTGAACGGGTTGAACGGTGCCAGGGCTGTGTACAGCGGGCTGTCGTGCTGATCCAGCCACTGTTCCAGACGTTTGAAGCGTCGATCCTGGTCTTCGGTACCGGGTGTTGGCTGACCCATTGGATTGATTATCAGCGCCAGGGATATTTCCAGGCCGCGGGCGGAGAGGCGTTCGTCACGGTCGTAGCAGGCCAGCGCCGCAGCAAGGCTGTAGGGATTATCGACAGCAGCGGCCTCCGCCGTGGCCAGCCAGACGTCGTGATCGTTGCTGGCTTGCAAGGCCAGGTTGCGCAGGCTTGCAAGCCGCTCTTCCAGCGCATCGCGTTCAGCGAGAAAGCGCAGGTATTTGGCGGTATCAATGCGCTGTGCCAGGCGGGCGCCGCCGGGGGAGTAGTCCTGGTGAGTGAGGGCCTCGAAGCGTGCCGCTGCCGGAGCAGCGGCGGGGCCGCGGCGTTCCGTGTTGATCCTGAAGGCGGCCAGCTCCGGTGACGGTGCATCGGCCGGGTACAGGCTTTCCAGCGTCTTGTTCAGCAGCATGCCCACCAGGTTGCGATGGTGGAAATCGCGGCTTTGTCGGCTCAGCTGTTCGGCATCCAGCCGGTAGCACGCCGGCACCCGTTCATGCTCGGGGCCTTGCGCAGGTCGGGTGTGTTCCAGCTGCTCGGCGGGCATCAGGTCACGCAGTTGATGCTGGTAGGCCGACACCGACAGGCCCAGGTCCAGGGCCATGCCTTCGGCATCGGCGAGGGCCACCACCACCGGGACTTTCGGCTGGG
>NZ_JABMCN010000456.1 GCF_013179515.1 Pseudomonas sp. CM27
CCTGGTCCAGCGGCGTGCGTGCGCGCTGCCGGCATACGCCGACCTGGGCCTCGGCCGCGCTCATGCGCGACAGTTGCATGTCGCACTCTGCCGCCATGCAGGCGATGGCAAAGCCATGGCTGGCGCGGCTTTGCAGCGTGCCGCCGTGGTTCAGTAGCTGGTCGGCCGTGTGCAGGTAGCTGACTGCCTGTGCAAAGGCACCGCTGTCGCGGGTGCGCGATGCCGCTTCGCACAAAAGCTGCAGGAACACTTCGCGGTCGTTCGCTGCAAACCCGCATGGGTCGGCGCTTTGCAGCTGGTGGGCGAGTTCGAACAGCACTTCGTGCAAATGCTCGGGCCAGGCCCCGAGCATGGCCTGGGCAATCTGCCCATGCAGCGAGGCACGCTCGGGTATCGGCGTGAGCTGGTAAGCCGCCTCCATTACCCGGTCATGGGCAAAGCCCAGGCCTTTCTGGCCAGGCAACAGGAAACCGGCGGCAATCAAGGCTTTCAACGGTTCGCCTGGTGGCTCTGCGAGGACCTGGTGGAGCAAGCCATCATCACATCGGTTGCCGGCCGCGCTGGCGACTCGCAGCACATCGCGTTGCGCCGCTGGCAGGCGTGTCAGGCGGTGGATCATCAGGTCGGCAACATTGTCGGCATAGCGGTGGCGGGCCACTGCCTGCAGGCACCACGACCAGCGCATGGCCTGGGTGTCGAAGTTGAACAGCTGGTCTTCGACCATGGCCCGGAGAATCTGGTTGATGAAAAACGGGTTGCCCGCGGTCTTTTCGTGCACCAGCCCGGCTAGCGGCAACGCTTGCTCAGGGCCGACGTGGTAGCGCTCGCCGATCAGTTCGGCTACCGCACCAACGGCCAGCGGACGCAGGGTCAGCGTGGTACTGCGCAGGGTTGCCGGCAAGGTGGGCATGGCATTGCCGACAGCCACATCGGTACGCCTGGCGAAGATCAGCAGCAGGTTGCCAGGCGGGTCAGCCAGTAGCTGAGCCAGCAGGCGCT
>NZ_JABMCN010000457.1 GCF_013179515.1 Pseudomonas sp. CM27
GCCATCGGCATCGGTGACTTTGAAGTCGCTCCAGCCGAACACGTAATCGGTGTCCTCCACGCCAGACACTGCACCGCCAGGCGAAACCGGCAGGTGGTCGTTGTCGAGGATGGCCGTGGTCACGCTCGACTTGCTGCTGTCGACCTGCAGGTTCTCGAAGTTGCCACCGGTGGCCGTTTCGATCTTGACCACGAAATTCTCGGTGCCTTCGACTCGACTGTCGTCAATGGTACCGATAGTGAAGGTGGTGCCAGTGCTGTTGGCCGGGATCTTCACGGTGGTCACGCCGGTGAAGTCCTCACCGTTTTTGGCGGTGCCGCTATAGCTGAGGGTGACAGTCACTTCAGCCTTGGATTCATGGGTAAGGGTCAGCGTGTAGCTACCGGTTTCGCCTTCGGTCAGCGAAGTGGTGCCATTGATGCTCACCTTGGCAACATCGCCCTGGCCGCTTGGCTCGTCGCTGACGGTAGTGCTGACACTGTTGGTGCCGGTCACCAGGTTCTCGAACACCTTGTCGCCAGCAACAGCGATGCCGGTGATCGACTTGGTGATGGTGTTTTGCCCACCGGTGTACACATCATCCGGAGCATTGATGAAGGCCGTGCCCGAGGCTGAACCTGCCGGAATGGTCACGGTGGTGCCACCGGTCAGGGTGACGGTTACGCCGCCGTGGCCAGTGACTGGCAGCTTGGTGTCTTCGCTGATCAGGGTGACGGTGTAGGTGATCTTGCCGCCTTCGACCACAGCGGTGTTGTCGACCGACAGTACCGCGGTGACCTTGCTGAGGGTGTCCGAGACCTGAACGGTGGCCGGGTCGCCGATCACCAGGTTTTCCAGCGCTGGGCCCGGGACAGTGGCGCCATCGATGCTGACGGTGATCTTGCCGTTGTCGATGAACACGTCATCGCCCTGCGCAGGCGCAGAGATGGTCTTGGTGGTTTCGCCGGCTTTGAACACCAACACTTCGCCGGTGCTCAGCGTGACGG
>NZ_JABMCN010000458.1 GCF_013179515.1 Pseudomonas sp. CM27
CTACCAACAGCGTGAGCATGGCCAGGGTGGTGACGTTGCGGCTTACCAGAGCGCGGTCGTACACCTGCAGCATGTAAACGGCTGGCGTCAACATCATGACGTTTATCACGCCGCTGAAGGCGCCCAGGGCGTAAAAGCTGCGGCGCAGGCGAAACAGCGCATCGGCCAGTTCGGAACGGGTGCGTGGTGCCTTGGGCATCGGGGGCCTCCCTTCATCGCAAATCGGGAAGCCCTTGCGGCGCCCCGTACGGCGGTAGTTGTGGCTTCTTGGTCGGCTCGCAGACGGGTCGCTCTCAGGGCGAATAATCCAGAACGCTGCGTCGCTCCCACATGCAGCAGCGTAGGTTGCAATGAAACATCCAGTAATATCTTTTCGCTCTATAAATTCTTTGAACTTTTCATAAGTACCGGGAAAACAGCTAGTTGCATCGCATTACCATCGGTGGACGATTTTTTTGACGGGATATTGACAAGCTTTTCGCCTACGACTTTAGTCTGATGTATTCGGACCCTGTGCGAGTCGGGGGCGATGCATGTGCGTTACACCGCTGTATCGCACAGTTAACAGGGTTTCCGCCGTTTCGGCGGGGGCCAGCTTGCCGGCGATGAGGCCAGGGGCGTCATTACGACACCGCCCACCGGTCCCCAGAACCCTCATACAGAAACTGCGCACGTCAACACTGACTGGGCGCGGGACGGACCCTGTTGCCCTGAGATTTCTCCCGATTGATCGAGGGCAATTGCAATGGCCAATTTCAGCAAGTCGGACCTGGAGTTCATCCTCAAGCAGATTTTCATCGCCGAAGCTCACGCTGCCGGCGCCAGCCTGATCGACCTGCTGCCCAACGGCCAGGTGCCGTTCGGCCTGCGCACCGTCGATGGCAGCTACAACAACCTGGTCGCCGGGCAGAGCGAGTTCGGCGCAGCCGACAACGCGTTCCTGCGCCTGCTCGACGCCTCGTACCGTGCCAGCTATGCAGGCACCG
>NZ_JABMCN010000459.1 GCF_013179515.1 Pseudomonas sp. CM27
AGCAGTTCGAGCTGGTCGCGGTACACCGCGCTGTCTCCGAAGAACTCGTCATGGTGGTTGAGCGCCGGCGGCAATTGCGGGTGCTGCTCGGCCGGCAGGCCGTCGAATTTCAGGCGCTTCTGGTACAGGTAGTAGCCCGGCTTGATCTGGAAGTACAGGCGCATCTGGCCATCGGGCTGGCGGTCGTGGGTCAGCACGAAGGCCTGGTTGACCGGCAGGAAGTCGGGTTTGACCTCGAACGGGTTGGCCTGCAACGGGCCGGCCAGGAAAAATGTCAGGAAGAGCAGGAGGACGCGCATGTCTTCGCCTTGGCAGAACTGGGAATGGGGCCATGCTGGCTGGGGATGATTAAGTAAAGGTTAACCGCCTCACGCCCCGCACCCGCACACATCTGAGACATACCGCGACACATTGTCGGCTTGACTTTGCTTCCCCCCACCAATTTGCTGTAAAGTTGACGCACAAGTCAGCTTTTCCCCGCTAGTACTAGAATCAAAAAAGGGCAGGCCCCCAACTGCCCAGAGGATCAAGCATGTCCAACCGTGATATTTCCCGGCGCGCCTTCCTGCAAGGCGGCCTGATCGCTGGTGTCGGCGTGACCATGGCGCCGCTTGGCAGCCAGGCATTCGCCGCCCTGATGGAGGACCGCGTCACCACCTCGCCGCTGAAGTGGATGAACCATGACGGCAAGGCGCGTTTTCGCAACGATGCGTTGTCCAAGGTCTGCGGCGACAAGCTCTTCGCCCGCGACATCCGCGCCAAGGACATGCCCGGCTGGCCCGCGCAGCAGGGCCATGCGCTGTTGCTCAAGGCGACCAAGGCCGACCGCATCTACGCCGGGCACGACCTGACCCTGTTGGGCGCCGACCTGCAACCGGACCGCGTCGTCACCGCCGCCGACCTGGAGCAGGACGGCATCGCCTGGCCCGAGGCCCACTCGCCGGACCCGCTGCTGCCCCCGGGCAAAGTGCCGATG
>NZ_JABMCN010000046.1:0-2558 GCF_013179515.1 Pseudomonas sp. CM27
GCACATGGTGCGCTCCGACCTCAACTTCATTCTTGAGCAGATCAAGATCGCCGAAGCCGATGCCCATGGGCAGGACATCCTCTCGCTGATCCCCAACATCCGCGCGCCGCTGGGCCTGCGGGCGGTGGATGGCTCGAACAACAACCTGATGAACCTCAACGGCAACAACCACACCCAGTACGGTGCTGCCGACGCTGTATTCCCGCGCCTGAGCGACCCGGTATTCAACCCGGCCGAGGGTGCACCCGCCGGCTTCTTCGGCCCAGGCTCGCCCGCCATACCGGGTTCGTCGTACCAGCAGACCAGTGGTGCAGTGTTCGACTCGCAGCCGCGCACCATCAGCAACCTGATCGTCGACCAGACCTCCAACAACCCGGCCGCCTACGCCACTGCCTACGACCCTGGCGCGGATGGCGTGCTCAACTTCGGCACGCCGGGCAACGACGATGTGCTCAAGGACGGCGTGCGCGTGGTTGCCAGCCCGGGCCTGGACGGCCAGTTCGGCACCGGCGACGACCACGACGTGTACCTGTTCGAAAACACCGCTGCCGATGCCGGCTTGTCGGCGCCGTTCAACGCCTGGATGACCTTCTTCGGGCAGTTTTTCGACCACGGCCTGGACCTGGTCACCAAGGGCGGCTCGGGCACTATCTACATCCCGCTGCAAGCGGACGACCCGCTGTATGTGCCGGGCGGCTTCACCAACTTCATGGTGGTGACCCGCGCCACCAACCTGCCTGGGCCGGATGGCATCCTGGGCAACGCCGACGACATTCACGAGCACAGCAACACCACCACACCGTTCGTGGACCAGAACCAGACCTACAGCTCGCACCCCTCGCACCAGGTGTTCCTGCGCGCGTACATGATGACTGCCGATGGTCCGGTCGCCACGGGCCGGCTGATCACCAACCGCGACCTGGGCGCCGATGGCAAGTTCGGCACCGGCGACGATCACGAAATCGGCGGCATGGCCACCTGGAAAGTGGTCAAGGCCCAGGCCCGCGACCTGCTCGGCATCAATCTGACCGATGCCGACGTCGACAACGTGCCGCTGCTGGCAACCGATGCCTATGGCAACTTCATCAAAGGCCCGCATGGCTACCCGATGGTGGTGATGAAAGGCCTGGACGGTATTGCCGGTACGGCCGATGACCAGCAGGTGGAAGGCAACCCGCTGGCGCCGATCAGCCTGACCAACGCCGTGCGCACCGGCCACCAGTTCCTCGCCGACATCGCCCACAATGCCGTGCCGGTGTTCAGCGCCGGGGTGTTGGCGCCGGATGCCGACAACGTCGCCGGCAACGCCGTAGCCGTCAACCCGCAGACCGGTGCCAACCTGGCCTACGACAACGAACTGCTGGATGCGCACTACATTGCCGGCGATGGCCGGGTCAACGAGAACATCGGCCTGACCGCCGTGCATGCGATCTTCCATGCCGAGCACAACCGGCTGGTGGCGCAGACCAAGGACACGGTGCTGGACGCGCACGACCTGGTCTTCCTCAACGAGTGGCTGCTCAACCCGGTGAGTGCATTGCCGGTCACCCAACCCGAGATCGATGCACTGGTGTGGAACGGCGAGCGCCTGTTCCAGGCGGCCAAGTTCGGCACCGAGATGCAGTACCAGCACCTGGTGTTCGAGGAATTCGCCCGTACCGTACAGCCGCGGGTCGACCTGTTCTTCGCGCCAACCCAGGTCTATGACGTCGACCTCGATGCGTCGATCGTGGCCGAGTTCGCCCACACCGTGTACCGCTTCGGCCACTCGATGCTGACCGAAACCGTCGACCGCTTCGACATCGACTTCAACGTCATCAAGGACCCGGCCAGCGCCAACCCCGACCAGCAACTGGGGTTGATTGCTGCGTTCCTCAACCCGCTGGCGTATGCCGCCAGTGGCGTCACCCCCGAGGATGCCACCAGCGCCATCGTGCGCGGGGTCACCCGTCAGGGCGGTAACGAAATCGACGAGTTCGTCACCGAGGCGCTGCGCAACAACCTGTTGGGCCTGCCGCTGGACCTGCCGGCGATCAACATCGCCCGTGGCCGCGACGTGGGTATCCCTTCGCTGAACGCCCTGCGTCGGGACATCTACGGGCAAACCGGCGATACCCAGCTCAAGCCGTACACCAGCTGGGTCGACCTGGTGCAGCACCTGAAACATCCAGAGTCGCTGATCAACTTCATCGCCGCCTACGGCACCCACAGCACCATCACCGGCGCTACCACGCTGCTGGAAAAACGCGCGGCCGCCATGGCCCTGGTGTTCGGCGGCAATGGCGCGCCGGCCGACCGCATGGACTTCCTCAACGGCAGCGGTGCCTGGGCCAACGTGACCCTGGTCGGCAAGGATGGCTTGGCAAACACCGCGGATGACCTGAAGGGGGTCACCCTCACCGGCGTCGACGCCATCGACCTGTGGATCGGCGGCCTGGCCGAAGAGAAGACCCCGTTCGGCGGCATGCTCGGCAGTACCTTCAACTTCGTGTTCGAAAACCAGATGGAGAAACTGCAGGACGGCGACCGCTTCTACTACCTGGAGCGTACCGCCGGGC
>NZ_JABMCN010000046.1:2658-6397 GCF_013179515.1 Pseudomonas sp. CM27
CCAGATGGAGAAACTGCAGGACGGCGACCGCTTCTACTACCTGGAGCGTACCGCCGGGCTGTCGATGAACGCCGAGCTGGAAAGCAACTCGTTCGCCAAGCTGATCATGGCCAACACCTCGGCCACCCACTTGCCGGGCCTGGTGTTCTCCGACCCGGGCTTCTATCTGGAGCTGGACCAGAGCAAGCAGTACAACGATGGCCTGGGCAACGCCGACCCGCTGGGCGAAAACGGCCAGCAGGTGGTGTTCCGCGACAGCCCGCTGACGGCTGGCCCGGACACCAACTACATCCGCTATGCCGGTGGCGAGCATATCGTGCTGGGCGGTACCAACGGTGATGACATCCTGGTCTCCAGCGAGGGTGACGACACGGTGTGGGGCGATGCCGGCAACGACCGCATCGAAGGCGGCGACGGCAACGACCAGCTGCGCGGTGGGGCCGGCGACGACATCATCAGCGACATGGGTGGTGACGACAACATCCAGGGCGGCGACGGCAACGATGTGCTGCACGGCGGTAATGGCGTCAACCTGATCATCGGCGGCTTCGGCAACGACTTCATCGTGACCGGGGAAGATGCCTCCGAAGCCATTGGTGGCCAGGGCAACGACTTTATCCTCGGCAGCAAGGCCAACGAACAGGACATGGGTAACGAGGGCGACGACTGGATCGAAAAGGGCACCTCGGACGGTGCGCCTGGTGACAACTTCGACCCGCTGGGCAACGACCCGGTCATCGGCAACGACGTGTTCATCGGCGGTAACGAGAACGACAAGTTCAACGGTGAAGGCGGCGACGACATCATGGTCGGCAGCCTGGGCTTCGGCGACCGCTACATCGGTGGCTCGGGCTATGACTGGGCAACCTTCAAGGGCCTGGCCCAGGGCGTGTCCATCGACATGAGCGACCGCTTCTTCGATGTACCGCCGGTACCGGGTTCGGGCGCCTCGACGCTGGCGCGATTCGACATCATGGAGGGCCTGTCGGGGTCGGCGCATGGCGATTTCCTGCGCGGTGACAACGAAGATGCCACCAGCCTGCCGACGGCTGGCGCCACCGGCAGCGTGCTCACCAACATCAGCCTGATCAACGGCCTGTCCAGCCTGCTGGCAGCCGGGGCGACGTTCTACGACGGCGGCAACATCATCCTTGGCGGCAGCGGCAGCGACCTGATCGAAGGGCGTGGTGGCGACGATATCCTCGACGGCGACAAATGGTTGAACGTACGCATTAGCGTACGCGCCAACCACGATGGCAGCGGCCCGGAAATCGCCAGCTTCGACAGCATGGAGCCGATGGTGCCACTGATGCTCAACGGCACCTACAACCCGGGCCAGCTGGTGATTGTCCGGGAAATCCTGAGCGGCACCGACAGCTATGACACGGCGCTGTTCTCGGGGGTTGCCACCGACTATAGCGTGGTGGTCGATGGCAATTCGGTGATCGTCACCGACCTGGTGGCCGGGCGTGATGGTGTCGACCACCTGACCGGTATCGAGCGCCTGCAGTTCTCTGACCGCGCCCAGGCCTCTGGTGTGGGTACCGCCGTCAACGCGGGGCCCACGGGGCACCTGGTGATCCTCGACGATACCACCGGCGTGCGGGACGACACCCCGGTCAGCGGCCAGCTGCTGCGGGTGACCCCGTTGGCAGTGCATGACGCGGACAACGCCAGCGCGGCCAACCCCAGCGGTGCGGTCACCGGCCCGGTAGCCTATTACTGGCAGGTCGAGCAACTGCCGGGTTCCGGGGTGTATGAAGACATCACCTTCGTTGCCGCAGGTGAAGTGTCGCGGGCCATCGGCAGCACCTACCGGGTTACCGATGATGTGGCCGGGCTGAGCATCCGCGTTCGCGCGGTGTACCAGGACGCCAAGGGCACGCTGGAAATCGTCGATTCGTCGCCAAACAGCGCGCCAAGTGCCGGGCCGGCCGTGACCGGGCTGCTGGTGCAGAACCAGACGCTTACCGCCAACCCCGCGACCATTGTCGATGCCGACGGCCTTAGCAACCCGCAGTTCAGTTTCCAGTGGCAGTCCAACCGGGGGGTTGGCTGGGTCAACATCGCCGGGGCCATCGGCAGCACCTTTGTCCTGACCCAGGCGCAAGTAGGGCAGAACATGCGCGTGGTGGTCAGCTACGTGGATGACTTTGGCGTACACGAAAGCGTCGCCTCCGACATCCTCGACCCGGTGGCCAACGTCAACGATGCACCCACCGGTGCCGTGCTGATCAGCGACACCACGCCAGACCGGGGCCAGACGCTGACCGCGCTTACAGCCGGCATAGCCGACGTGGATGGGCTAGGCGCCTTCAGCTTCCAGTGGCAACAGGGCACGGGCGGCACCTTCAGCAATATCGTCGGTGCAACCGCGGCGACCTTCACCCCGGGCGTTGCCCAAGGCAACCAGCAACTGCGGGTGGTCGTGCGCTACACCGATGGCTTTGGCACGCTGGAGTCGCTGACCTCGGCGGCGACAGCAGCCGTGGTGGTTCCGCCGGGCGTGGTACTGACCGGCACCAACGCCGCCAACACCCTGACCGGTACGGTGGGCGACGATGTGATCTCGGGCCTGGGCGGCAATGACACGCTCAATGGCCTGGGCGGCGTCGACCAGCTGTTCGGGGGTGTCGGCAATGACATCCTCAACGGCGGTGACGACAACGACATCCTCAATGGCGAGGACGGCAACGACACACTCAACGGCGGGCTGGGTGCCGACGCCATGAACGGGGGCGCCGGCAACGACACCTTCGTGGTCGACAACACCGGTGACACGGTCATCGAGGCACTCAATGGCGGCACTGACCTGGTGCAGACCAGCCTGGCCAGCTACACCCTGGGTGCCAACGTCGAAAACCTGACCTACACCGGCAGCAGCGCCTTCACCGGTACCGGTAACGCGCTGGCCAACACCCTGACCGGTGGCGCCGGCAACGACGTGCTCAACGGCGGTGCGGGGGCCGACCGGCTGGTGGGTGGCGTGGGTAATGACACCTACTCGGTGGATGACGCCGGGGACGTGGTGGTGGAGGCCACCGGGGCCGGTACCGATCTGGTGCGTACCACACTGGCCAGCTACACCCTGGCTGCCAACGTCGAGAACCTGACGTATACCGGGGTGGGCAACTTCACCGCTATCGGCAACGGCCTGGCCAACATCATCAACGGCGCGGCAGGCAATGACACGCTTGGGGGGGACGGCGGCAACGACATCCTCAACGGCAATGCCGGCAACGACACCCTCAATGGCGACGCCGGCAACGACCAGCTGTTCGGCGGCCTGGGTGCGGACCGCCTGAACGGTGGTGGCGGTGACGACAGCCTCGACGGCGGTGACGGCAACGACACGCTGCTGGGCGATACCGGCAACGACACCTTGCTCGGCGGGGCGGGCGATGACAGCCTGGACGGCGGCAACGGCGTCGATCTGCTGCAGGGGGGCGATGGCAACGACACGCTGTTTGGTGACGTTGGCAACGACACCTTGCTGGGGGGCGCCGGCAACGACTTCCTCAACGGTGCGGCGGGTAACGATACGGTCGTGGGGGGTGCCGGCAACGACACCATGATCGCCACTGACGGCAACGATGTGTTCCAGTTCGCTGCCGGTTTTGGCAACGACCTGATCATCAGCTTCGATGCCATTGCGGCGGGCGGCCAGGACCGGCTGGATATCACTGGCCTCAATATCACTGCGGCAACCTTTGCCGCCAGCGTCACCATCGCCGATGTC
>NZ_JABMCN010000046.1:6493-28321 GCF_013179515.1 Pseudomonas sp. CM27
CTGCCGGTTTTGGCAACGACCTGATCATCAGCTTCGATGCCATTGCGGCGGGCGGCCAGGACCGGCTGGATATCACTGGCCTCAATATCACTGCGGCAACCTTTGCCGCCAGCGTCACCATCGCCGATGTCGGCGCGGATACGCTGGTCAGCATCGGCGCTGCCGACTCCATTCGCCTGGTGGGGGTGGCGGATGCGACCACGGTGACGGTGGCGGACTTCATCCTGGCGGGGTGAGGTGGGTGGCGGGGGGCTGCTTTGCAGCCCTTCGCGGGCGGAAGCGCATCAGGGCTGACAGGCGCTGCATATGCTGTGGCAGGCACCTGTCAGCCCTGTTGCGACCCAATTACTTCCTGGTCGCCTTACCGCTAGAGGATGGAGAAACGCCTGTACAGCTAATTATGAATCAAATACGATGCATTTATCGTGTTTATATAGATATGCATCGCATACAGTGCAGGACACATGAACGACCTTGGTGCTCTGATCAAGAAACTGCGCAAAGCAGCCGGGCTTTCCCAGGCCCAGCTCGCGCTACGTCACGGCATGAGCCGCGCTACCATCTCGGGGATCGAAAACAATTCGATACCCGAGGTCGGTATTCGCAAGGTTGCCGCGATCCTCGAGGGCCTGGGCTACGAACTGACTGCAATGCCCAAGCGGCGGCGGCGTACACTCGACGAGTTGAAGGGCGGGGGCATTCATGATCCGGCAGAGTGACCGCTTGTATATCGGAGCAGGTGGTACGACTGCCGGGACCCTGGGGCGCAGTGAAGAGAACCCGCGCGACACTGTTTTTACCTACAACTCATCGGCTACCGAAGACCAGGCCGTCTCCTTGACCATGCCAACGCGCCTGGAGAGTTACAAGTGGGAATACGGCATCCACCCCTTGTTTGAAATGAACCTGCCAGAAGGCCACCTCAAGGCTGAGCTCATCCGGCGGTTCGGCAAGTCGGTGCGCGGCTTTGACGACTTCGCGCTGCTGGCGATTGTCGGCCCGCATCAGCTTGGGCGTATCAGCATTGCCCAGCATCCCGGTAAGGATGTTCTGCCAGGGATCAAACTGTCCAACCTGCTGGTGCATGACGGGGCGCAAGGCCTGTTTGCTGAACTCATGGACACCTACGCGGCGTACTCGGGCGTCTCCGGTGTGCAACCCAAGGTCCTGGTGCGGGACATCGAGCAGACTTCCCCCGATGTGGATCGGCTGACCCATGGAGGTGCCACGCATCTGGTGAAAGCCTTCAATGAATCCGACTTTCCCCAGTTGGCCGCCAACGAGTTTTTCTGCATGCGGGCGGCGTTGCATTGCGGGCTCGAAGTACCTGATTTCGAGCTCAGCCAGCACGGCAAATTTCTGGTTGTGAAACGCTTCGATATCGGTGACGACGCCTATCTTGGATTCGAAGACATGTGCGTGCTCTCGGGATGGGAAGCGCGCAAGAAGTATGACGGCAGTTATCAGGGCTGCGCCCAGTTGATAAAGCTGTATGTCACGCCCGCTCGGATTCCTGCCGCGTTGGAACACTTTTTCATGATGGTTGCGCTGTGCGCCGGCATCCAGAACGGCGATGCCCACCTGAAGAATTTTGGCCTGCTTTACGAAAACTGTGCAGAGGACGCCGACATCTGGCTCGCACCCGTGTACGACCTGGTAACCACGACGGTTTACAGCAGCCGCGACATCATGGGGCTACTGCTGGGCGGTTCGAAAGCCTGGCCCAAGCGCAAGATGCTGGTACAGTTCGGGCGTACGGCATGCAACCTCACCGAAGCACGCTGCAACGAGTTGCTCGCCAGAGTGGCGACCGGGATGAAGCGTGCGATGGGCGAGCTTTCGGATTACCGCATCAGCCATCCGCAATTCGATGAGGTAGGGGCGAAGATGGCCGCTGCATGGGCCTCGGGGTTGGCCAGGAGTATCGAGCCCTAGTTCACGGGGCGACTGCGTTATCAGCGTCGCGCTATACTCCGCGGCTTTTGCCCGTGCCGGAATCCGCCCATGCGCCAGGTTTTGCTCATCGTCGATGTCCAGTCCACCTTCAGCCCGCCGGAATGGTTGGTCGATGGCTTGCGACGGTTGTCGGCGAACATTCCCACCATCGCCTCGGTCGAGCTGCACGACGAGCAGGTCACCCCGTTCGAGCGTCAGCTTGGCTGGCACCCGGCGGCCGAAGACGAGAGCCTGATCGAGGCCGACCAGGTGTTCGTCAAGCATGGCTACGGGCAAAGCGCCGAGGCCATCGAGTACATCCGCCAACTGGGCGTGGAGCGGGTGCTGGTGTGTGGGCTGCAGACCGAAACCTGCGTGCTGGCCGCAGGCTTCGCGCTGTTCGATGCGGGGCTGATGCCGACCTTGGTCACCGACATGACGGTTGGCTCGTCGCTGGACCGCTCGGGCAAGCTGGGCATCGAGCTGTGGCAGCATCACTTCCGCCAGGTCACCACCTCGGCAGCGGTACTGGCCGAACTGGCGAGGCAGTCCACAGGCATGTAATCACTTTGCCGTCAGGCGACGCCAATGCTCAACCGGGCGCGCGGGCACGGATCGAGACAGGGCCAGTCTCGTACCCGGACTATGGCCATTACCTGGCAGTTTCGACCTTCTCCGGCTTCAAGGACTTCGCCCGGGCCTATCAGGCCAGGGCCACGGTCGAGGTCACGCCACAGATCACCGAGCTGGCCCGGCGCCGACGGGCGCACGGAAAACCTGGTCAACCTGCCAGGGCTGCTGTGCAGCCCAACGCCGGCAGGGGATCAAGTAACCGTTACCCGGTTGCGCCCCTGCTGCTTGGCCTGGTAGAGCGCCCGGTCGGCATCACTCAAGGCATCACCGGGCTCGCCGGTTTCGCCGCTCCAGCGTGCCACGCCCAGCGATACAGTCACCGCGCCTACCGGCGGCATCGGCGTGGCCTGAACCGTCGCCCGCAGCCGTTCGGCGACCGCTGCCGCCGCCTCCAGGCTCGCCCCCGGCAGCAGCATCAGGAACTCCTCGCCGCCGGTGCGGCACAGTAGGTCACCCTCGCGGCAGCAGCGGCGCATCAGTTCTGCCAGACGCCGCAGCAACTGGTCGCCGACCTCGTGGCCATGGCTGTCATTGACCCGCTTGAAATGGTCGATGTCCAGCGCGATTACCGCAAACGCCCGGCCCTCGGCTTCCAGCAGCGACAGGCTGAAATCCAGGCCGCGACGGTTGCCCAGGCCGGTGAGCGGGTCGGTCTGGGCGTCACGATTGAGCCGGCCGATGCGCTCCTGCAGCAGGTTCAGCCCGAACAGCAAGGCGCGCTTGAGCTCGGCCGCCTCGTAGTACCAGGCCGCCACTCGGTGCAGGCGCTCGGCAGTGCCAGCGCGGTCCATCGAACGGGCGCCTGCGGCCAGTTGCCAGAGTGGCCGGGCAATGGTCATCGCCAGCCACCACAGCAGCAGGCTGCCCACCAGCGCGAAGGGGGCCGAGGTGCCAACCACGTTGAGTATCAGGTGGCTCAGTGGCGCTACTGTCTGCGCCAACGGCTGCTGCGCCACAACGCCCCAGCCAGCGCTGGGCACGTTGGCGAAACCGGCGAGCATTTCCACGCCCTGGCTGTTGGTCAGTTGCCGGGTGCCGCTGCCCAGTGTGGTCAATTGGTCGATCAGGGCGTTGCCTTGCACCACCGAGCCCACCCGCTGACTGTCGGGGTGATACAACAGCCGCCGGTTACGGTCGACCACATACAGGTATGAACCGTCCTTGTAGAAGTGCTCGCCCAGCAGGCTGTTGAGAATGTTGCGCTCACGCAGGTACAAGCTGCCGCCAACGTACCCGAGGTAGCGGCCGTTGCTGTCGAACATGGGGTGCGACAGCGCCACCACCAGGTTGCTGGCCGCCGACACGTAAGGAGTGGAAACCAGCGGGCTGCGCGCCTGCAGCGCCTCTTGCACGCCGGGCGACTGCATACGGCTACCGACCAGGTGCCGCAGCGGCGCCGGTGAAATCGCCAGCAGCACGCCGTTGGTATCGATCACGAACGTTGAGTTGAAGGCCATGCTCTGGCCCAGGACGCGGTCGGTTTCCCCTTGCAGGGCTGCGCCGTCGCCCAGCTGCCGGCTTTGCACACCGGCACTGAACGACAGCTGCTGCAAGGCGTTGCCGATGAAGGTTTCGGTGATGGCTGCCAGCTTTGATGCATACACCCGGTTGGCTTCAAGGGCGTGGTCGATCAGCAGCTGGCGCTGCACCCGGTAGCTGGCAAAATAGCTGGCGCACAGCATGACCAGGGCGGTAAAGGCGCACAGCACCAGAATGAGTGTGCGTAGATCCAGGCGCAATCCGTGCTTGGCGTGTGGCAATCCTGACCTCGGTCGATGCGGTGGGTGGTGTGGGCAGCGGCGCTCAGGAACCGGCTTTTTGCAGCGCGCTCAGCTCGTCTTCCACCTGCTGCATACGCTGTTCTACCAGGGCTTGCACCTTCACGTCGCGGGCGCTTTCGCGCATCAGTGCGGTGAGTTTCTCGCTCAGGCGTTTGCCGGCTTCGGTGTCCTCCAGGGCGCGGGCCTTGGCCGGGTCCTGGGTGGCGGCCACGATGGTGGCGAACTCGGCGTCGCTGAAGTTCTTTTCGCTGTACAGCCGGAACAGGTCCTGGCGCTGGTCCTCGACGGTCAGGTGCTTGCGCAGCACTTGCTCGATGGTCGCTTGCGGCAACTGGGGGTGGGTGCGGCGCAGGAGCACGGCCATGCGTTCGATGTTGTGCGTGTAGGCATCCTGCAGCGGCAACTGGGCAAGGATCTGTTGTTCACGAGAGGGTTTCTGGTCGCAGGCGGCAAGGGCGGCAGTCAGCAGCAGGGGCAACAGCAACGTCTGGAAGCGAGGCATGAGGTGGCCTGGTCGGGCAGTGAAGACTGCCGATTATACCGATGTCCAGCGGGCCACGACGAGCCCTGTGATTTGCCTTGCGCGGCACACTGGGGTAGAACTCTGGCCTTTCGACCACTGCCATGAGCCACATGCCGAACTGCACCCTGCAACCTGTGGCGCGCGACGCCATTGCCGAAGTCGTGGCGTTTGTCGACAGCGCCCGCCGCGAGCTGTTCCCGATGCTGGCCAATGCACCGTTGCCGCGTGACCTGG
This sequence comes from Pseudomonas sp. CM27, assembly GCF_013179515.1. Classification (GTDB taxonomy): domain Bacteria; phylum Pseudomonadota; class Gammaproteobacteria; order Pseudomonadales; family Pseudomonadaceae; genus Aquipseudomonas. The sequence goes on from NZ_JABMCN010000046.1 coordinate 11,600, forward strand.
CGCAGTTCGCCGAGACCTACCTGGACGGCGCGGGCTGCTTTCTGGAGGCCCGTGATGACGGGCAGCTGGTGGCGGTGATCGGCTATCTGCCTTATGACCACCGCTTTGCCCAGCTCGATTACCGCGCCCGGCGGGTGGTCGAGGTGGTGCGCCTGTTCGTCTCGCCGGCCTACCGTCGGCATGGCCTGGCCGCGGCGTTGTTTGCGGCATTGCGCGAGCGAGCGGAGCAGGCGGGTGTCGACTGCCTGTACCTGCATACCCACCCGTTCCTGCCGGGGGCGATCGCGTTCTGGCAGCGGCAAGGGTTCGCGGTGGTGGATGTGGAGCAGGACCCGGTCTGGCAGACCACCCACATGCAGTTGCGCCTGGGCTGACAATGACAAAGCGCCGCGCTGGCCTCTTCGCGGCTAAACCGCTCCTGGAACTGCACATAGCTGACTGATTTAGCAGGGACCCTGTAGGAGCGGGTTTACCCGCGAAAGGGCCGGTCCAGCCAATACACGGATCAGCGCATCAGCCCCGACTCAAGCAACGCGGGGGTGTCAGAACGCCCCCGACAACGGCCATTCCACCGCCAAGCGTATCTGGTCCCCATCCAGCTCTGCCTGCGCCGTATTGCCCCGGTGCACGTTATGCCTCAGCGAAAACGTGGTGCCCTTGGCTTTGCCACTCTGCACCACATAGCGCGCCTCCAGGTCCCGCTCCCAATGCTTGCCACCCTTGCCGTAGCCCAGGTACGCATAACCGCCCGCAGGGTCGACGTGGCTGCCATCGATATCGAACCCGCGCACGTACAACGCCGTCAGGTTCAGCCCCGGCACGCCGTAGGCGCCCATATTCAGGTCATAGCGGGCCTGCCACGACTTTTCGTTCGGCGCGTTGAAGTCCGACATCTGCACCGCGTTGGCAATGAAGATCGCCCCTCGGGTCACGTAATCGAAAGGCGTATTGCCGTCCACCTGCTGCCAGCCCAGGCTGAAACCGTGCGGCCCTTGGTTGTAGCGCGAGACCAGGCTCCAGGTGGTGTTGTCGATACGCCCTGACAGCGCCTTGCCGGTGTCGGTGGTGCGGTACAGGTTGAGGTCCAGGCTGATACTGCGGCGATCATCCAGGGCATGGCTGAGCGTGCTGCCCAGGTAGTGCTGGTTCCAGCTGTCCTCGTAGCGTGAGCTGTAGAGGCTGCCGCTGAAGGCGGGGGCGGGGTTCCAGACTACGCCCGCCAGGTCGAAGCTGTTGCCCTGGCGGCCGTTGGAATAGTTCACCACAAAGCCTTGGTCGTGGCTGGACGCATTGCGGTCGGTACTTTCGTTGAAATGCCCGGCCACCAGCTTGAGGGTGTCGACCTCGTTGCTGGTGAGGAAGAAGCCGGTGGCGGTCTCGGGCAGCAGGCGGCTGTCGGACGAGCTGAACACCGGGGTCTTGATCCGTTGCTCACCATAAGACAGCACGGTATTGGACAGGCGCAGCTTCAGCGCAGCCCCTGCGCGGCTGTACTGGTTTTTTGGGTGGCCAGCGTTGTCCACCCCCAGCAGGCGCGCCTTGCCCGCGCGGCCGCCGCCGCTGTCGAGCTGCACGCCCAGATAGGCATGGGCATCCACGCCGACACCGATCAGCCCTTGGGTGAAGCCGGACTGCACGCTGCCCATCAAGCCATAGGCCCATTCCTCGGCCTTGCCGTTGCGCTCGCTACGTGGCTTGTAGGCATTGCGCGCAGCGCTGTTGCGCCCGCCATGCTTGAAGTCGCGCTGGTCGAACACGCTGCGGTTGAGGATATTCCAGCTGCCATCCTCGACAAAACCATTGCTTTGCGACTGGGCGGATTCGGCCTGGGCGAAGGGGGCAAGGCCCAGCAGCGGTAGGGCCAGCAGCAGTCGGGTCATTGCCCGGCCCCAAGCTTTTGCAGTTGTGCTGCAAAGCGCGTTTTGGCCCGTGCCGGCAAGCTGGCGGGCAGTTCTGCAGCCGGCGCGTCACCCACCTGGATCAGCATCACCATGCCCATCGCCAGGTGCGCAATGCACTGGATGCCGTACACCCCGGGCACGCTGAACGTCTGCTCGAACGGCTGGTTCAGCTTGCTCTTGAACGGTTCGGCGCCGGCGGGCAGCAACCCTGCGACGCTGGCTGCGTTGTGGCCGCTCTGGGTGGGCAGGAAGCGCACGCTGTCGCCGGGGGCGATGTGCAGGTGGTCCGGCTCATAGACCATTGCCCCCTCGCTGCCACGGTTGAGCATTTTCACTTCATGCACCTCGGCCAGCGCGGCCGGGGCAAGCAGGGCGCTGGCGAGCAGCAGGGCGACAGGGCGCAACAGCATGGGCAGAACTTCCTGGTTCAGGGGGCGCGGAAACGCAGGATGCGCGCGCCGTCGAAAGGGTCGGTGAGGTAGCGGGCATGGACGCCAAAGGTGCTCAGCAGGCGTTCGGGGGTGAGTACCTCGAACGGTTTGCCGAGGGCGACCAGGCGGCCTTGGTCGAGTACCGCGATGCGGTCGCAGGTGAGCGCCTGGTTGAGGTCGTGCAGGGCCACCAGGGTGGTTACCGGCAGCGCCTGCACCTGTTGCAGCAGGCTCAGCTGGTGCTGGATATCCAGGTGGTTGGTCGGCTCGTCCAGCAGCAACACCTGCGGCCGCTGCGCCAGGGCGCGGGCGATGTGCACGCGCTGGCGCTCGCCACCGGACAGCGAGCCCCACAGGCGTGTGCGCAGGTGCAGGGCATCGAGGTCGGCCAAGGCTTGCTCGACGATGGCGCGGTCTTGCGAGGCAAACGGTGCCAGTGCCGACAGCCAGGGTGTACGGCCAAGGGCCACGGCGTCGAATACGCTGATCGCATCGAGGGTGTCGGCCTGCTGCTCGACCAGTGCCAAGGCCTGAGCAACACGACGGCGCGGCAACCGCGCCAGGGGTTCGCCCAGTAGCTGCACGCTGCCGCTGGCCGGTTTGCGCAGCCCCGCCAGCAACTTCAGCAGCGAGGATTTGCCGGAGCCGTTGGGGCCGACGATGCCCAGGGTTTCGCCACTCACCACATCGAGGTCGATAGCCTCGAGCACGGTTCTGCCGGCCAGTTGCAGCCCCAGGCCCTGGCAGCTCAAGGGCGCGAGCTGTAGCGCGGTCATGACTGTCATGGGCGCCCTCGACGGCTGACCAGAATCAAGGCGAAGACCGGTGCGCCGATCAGTGCGGTGACAACACCAACCGGGATTACCTGGCCGCTGATCAGCGTGCGCGAAAGGATGTCGGCGGCAATCAGGAACAGCGCGCCGCCCAGGGCGCTGGCCGGCAGCAGACGGCTGTGGCCGGGGCCGAGGATCAGCCGCAGGGCATGCGGGATTACCAGGCCGACAAAGCCGATGGCGCCGACGATGGACACCATCACCGCCGTCACCAGCGCCGCGCAGCTGATCAGCAGCAACTGGGTACGGCGCACCGGGATGCCCAGCGACGCAGCCGAATCGACGCCAAAAGTGAAGGCATCCAGCGCTCGGCGATGCCACAGGCACACCAGCAAACCGCACAGCGCCACCGGCACCGCCAGCCACACCGAGGGCCAGCGCACACCACTGAGGTTGCCCAGCAGCCAGAACAGGATGCCGCGCGCCTGCTCGGCAGTGGCCGACTTGGTGATCAGGAACGCTGTCAGGGCGTTGAACAGTTGCGAGCCGGCGATACCGGCGAGTATCACCTGCGCGTTGTTGCTGCTGGGCCCGGCCGCGCGGGCCAGCAACAGCACCAGGGCGAATGCCGCCACGGCGCCGATGAAGGCGCCGGCAGACATGCTCAGTGCCAGGCTGCCCAGCCCCAGCAGGCCGACCAGCACCGCGCCAGTCGAGGCGCCGGCCGACAGCCCGAGCAGGTACGGTTCGGCCAGCGGGTTGCGCAACAGCGCCTGCAGGATCACCCCGCAGGTGGCCAGGCCGGCACCGCAGGCTGCGGCGACCAGGGTGCGGGTCAGGCGGTAGTTCCAGACGATGCCGGCGTCGATCGGGTCGACCGGGTAGCCGGCCTGCCACAAATGGTTGGCCAGGACCTGGCCGACCACGCTCGGCGACAGGCTGGTTTCGCCGATTACGGTGCCGGCCAGCAGCGCCGCCAGCAGGGCTGCCAGGGCAACCGCGAGGCTGGGTAGCAGGCGGCTCATCACGGCGCTGCTTTACCGCTGGCGAAGGCACTGGCCAACGTCTGCACACCGCGGAACAGGCGGATGCCCGCCTGCATGGCGTCGGCATCGAGGATGATGATGCGGTCGTGCCTGACCGCGTCCATGTTGCGGGTAACCGGGTCGCTGCGCAGGAATTCAAGCTTCTTCTGGTAGTCATCGGCGGGGAAGCGGCGACGGTCCATGCGCGCGATGATCAGCCAGGTCGGGTTGGCCTTGGCCAGTGTTTCCCAGCCCACGGTTGGCCATTCCTCACTGGACTCGACCACGTTGCGCACGCCGAGGCTGCGCAGCATGAAGTCGGCGACCCCTTGGCGGCCTGCCACGTAGGGGTCGATGTCCAGGTCGGCGCTGGAGAACCAGAACAGCGCCGAGGTCGCCGACAGGTCCTTGCCGGCCAATTGCGCCCTGGCGCTGTCCAGGCGGCCTTTCAGTTCGGTGTTCAGGGCGGTGCCGCGGTCCTGCACGTCGAAGATCTCGGCCAGCTGGCTGACGCTCTTGTAGATGCTGTCGACCTGGAACGCCTGCAGGCGAGTGCCGTCTGCGCCCACCAGGTTGTCCTTGCCTTCGCAGTCCGAGGGCAGCAGGTAGGTGGGGATGTTCAGTTCGTCGAACTGTTCACGGGTGCCGACCACGCCCTGGGCGCCGACCATCCATTCGAACTGCACCGCCACCAGTTGCGGGCGCTTGCCTGCTACCGCCTCAAAGCTGGGGTCGTTGTCGGCCAGGCGCGGCACTTTGTCGTTCTGTGCCTGGTATTCGGGCAGCACGTTGTTGAACCACAGCGAGGTACCCGCCAGTTTGTCACCAAGCCCCAGTGCGTAGAGCATTTCGGTGCCGGCCTGGCCGATGGTGACGGCGCGTTCCGGTGCCTGGGCGAAGGTCTGCGGCTGGCCGCAGTTATCGACAGTCAGCGGGTAGTGAGTGGCGGCGGCCTGGGCCAGGCCGGTAAAACCAAGGCCGGCGAGCAGGGTGGCGATGCGGGGCAGCATGCGGGGCGATCTCCTATCGGACAGTTCTGGTGAGGAACGCACGGACAGGCATCGCCGAGCCCCCGCTGGCGGCAGGGGCAACACTGATAGCCAATCCCGGACACCCCGCCGGTTGGTGAATGCAGGCCGGCAGGTCTCCTGACTGATGCGTCATGGCCCGGCTCCGGCCTTCCCGGGTCGGTCACCCAGTGGCATCGATGGAGCAGGCTCGGCATCTACAGTTGCGGGGGCAGTTCCGTTTGGCCCGTGTTGGCAGGCCTGGGATTCCCTATTATTTCCGTGGTGGAAACCGGCGGCCCGCATGGTAGACCATCACGCCGCCGGTTAAAACGCTTTTCAGAAGTACTTCAGCCAGGTGATGTCGCGCCGCCGCGCCTTCAGGCGGGCGAACCCGCGCACCGGCAGGTACAGCGAAACCGCCAGCAATACCGCGGCCAGCCATACCGCGGCGATGCCGTCAAAGCCGAAGTAGTCGCCCTGGTTGAGACCGAACAGCGCCACACTGGCCAGGTACAGCAGCTTCAACACATACAGGTGCAGCAGGTAGAAGAACATCGGCGCCGCACCGAACACCGCCAGGGCGCTGATCCAGCGCGCCTGCCCGGCACGCTCGAAGGCGCGCAGCAGCAGCAGGCCACAGCCCAGGGTCAGGGCCAGGAACAGCAGCGACGGTGGGTATTTGGTGATGTTGAAGAAACTCATCAGGGTTTGCGTGAGGGTCGGGTAACCATTCCAGGGCGCCTCGCCGTAGCCGTTGAGCATGCGCAGCACGACAAAGCCCAGCAGTGCGATCAGCCCGGCCACCCGCAAGCGCTGCTGGCGTCGACCGGCTTCGCTGCCGCGCGCGAACCAGGGGCCCAGGCCGTAACCCAGGGCGATCACGCCGATCCACGGCAGCACCGGGTAGGAGGTGCGCAGGCGCAGGTTGTCGGAGAACTCCAGCCAGCCGCGGTCATGCAGGATCGCCCATGGCACGTGCAGGGCCGACTCCACACCGAAGTGCAGGCCATCAAGCAGGTTGTGGCCGGCGATGATGATCGCGCCCACGGCGATCAGGGCTGCGCGTGGCAGCCACACCAGCAGCGACAGGGCGATCATGCTGACGCCGATCGCCCAGATCACTTGCAGGTAGATCACGCTGGGCGGCAGTTGGAAGGTCCAGGCGAAGTTGACCAGGGTGAACTCCAGCACCACCAGGAACAGCCCGCGCTTGAACAGAAACGCCGAGACATCGCTACGGCCCTGGTACTTCTCGCCGTACAGCCAGGCTGACAGGCCGGTCAGCAGGACGAACACGGGCGCACACAGGTGGGCCAGGGTGCGGCTGACGAACAGCGACGGTTCGGTGGTGTCGATGGCCATCGGGTCGCCGACCTGATGGTGCAGGAAGAAGGTTTCGCGGACATGGTCCAGGAGCATGAACAGGATCACCAGGCCGCGCAGGGCGTCGATGCTCTGCAGGCGCTGGGTAAGCAGGGTAGGGGTGGCGCTGGCGCTTGTCATGGGGGATCGCTGGCAAGAATGGATGTCAAATGGAATGTTATCTTATAACTTATTGGGGTTTGATGGGTAGGGGTTTTTGTGTTGCCTGGTGGTTGCCACCAGATATGCAGCGCCTGTCAGCCCTGATGCGATCCCTATGCCAGCCCTGCCCCAAACAAGCCGACCCAGGCAACCCAGTTCAAAACCTATAATCCACCGTCGCAAACCAGGCCCGTGGCATCCCCATCAACCCCTGCTCACCACTGAACGCCGACACCACATACTCCCTGTCAAACACGTTGTTCACCTGCAAGCCCAAACGCACATCCGGCAACACCCGCCAGGCGATATTGGCATCGACCACGGTATACCCGGGGGCGCTCTGGGTATTGGCGGTGTCGGCATAACGCTCATCCACGTAGCGCGCACCCACGCCGGCCTCCACCTGCTGGCCAAAGCCTTTGCTCAACCACAGGTTGGCCGTGCGCCGGGGCACGTTTGCCGGCCGGTTGCCCGCGCGGTCCTGGGCTACACCACCCACCGTCTCGTCAAAGTCGTCATACCTGGCGCGCACCAGCGACGCGTTTACCGACACCTGCCACTGATGCGCCAGCGCCAGCTCCAGGGTCGCCTCCAGGCCATCCGAGGTCTGCTGGCCGGCCTGCTGCTTGTCGTGGGTGAGCGGGTCGTCCACCAGCAGCTTGTTCTTGACGATATGGTAGGCCGCCAATGTCCATTCGCCGCGCCCCTCCCAAAAGCGCTGCTTAAGGCCCACTTCGGTCTGCTTCGCTTCGGTCAGGTCGTAGTGCATCTGTGCCGGGCTCAGGCTGATGAGGTTGTCTACCCCGTCCTCGCTGGTGGAATACTGGCCGTACAACGACAGATCCTCCGTCAGCGCAAAAACCAGCCCGGCGCGCCAGTTGCCGCCTTGCAGGCTGCGGTCGCTGCGGCTGTCATTGCCCAGGTTGTCGCGGTCGATATGGTTCTGGTCACGGCGCACGCCGGTCACCAGCGACAGGCGATCGGTGAGTTGCAGGCGGTTTTCCGCAAACAGCGCGAAGGTGCCGGTGGTGGCGAGCGATTGCGGTCGCAGCGGCGAGGCGCTGTGGAAGTCGCCCGGTTCCGGCTGCCACGGGTCGATGTAGTCGCCGCCCACATCGTCGTACGGCGCATTGCTGTCGATGTTGAAACGGACCTTGTTGTACTCGGCACCCACCACCGTCTTGCTGGCCAGCCCGAACAGGCTGTGATCGAAGGCGAACGTCTGACGGTCGCCGAACTGCTCCTGGTTGTGCTTGATCTCCAGGTAGCTGCCGCGTAGCAGCTGCTGGCGCGCGGCGTCCCAGCTGTACGCCTCGGCATTGCGCCAGTGGCGGCGGCTTTTCATGTAGTACAGCTGGTTGCTGGCGCTGACCTGGTCGCTCAGCGTCCAGTCCGTGGTCAGGCGGGTCCACTCATCGACGTAGTGCTGCTTGTCGTTCTGCACGTTGTAGTTCTTGTAGCGCAGGCTGCTGCGGTAGTGGCCGTCGATCAGCGGCGTGCCGTAGTAATTGGCAGGCTTGGCATCGCCGCGCTCGTGGGCGAGGGTGAAGCTGAGGTCGTCAGTGGCGTCGAAGCGCAACGCGGCGCTGAGCGCCAGGCTGTGCGAGGGGGTGCGGTCAACCCAGCCATTGCCGGCTTGCTGGTTCAGCGTAAGCCGGTAGCTCAGGCGTTCGTCCAGGCTACCGCCACTGTCCAGCCCGAGCTGCTGGCGGTCCCATGAACCGTAACCCAGGCGCAGGTGATTGCGGATGTCGCCGCTGAAGGGCTTTTTCGGGATCACATTGACCACCGCACCGGTTGCACCCTCGCCATACAGCACCGACGCCGGGCCACGCAGCACGTCGATGCGCTCCACCATCCACGGGTCGACCGGGAATGTCTGGGTGCCCGCGCCGGCATACATGCGCGCGCCGTCGAACAGCGTCATCACCGAGCCGTGGCCGGTGAAGCCGCGAGCTGCAAGCCCCGTCCCGCCATCGCCTGGCGAGCCGATGTAGGTAATGCCCGGTGAACGGGTTACCGCATCCTGCACGCTGAGGTTGTTGCGCTGCTGGATCTGCTCGGCGCTGATGCTGCTGGTGCTGGCGGGTGTTTCCAGGGCACTGAGGCCCAGGCGCGACCCGGCCGTCGTCGGGGTGGCGAGGTCGAGGGTGCGGTTGTCGAACGTGTCGGTGATGGCCGTTGACGGCAGGGCCAGAGGCTTTGGGTCGAAGTCATCGGCCTGGGCCGGCAGGGCGACGGCCAGGCAGGCCGCCAGGGGGTGAAGCTTGAAGATACGGGACATGTCGTTCCACTGCTGCAGGAATGAATGCATCCCGGTGGAAAACACGCAAAGGCTTGCCGTGCAGGCGAGCGCGCGCACGGATTCCGGCCTGCGCCCGCCCACCGCGGGTTGCCAAACAAGGCTTCAGGCCGGTCTCCGGGCTTGCGAGGGGCATGAAACCTTCACCTTCCCATGCCTGAGCACAGTGGTATCTCGAAGGGTTCGCTCGCTTACCGTTGCGGGGGCAGCGCCGGACTTGTCGTGGGCAACACGATGCACCGGCTTCCCGTTTCACCTTGCGCGCGGCGGCGCAGGGCACCTGAAACTGGCGCGCATATGACCACTGCACAGCACGGTCGTCAACCATCGGGCTGACAGGCAATCGCGTGATGAACGGCAAATTCCTGAATATTTGCTGAAGCTTTTTCGAACTATCGCGCCGCCGGGCGTTTCGGAATGTGGGCTAGCTACCCGTTTACATGTCATGGAGACATCGATGCATGCCTACTCATAACCTGCTCCGCCACACCTGCATCCTTGCCCTGATGGGCACCCCGTTGGCAGCCCATGCCGCACCCAGCACCGACCCTCTGTTCACCGTCGGCATTCTCGGCGCCTACGACGAATTCAAGTTTCAGGGCGGCAGTGAAACCCAGACCGAACACGTTGACGAAGGCGGCATCTTTGCCGGCTTTGGCAACAAGATGACCGCAGAGTCCGGTTTCATTTACCAGCTGGGTGCCGAAGGCAAGTATGCCGAGAAGCACGACAACAAACTCAAGGAGGGGCAGGCAGGGCTGGACCTGGGCTGGCGTGCGGCGGTGGATGCGCGCAACTTCGTCGATGTGATCGTGGGCGGCGGCTACATGTGGTCACGGTTTGAAACCGAGCACCGCAGGATCGAAAGCGAACTCACCTACAAGGCGCCGTTCGCCAAGGCGGCGTTGGGTTACAACCACCAGTTCGATGCGGCCACCTTGCGCGTGGAAGCCGGTGTACGGCGAACCCTCGATGGCCGGGTAAAACTGAAGGTGGAAGACTTTGGCAGTGACAGTGCGGACATGAAAGACCGCACCAACCCTTATGCCGAGGTGACCCTGCTGATGAACCAGCAAGGCAACCTGCCGATCCAGGCGGGCGTGTACTACACCCGCACCGAATACCGGCTCGACGACGAGACGCTGTTGGCCGACAACACCGAGCTCAAGCGCGACGAGTACGGCTTCAAGATAGGCCTGGCCTTCTGATCCGGCGGCCCTGCAAACGCACCTGCAGGGCCTTTACCGACCGCGCCGCCGCGACACGCGTGCTTCGATGTTCTTGCGCCCGATCAGCAGCGGCGGTTTCTCTGTCACCGGCTCATCGGCCAGCCACTTGTACATCACCAGGCAGTCCACCAGCCCCAGGCGCGCATGGCGATAGGCCTTGGGCAGCCGGCCAACCGTTTCGAAGCCCAGCTTGTGCCACAACGCCACCGCCACCTCGTTGCTGGCCACCACCGAGTTGAACTGCAGGGCCAGAAAGCCTTCCTGGCGTGCCAGCTTCTGCGAATGTTCGCACATCAGGCGTGCCACGCCCCGGCCGCGGGCGCTCTCGCAGACCATGTAGCCGCAATTGCCCACGTGCGCGCCAGGGCCGGCCGCGTTGGCCTTGAGGTAATACGAACCCAGCAGCTCGCCATCCTCCTCTGCCAGCAGCGTGTGCAATGGCAGCTCCAGCCACAATTGGCGGGCCTGTTCGGCGTTCAGGGCGGGGTCGAATGCGTAAGTTTCGCGGGCCTGGACGGTGGCCTGGAAGGTCGGCCAGAAACGTTCGAAGTCTTCCGGCGTCATGGGGCGAATGTGGATCATGCGGGTTCCTGCGCGGGCTGGGCCGCCCAGTCTGGGCGGCGCGGCGCCGTCGCGCAAGGGTGGCGGCGCCGTTTGTGCTCAGCCGTTGGCCTTGCCCACTGCATCCATGGCCCGCGCCGAGTAGACCAGTGCGGCCCCGGCGTTCATCGCCACGGCCACGCCGAGCGCCTCGGCAATTTCCTCGCGGCTGGCGCCATGCTTGACCGCCTGCTGCGAGTGCACGGCGATGCAGCCGTCACAGCGGGTGGTCACGGCCACGGCGAGGGAAATCAGCTCGCGGGTCTTGGCGTCGAGGTGGTTGGTCTTGGCCCCCGCACCACTGGCGGTCATGTAGCCGGCCACGGTGTCGGGGGAGAGTTGCTTGAGATCGCCGATGCCGGCCATCAACTGCTTACGGTAGGCGTCCCAGTCCATCATGCTCATCGTCTTCACCTTGGGGTGGTTGCGAGTGGAGCTTTCAGGCTAGTCGAAGAGTGGCAGGTGTGAGGCTTGTACTTTGGTGGGTGTACGCAGGTCGTAGGCAAAACGGCCTGCGTCGCCGGTCAGATGTAGATGAACACCAGCAGCAGCGCGGCGACCACTGCCCACTTTTCCAGGTAGTAGCGTGTGCGGTTGCGCTTTTTCATCGCCTTGCCGCGCTCACGGATCTTGTAGATGCGGGTAAACAGCCGGTTGATGCCGCCGGTCTTGTCGCCGGCACCGTTGGGCGCTGCCGCGGCGGCCATGACCTTGCGGCTGAACCAGCGGTTGAACGCCGTGGCCCAGCGGTACTTGAGCGGGCGTTCGACGTCGCAGAACAGGATGATGCGGTTGTGTTCGGTGTTGTTGGCCGCGTAGTGGATATAGGTCTCGTCAAAGATCACCCCCTCGCCATCGCGCCAGGAGTACTTCTCGCCGTCAACGTCGATATAGCAGCCATCGTCGTTCGGCGTGTCCAGGCCCAGGTGGTAGCGGTACGAGCCGGCGTACGGGTCACGGTGGCGCACCAGCTTGGCGCCTGGCGGCAAGGTGGCGAACATGGCGGCCTTGACCGTGCCGATGCCTTGCAGCAATTCGGTGGTACGCGGGCACAGGGCCATTGCCGACGGGTGGCTTTCGCCATACCACTTCAGGTAGAAGCGCTTCCAGCCAGTCTTGAAGAACGAGTTGAAACCGACGTCGTCGTAATTGTCGGACTTCTTGATTGCGCCCACGTGCAGCAGCTGGCGGCCCTCCTCGCGGATTTCCTGCCAGTGGTCCTGCAGCGGCTTCAGTTCGGGAAAGGCTTCGACCGGCAGGTAAGGCTTGGCCGGGTGCCTGGAAAACAGGTAAAGGAAGGCGTTGACCGGCGCCAGGAAGCTGGAGTGGTCACCCAGTTGGCGGGTCAGCTTGTGACGCACCCGACCGCGCAGGTGAACATAGGCGATCGAGAAAACGAAGATAAGTACGAGTGCAATTTTCATGGACGTTTACTTGTCGAAAAATGGCCATGCGCCATGGCATAAGCCCGCCAGCATAAACAATCATGGGGGCAGTTTGTACTTATTGTTACGAAAGTGCGGGGCGACTTAGGTGTAATGCCCTACAGTCTTGCGCAAACGATTCATGTACGGGAGTTCACATGGTTCAGGATGTCCGCCCCAGCGGCGCCCCCTTCAAGCGGCTGTTTTTTGCCTTGCCGGTCAGTGATGCCCAGCGCCGTGCGCTTGCCGACTGGCGGCGCAGCCTGGGTATGCGCAGCGGCAAGCCGGTAGCGGCCGCCAATTTCCACGTGACCCTGCTGTTTCTCGGCGATGTGGATGCCGCCCAGGTGCCAGCGATATGCGCTGCGGTCGACCAGTTGGCGCTGCCGGCCAAGCCCCCCCGGCTGCTGCTCGACCGTTTGCAGGTGTGGCAGCGGGCCAGCGCCCTGGTGCTGGAGGCGCAGCAGGTACCACCGGCCCTGCTGCAACTGGTCTACGCCCTGCAGCAGGCCTTGCTACCGTTGGGCGTGCAACCGGCCAGCCGTGAATACCGCCCGCACCTCACGCTTTCCCGGGACTACCACGGCCAGCCGCCAGAGGCTGCTAGCGCGCCGGAGTTCTACCTCGCGGCCCGCCATTTCACCCTGTACGAGTCGCGCAAGGGCGCGTACTGGCCGCTGGCGCAATGGCCGCTGTCGGACTGAACCCGGTCAGAGTTCCGGGGTGTACTTCACCGTCAGCAGGAAGTTGCGCGGCTCGCCCCAATTGTTGCTGCCATTAAGCTGGTTGAACCCGGCAACCCAGTACTTCTTGTCAAACAGGTTGTTGGCGTTGACGGCAACGTTCACTTCCGGGGTCAGCTGATAAGCCAGCCGCGCGCTCCATACGGTATACCCGGGCACGGTATAGGTGCGCTCGTAGCCCAGGGTGTGGCTCTGGGTGGTGAAACCAAGGCCGGTGCTCCAGCGCTGGCCGTCCAGCGGCAGGGTGTAGTCGGCCCAGGCGCGCAGCATGTGCTTGGGTGTCCACTGGCTGAACGTGCGGCCTTCGTTCTCCGGGTCATCGAGGAACTTGGTGGTGTTGTAGGTGTAACCGGCAAACAGTTGCAGGCCGCTCAGCACTTCGCCGCTGATCTCGGCCTCGACGCCCTGGCTGCGCACCTTGCCGGCAGCGGTGGAGCAGTACCAGTCATCGCAGGCGAAGCCCGACGCCACATCGGTGACCGCGCGGTTTTCCTGGTCATAACGGAACAGCGCCAGCGACGCATTGACCCGGCCATCGAGCAGCTCGCCTTTCAGGCCTGTTTCATAGTTGCTACCGATTACCGGTTTGAGTGGCGTATTGCCCACGGCGCGTTCGGTCTGCGGGACGAACACGTCGGTGTAGCTGGCGTACCAAGCCCATTCGCGCGTCAGGTCATAAACGAACCCGGCATACGGCGTGACTTGCCCCGATTCGGTCATGCGGCTGGTCGGGTAACGGGTACCTGGGTCGCTCAGGCTGTCGAAGTCGATCGAGTCCCAGCGGTAGTCGAACCAGCTCACGCGCGAGCCCAGAATCAACGTCAGGTCCTGGGTCGGTTTGACGCGCCAGGCGCCATACAGGCCTTTCTGGCGAATGTCGTAGCTGGCCCGGTTGGAACGTGCAAGGTCGCCGTCGAAGACGCTGTCCCGGCTGGGCTCGGGGCGGTCATGATCGATATCGAAGATGTTGCCGCCGGCGTCGAAGTTGCGCCAGTAGGCGTCGTCCGAGGTCAGTTTGGCGTAGTTGCCGCCCACGGTGATCTCATGGGCCAGGGGGCCAGTGTCGAAGTGGCCGACCACGTTCATGTCCAGGCCCAGCTTGGTCGAGTGAAAATCGGTGAGCCAGTCGGCGTAGGTGATGCCGCTGCCATCTGCCGCAACGCCTTGGCCGGTGCTTTGCACGCGCTGGTGGGTGGAGGTGTTGGTTTCATCCATGCGCACGGCAGCAGCCTTGAAGGCCCAGTCATCGTTGAAGCGGTGTTCGAGGTCCAGGTAGTAGGTGGTGACGTCGTTTTCTGCACGGCTCCAGCGGGCCCCGGTATAGGTCGACCGAGGCAGGTCAACCGCCTTGCCACTGGCGTAGCGTGGAATGCCGCGCAGCATCGGCCTGGACTGCTGGCGGCTGTAACTGATACCGCCGCCTACGGTGGTTGCGTCGCTGAGGTCGATGTCCAGTGCCCCATACAGCGAATGGTTCTTGCTCCAGACATAATCGATGAAGCTGTCGCTCTGGTCTTCGTCCGCGACAACCCGTCCGCGCACCCGGCCATCGCTGGTCAGCGGGCCGCCGGCATCCACTTGCAGGCCGTAGTGGTCCCAGGAGCCGGCTTTACCCGTCAGCGTAACTGTCGGCGCCGCCTGGCCACGCTTGCGCACCAGGTTGATCGCGCCGCCCGGGCTGCCGGTGCCTTGCAGCAGGCCGGAGGCACCGCGTAACACTTCGACGCGGTCGAAAAACACCAGGTCTTGCGTCGCCCAGTTGCCCAGCGAATAGTTGTTGCGCTGGATCGGCACGCCATCGTACTGCCAGTCATCGATCTGGAAACCTCGCGAGGTCACCACCACGCCAGGGCCGATGCCTTGTGCGCCGACGATGCCGGTGGTGTGGTTGAGCGCGTCCTGCAGGTCGGTGATGCCCTGGTCGTCCAGTTGCTTGCGGGTGATGACGGTGACGGACTGGGGGATTTCCTTGAGGGTATGGGTGCCTTTGCCGAGGGTGACGGCGCGGGCGGCATACGAGCCGCTGCCCTCGCTGGTGGCATTCAGGTAATTGTCGGTGATGCTGGTGCTGCCCAGCTCCATGACATCGCCCCCCAGGCTGGCGGGCGCCACACTGAAATGCCCGTCGGCGGACACCCGCAACGCCAGGCCACTGCCGGCCAGGGCAGCTTGCATCGCCTGTTCGGCGCTCATCTGGCCGACCACGGCAGGCGCCTGCTTGCCGCGCACCAGCCCAGGCTCCAGGGCGATGATGTGGCCACTTTGGCTGGCAATCCGGTTGAGCGTATGCGCCAGGCTGGCGGCTGGCAGGTCGAACGCCAGGGTTTGCGCCTGGGCGAGCACGTTGAAGCTGGTCACGGCGGCGACGAGGGGCAGGGCGCGGGGCCAAGGGTTGTACACGGATTACTCCCGAATGAGATGGCTGTCAGGAGGTATGTGGGACGAGCGCGGAAAACTTGCCAGAAATGCGAATGATTTTTACAAATATTTGCATCAGGCGGTTTCCAGGTCGATCAGCATCAGCCACGGGCCGAAGTGCTCGACCTTGATTGGCAGCGCTTCGGCCAACGCCGCCAATGCCTGCAGGGGCTGATCCAGCGTAAATACGCCCTGTACCCGCAGATCTCGCGCTGCCGGGGCCAGCCGGATGTAGCCACGCTGGTAGGGGCGCAACGCGTCGATCACGCTATGCAATGGCTGGTCGAGTACCTCAAGCCGACCCTCCAGCCAGGCAGCGCGCTGCTGCTGTTCGTCGGTCAGGCGCTCGATGCGGTGACCCTGCAGCAGGGCTGCCTGACCCTGCTGCAACTCGGTTGACTGGCCATCGACCAGGCTGACGCGGACACTGTGCTGCAGCACCACCACCCGGGTGGCGGCATCTTCCTGGCTGACCAGAAAGCGCGTCCCCAGCGCCTGCACCTGCCCCTGCGCCGTGCGCACCCGCAGCGGCCGCTGCCGGTCGCGCGCGACCTGGATCTGCAGCTCGCCGTGACGCAACACCAGCAGCCGTTGCCCGGCATCGAACTGCACGTCGACTGCGCTGGCGCTGTTCAGGCTCAGGCAGCTGCCATCGGAGAGGGTAAAGCTGCGCCGTTCCCCGCGGGCAGTATGCAGGTCGGCCAGCCAGCCCTGCGCCGTGTCGCTGCGCCAGCCGCCCCACAGGGCAGAGCCAAACAGGCCCAGGCTGGCCATGGCTCCGAGTACCTCACGCCGCGACCGGGTCGGCTGCAACAGCAAGCGGCGCGCCTCTGCGGCCTGGCCGGGGGCCCGTTGGTTGAGCCCGTGCAAGGCGGCTAGCGGCTGGCCAAGGCGCTGTTCCAGGCGGTTCCAGGCTTGTTGGTGAGCCGGGTCCTGCTGCAGCCACTGCCTGACGCGCTGCAGCAGGGCGTCGTCAGGCGTGGCGGCCCTGAGTGCAACCATCCAGTCGATGGCCTGCTCGCCGACGCGGTCCAGGGCGGGTCGGCTCATGGCTGCACCTCGCTCAGGTAGCATTGGCGCAACGCCTGCTTCATGTAGCGACTCACAGAGCGTTCGCTGATCTGCAGTTTGACGGCGATGTCGGCGTAGTTCATGCCGTCGAGCTGGCTATAAAGGAAGGTGGCCTTGACCACCGCTGGCAAGCCGTCCAGTACCTGGTCGATGCTCACCAGGGCCTCGATCAACAGCAGTTGTTCCTCGACCGAGGGCGCTACCGCTTCAGGCAGCCGTGCCAGGTGCTCGAGGTAGGCTTGCTCGAGCTGGCGGCGGCGATGGCGATCAA
>NZ_JABMCN010000460.1 GCF_013179515.1 Pseudomonas sp. CM27
CCGAGCATTACCAGGTCGGCCTTGCAGGCGTCTGGTTTGTTGGCGACAGCACAGGTGACCTGGAGGCGGCCCTGGCCGTCGGTGCACAACCCGTGTTGGTAAAAACCGGCAAGGGCGAGCGAACCCTGGAAAAGGGCGTTGCGGAAACTACACTGATTTTCGACGATCTGGCAGCTATCGCCAGAGAACTAATTTAAACAGTGCGCCCCCGGGCGCATTTTTCTCAGGCGGGCACGCCCGCAATGGTACAAGCCACTATGTCGATCCTGCAGGCGATCAGAATCTTTCTTTTTTACCTGCTGCTGGGCACCAGTTCGTTGCTGTGGTGCTCGCTGAGCTTCTTCATCGCGCCGTTCCTGTCGTTCCCCAAGCGCTACAAGTTCATCAACGTGTACTGGTGCCGCTGCGCGCTGTTCCTGGTGCGGACGATTCTGGGCATCGACTACAAGATCACCGGCGCCGAAAACGTGCCGGCCGAGCCTTGTGTGATCCTGTCCAACCACCAGAGCACCTGGGAAACATTCTTCCTTTCCCAGTACTTCTCGCCGCTAAGCCAGGTGCTCAAGCGTGAGCTGCTGTACGTGCCGTTCTTCGGCTGGGCAATGGCCATGCTGCGGCCGATCGCGATCAACCGCGACAACCCCAAGGAAGCCCTGCGCCAAGTGGCGAGCAAGGGTGATGAACTGCTCAAGCAGAAGACCTGGGTGCTGATCTTCCCGGAAGGCACCCGCGTACCGTTCGGAACGGTTGGCAAGTTTTCCCGTGGCGGTACTGCACTGGCGGTCAACGCCGGGCTGCCGGTGCTGCCGATTGCCCACAACGCTGGCAAGTACTGGCCCAAGACAGGCTGGGGCAAGCGCGCGGGCACCATCGAGGTGGTCATTGGCGCGCCGATGTACGCCAACGGCACCGGGCCACGTGCCATTGCCGAGCTCAACGACCGCGCTGCGGCATGGAACGAGGCGACCCAGCG
>NZ_JABMCN010000461.1 GCF_013179515.1 Pseudomonas sp. CM27
GCGAGATCACCTACACCATCACGCTGACCAACAAAGACGGTCTGCCGATCAACAACCACTCGGAGCTGTTCTTCAAACTGACCGATGGCACCACGGTTGTTGTACCGGCCAACAGCACCACAGGTTCGGCAACTGCAGTCGCACCGGACAACGTCTATGTGGGCACCAACGAGCCGGTGGTCAACGCCATCGAAGCAGTCAGCGGCGCAGATGCCTGGAAGTTCGAGAACCTGACCCTGGACAAGACCGAGGTCAGCACCACCGTTACCGACGAACCAGGTACCCCAGGCAACGAAGGCGACATCGTCAAGGTCACCATCACTGCAGACCAGGTGTCTGTCGCTGAAAACGTCAAACCGACCTTCACCGTGCACATCAACACGGTGCTGGCGCATGACCTGACCGTGACCCTGAGTAACAACGCGGTTGTGACCATCAAGGCCGGTCAGACTTCGAGCGAGCCGTACGCTCACGAAGCCCAGGGTGACGACGTTTACCAGGATGCCGGCGAAATCAGCCTGGGCATCAAATCGGCTGTCGATGCCACCGGTGCAGCGTTCGAGAACCTGGAGCTGGGCAACCCTGCTTCGGTAAAAGTTACCGACACCATCGACGAAGTTGTCGCCAAGTTGACCGCTACCGCCTCGGTGACCGAAGGCGGCGAGATCACCTACACCATCACGCTGACCAACAAAGACGGTCTGCCGATCAACAACCATTCGGAGCTGTTCTTCAAACTGACCGATGGCACCACGGTTGTTGTACCGGCCAACAGCACTACTGGCTCGATCACCGTTACTGCTCCAGACAACGTGTATGTGGGCGCTAACGAGCCCGTGGTCAACGCCATCGAAGCGGTCAGCGGCGCGGATGCGTGGAAGTTCGAGAACCTGACCCTGGACAAGACCGAGGTCAGCACCACCGTTACCGACGAACCAGGTACCCCAGGCAACGAAGGTGACATCGTCAAGG
>NZ_JABMCN010000462.1 GCF_013179515.1 Pseudomonas sp. CM27
GCAAATTGCTTGGGTGTTATATGGTCAAGCCTCACGGGCAATTAGTATTGGTTAGCTCAACGCCTCACAGCGCTTACACACCCAACCTATCAACGTCGTAGTCTTCGACGGCCCTTCAGGGGATTCTAGATCCCAGTGAGATCTCATCTTGAGGCAAGTTTCCCGCTTAGATGCTTTCAGCGGTTATCTCTTCCGAACATAGCTACCCGGCAATGCCACTGGCGTGACAACCGGAACACCAGAGGTTCGTCCACTCCGGTCCTCTCGTACTAGGAGCAGCCCCTCTCAAATCTCAAACGTCCACGGCAGATAGGGACCGAACTGTCTCACGACGTTCTAAACCCAGCTCGCGTACCACTTTAAATGGCGAACAGCCATACCCTTGGGACCGGCTTCAGCCCCAGGATGTGATGAGCCGACATCGAGGTGCCAAACACCGCCGTCGATATGAACTCTTGGGCGGTATCAGCCTGTTATCCCCGGAGTACCTTTTATCCGTTGAGCGATGGCCCTTCCATACAGAACCACCGGATCACTAAGACCTACTTTCGTACCTGCTCGACGTGTGTGTCTCGCAGTCAAGCGCGCTTTTGCCTTTATACTCTACGACCGATTTCCGACCGGTCTGAGCGCACCTTCGTACTCCTCCGTTACTCTTTGGGAGGAGACCGCCCCAGTCAAACTACCCACCATACACTGTCCTCGATCCGGATAACGGACCTGAGTTAGAACCTCAAAGTTGCCAGGGTGGTATTTCAAGGATGGCTCCATGAGAACTGGCGTCCCCACTTCAAAGCCTCCCACCTATCCTACACAAGCAAATTCAAAGTCCAGTGCAAAGCTATAGTAAAGGTTCACGGGGTCTTTCCGTCTAGCCGCGGATACACTGCATCTTCACAGCGATTTCAATTTCACTGAGTCTCGGGTGGAGACAGCGCCGCCATCGTTACGCCATTCGTGCAGGTCGGAAC
>NZ_JABMCN010000463.1 GCF_013179515.1 Pseudomonas sp. CM27
CTTCGAACTGCTGGCGGCTGGAGATCCGCCCTTGGGTTTCGATATCCAGGCGCAGCAACTGGTCGCGCATGCGCTCCAGCGTGGTTTCCATCTCGTTGAGCGCGAACTGCGCGTCATTGACCTGCTGCTCGATGCGCCCGCGGATGATCGAATGTTCGCCCGCCAGGTTGCCAAGGCCGTCGAGCAACTCGGCATCGACCTTGACCATGTCACCTGGCGCCCGCTCCGGAGCAGCCGCAGGTACATCATTGGCGGCGGCTTCAAGCGGCCCCTGACCGGCAGCGCTGTCAGTCAGGGCCGCGCTGCTGAAATTGCGAATGTAGTCGATCAGTGCCGTGGCGGCGTGCAGCGGCTGCCCAAGGCGCACGGCATCGAGCATGTGCGCCAGGCGGTCATGGCAGTTCTGCAGCAGTGCGAACAGCGGCGCGCTCGGCGGCAGCCGGCCAGCGGCCAACAGCTCGTAGAGAAACTCCAGTTCGTGGGCCAGGTCGCCGATAGGCGCAATCTCGACCATGCGCGCCACCCCCTTGAGGGTGTGCAGGTCGCGCATCAGGTTGTCCACCTCGACACTGCTGCGCGGGTCGGCCTGCCAGCGCGCCAGGGCTGCCGCGGCGCTCTCGACGATATCCGAGCTTTCTTCGAGGAACACTTCCAGCAACTCTTCGCCAGGGCTTTCCGGCTCTTCGCTCAGCGGCTCGGCCAACTCGGGCAACAAAGGGCCATGCGCCCCCCCCAGTCCCAGGGTATCGGCCAGGTCCATGTCCGGGTGCAACGGTGTGACCGTGTCGATGCCCACCAACCCGGTGGCATCCGGCGCCAGGGCTTGGTCCAGCAGGTTGCGCAAGCTGTCGACCAGCTCGGGACGGGGCGGAATATCCTGCCCGGCTGCCACTTCGTCGAGCATGTCCAGCAGGGCTTCATGCGCCTGCTGCGCCTGGGCGAAGAAGCGTCC
>NZ_JABMCN010000464.1 GCF_013179515.1 Pseudomonas sp. CM27
GGGGGCGCGGGCGGCGACCCGCTGGCGCGCTATGGCATGACCTTGAGCGGTAGCGACTTGCGGGTCAGCGAGATCACCCTGCCCACGGCCAACCAGGCACGTTGGCGCTTCACCTATCGGGATGTGCGTGGGTACCTTTGTGTGAGCGAGGTGCGTACGCCTTTTGGCGGCCACGAGCGGATTTTTCACGAGGACGCCGGGCACCAGTTCCCGCCCAGCGCCAACCGGGCCAATCTGCCACGGGTCACCCTTCACGAAACGCTGCCAGGTTTTGGCCAGCCTGCCAGCGTGGTGCGCTATGAATACCCCGACGCGCACAATTTCATCGGTGGCGGCAGTACGGTTCCTTGGTCTGATGAAGGCCTGGACAACCTTTACCGGGTAGACAAGGGGTATACCTACCAGACCGTTGAGCGCCATGAAGTGCAGGGTAGAACCGTGCGCTCGATCACGCGTACGTTCAACCGTTTTCATCTGCTGACCGACCAGGACACCGTTCAGGGAGACAAACGGCTGCAGGCGTTCAGCGTCTATGGGGAAGTGGACGGTTCGTTCGATCAGCAGCCGCCTTTCTTCCAGTTGCCCCACCAGGAAACCCAACGCTGGTCACTGGTCAGCAACCCTTTGAAGCAGCGCGAAGAAACGCAGGCGACAACCTACGATACCCACGGCAACGTGCTCACTCGCTTACTGCCGAACAAGGTGCTTGAGACCAATGTCTGGTATCAGGGCGCAGAGGAAGGGGACCCGCACGGTTTCGTGCGCAACCTGAAATCCAGGGAGGTGAAGCCTGCAGCTACAGGGCAGGGCAGTGCGCGTACCTTGATCCAGCAGTACCAGTACAGGCAGTTGACGCCGCTGGGCGGCTACCTGAAGAAAGCCTGGCGGTTGGTCGATGTCGAGACACTGAGCGAGCCTGGCGCACAGCCTGGCGAATTCCA
>NZ_JABMCN010000465.1 GCF_013179515.1 Pseudomonas sp. CM27
CCACCGTAGTGATGATGGGCGCGGCCGCGGCCATGCTGTTCCTTGGCGGGGTGGGGCTGTTCCGCTTCAGCCTGATGGTGGTGCTGGCCGTGGTGGCGGTATTCGTGCTGGTCCAGGCACAGCCCTACCGGATGGCGCGGCTTATCACCTTTACCGACCCCTGGTCCGACCAGTTCGGTTCGGGCTACCAGCTGACCCAGGCACTGATCGCGTTCGGCCGTGGCGAGTGGCTGGGCGTTGGCCTGGGCAACAGCGTGCAGAAGCAGTTCTACCTGCCCGAAGCGCACACCGACTTCGTGTTCTCGGTACTGGCCGAGGAGCTTGGCGTGGTCGGCTCGCTGGTGACCATCGCGCTGTTCGTGTTCGTCACCGTGCGCGCGCTGTACATCGGCCTGTGGGCCGAGAAGGCCAAGCAGTTCTTTGCCGCCTACATGGCATTCGGCCTGGCTTTCCTGTGGATCGGCCAGTTCCTGATCAACATCGGCGTGAACGTCGGCCTGCTGCCGACCAAGGGCCTGACCCTGCCGTTCCTCAGCTACGGGGGCAGCTCTCTGGTGATCTGCTGCGCCTGTGTGGGGCTGTTGTTGCGCATCGAGTGGGAAAGCCGCACGCACCTGGGCAGCGAGGAACACGAATTCAGCGAAAGCGATTTTGCCGAGGAGACCAATCATGGCCGCTGACGGCAAGAACGTACTGATCATGGCGGGCGGCACCGGGGGCCACGTGTTCCCGGCCCTGGCCTGCGCCCGTGAGTTCCAGGCGCGTGGCTACAGCGTGCACTGGCTGGGCACCCCGCGTGGCATCGAGAACGAGCTGGTGCCCCAGGCTGGCCTGCCATTGCACCTGATCCAGGTCAGCGGCCTGCGCGGCAAGGGCAAGCTGTCGTTGCTCAAGGCGCCCTTCACCCTGGTCAAGGCCGTGCTGCAGGC
>NZ_JABMCN010000466.1 GCF_013179515.1 Pseudomonas sp. CM27
GGGCCGAGGTGTACAAGCGCATCAAGGAAGGCGAAAAGTGCAAGACCCGAAGGGCCTGATGTCGCCTGTACCCGCTTGGACACCCGTGCTGTCAGTCGAGCAGCTCGCGCGGCACATCATGCTTGGCAAGCAGCTGGCACTGCTGGCTTTCCAGGTCGAACAGGATGAACGCCTGGCCCTTGGCCAATGCCTGACGAACCCGCAGCACGCGGGTTTCCAGCGGGGTGTCGTCGCCGTTGTCGGTGCCGTCGCGGGTGACGAAGTCCTCGATCAGGCGGGTAAGGGTTTCGGCTTGCAGTTGTTCGTAGGGGATCAGCATGGTGTGACTTGTCTGGAAGTGGTGTAGGCATGCTACGCGAAACATCTGATGGTTTGGGGCCGCATTGCAGCCCCTAGGCCATCAGCCTTTATTACCTACCAGGCTATCCACCGCCGGCACCCGCGTATCGCTTTCCATCTGCGCATCATGCTCCAGCTGATGGCTGAAGCGCTCCAGCGACGCGTTGGCCGGCTGTGAATCACTGGCAAACACCGGCGGGCTCAGCAGGTACGCCGACAGCAGCCGGCTAAGCGCCGCCAGGCTGTCGATATGTGTGCGCTCATAGCCATGGGTGGCATCGCAGCCGAACGCCACCAAGGCGGTACGAATATCATGCCCCGCGGTCACCGCCGAATGGGCATCGCTGAAGTAATAGCGGAACAGGTCGCGCCGCACCGGCAGGTCGTGGTCGCCGGCCAGTTTCAACAGGTGCCGGGACAGGTGGTAGTCGTAAGGCCCCGACGAGTCCTGCATGGCCACGCTCACCGCATGCTCGCTGGAGGCCTGCCCGGGCGCCACCGGGGCGATGTCGATACCGACGAACTCGCTGACGTCCCAGGGCAGGGCGCCGGCTG
>NZ_JABMCN010000467.1 GCF_013179515.1 Pseudomonas sp. CM27
TTCATGCCAGGCTCGAAACCGCCGCCCTGGATCATGAAGCCTTTGATCACACGGTGGAACACGGTGTTGCTGTAGTGGCCGGCGTTGACGTATTCGATGAAGTTGGCCACGGTGATCGGGGCTTTTTCAGCGTTCAGTGCAATGACGATGTCGCCGTGGTTGGTGGTCAGTTTGACTTTGGACATGCTGAAACTCGCTTTTTCAAGGCAATCGGGAATTAGGGTGCGCAGGGCGCCGGTTATCACCTGACGCAGGTTCAGGCGATCGCGACACATGGCGCGCACAGGCCATTTTGCCAGGCTGCGGCAAAAAGCCGTGATAAATCACGCCAGTTTGTCTGGCCGCGGCTGTCAGCAGCTTGACTGCTTCGGCTATGATAGGCCCTTTGATTCAATCGGCCTACCCAGGCCAGACACATGCATTCAAGGATCCTATGAGCAAGCCCACTGCCGACAACGCGCCCAACGCCGCTGCCAAAGGCGCCCCCGCTGTCCCTGCGAACTTCCTGCGGCCGATCATCCAGGCCGACCTGGACTCGGGCAAGCACAGCAGCATCGTCACCCGTTTTCCGCCGGAGCCCAATGGTTACCTGCATATCGGCCATGCCAAGTCGATCTGCGTCAACTTCGGCCTGGCCAAGGAATTCGGCGGCGTCTGCCACCTGCGCTTCGACGATACCAACCCGGCCAAGGAAGACCAGGAGTACATCGACGCCATCCAGAGCGATGTCAAGTGGCTGGGCTTCGACTGGGCCGGTGATGTGCGCTACGCCTCCAGCTACTTCGACCAGCTGCACGACTGGGCGGTCGAGCTGATCAAGGCTGGCAAGGCCTATGTCTGCGACCTTACCCCCGAGCAGGCCAAGGAATACCGCGGCAACCTCAAGGAGCCGGG
>NZ_JABMCN010000468.1 GCF_013179515.1 Pseudomonas sp. CM27
GCGGCAGCTGCGCGCAAGGCTCGAACCGGCGTACTTCGGCCGCACCGGCCAGGATCACCACCGGTGCGCTGGCCAGCAGGCGATCGCCAGCCCAGGCCTGCCACTGCTGGTCAACCTTGCGCAGTTCCAGCACCTCATGGTGCGTCAGCAGGCGAATGCCCGGGTGCTGCAGCTGCTGCTGGCAAAGTGCAGGCGGGTGTACCCAGCCGCCTTCGGGGTAGAACAGCCCACCCGCCGGCAAGGTGACACCGGCGAGGGCCTCAGCCTCGGCGCGCTGCAGTGGCTGCAGCAAGTCGCGGTCGAAGGCAGCAGCCAATTTGCCCTGGCGCTCGGCTTCCTTGCTGTCGAAAGCCAGCTGCAACACCCCGCAGGCATCCCAGTCACGGCCCCGCTGCAGGCGTTCGAGCTGGCGACGGGTATAACCGAAACCGGACAGGATCATCTGCGACAAGGCAGTGCCATGGGCGGACAGCTTCAGGTACAGCACCCCTTGCGGATTGCCTGAGGCCTCTTGTGCCGCGCCCTGGTGACGCTCCAGCACGGTCACCTGCCAGCCACGCCGGGCCAGGCTGGCGGCGCTGCTGCTACCGGCCAGGCCGGCACCGATCACCAGCGCCTCGCGCGGCCCTGGTGCGGCAGGCGGGCGCGCATACCAGGGCGCTTCGGGGCCGGGCAGGGGGCCGACGTAGGCGCCGCTCATCACCTCCCACTTCTTGCCGATGCCGGGCACCTTTTTCATGGCAAAACCGGCTTCGACCAGGCTGCGGCGTACCCAGCCAGTGGTGGTGAAGGTGCCCAGCACTGTGGCTTCGGCAGCACCAGCCGGGTGCGACAGCCGCGCCAGTTGCGCGAACAGCTGTGGTGTCCACATGTCCGGGTTCT
>NZ_JABMCN010000469.1 GCF_013179515.1 Pseudomonas sp. CM27
ACTTCCAGCGCCTCGCCATTGGCCTGGGCCGGGAACAGCGTGAGGCTGAAGGTGCCGTCTTCGTTGACCAGGCCGGTGCCGATCACAGTACCGGCAGCGTCGCGCACCTGCACGGTGGCGCCAGGCTCGCCGCGCCCGCTGAAGGTGACACCATCAACCAGGGCCAGCTCCGTGGGTTGCGCAGGGGCTTGCAGGTCCGGGGTATTCACTGTGCCCGGTTCGGATTCGTTGCCGGCGGCGTCGGTCAGCACCACTTGCAGGCTGCTGCCATCGTTAACCGGCGGGTCCAGGGTGAGCTGGAAGGTGCCATCCGGGTTGACCGTGCCGTTGGCCAGCACGTTGCCTTGGGCATCACGTACTTCGACGCTGGCACCGGCCTCGCCACGGCCGTTCAGCTGGCCACCGGCCAGGCCGATGACCAAATTGGTCGGGGCCTCTGGCGGCGTGGTGTCGCCGCCGTCGATGTCCGGTGCGGTGACATTGCCAGCGGTGGAGGCATTGCCGGCAACGTCGGTGGCAGTGACTTGCAGCTGCTCGCCGTTCACTTGTGGCGGGTCGAGGGTGATGCTGAAGCTGCCGGTGGCGCCCACTACTACGGTGCCCAGCACGGTGGTGCCGTCGGCGGCCAGCACACGCACGGTGCTGCCAGCTTCGGCACGGCCGGTGACGACGGTACCGTCGCCATTGATCAGCAGTTCGCTCGGGGCGACCGGTGCGGTGATGTCCGGTGCGCTGACCTGTACCGGCAGGGACGAGGCGCCGCTAGCGTCGATGGCCACCACATCCAGCAGTTCGCCGTTGGCCTGGGCCGGGTTGAGGATGACGGTGAAGGTACCTTCGGCACCTACCACGATACTGCCCA
>NZ_JABMCN010000047.1 GCF_013179515.1 Pseudomonas sp. CM27
GTGACGCGGGCCATAGCCCGGCAATGCAGCAGCATGCCAGTCGCCGGCGTAGAACAGTTGCTTGACCCGCTTGAGCTTCTGCGGCCCCATCGGGTAGGTGATGTGCGTCTTGTGCACGATCACCCCCTGCACCGGGATCAGCCGGTAATAGAAGTCGGTGCCTGGCGGGTCGTTGGGCCGGCGCGTGGCGATCAGGTCGACCGCCTTGCCGCTCGGCGTGCGCGAGCGCACCCACTGGAAGAAGTGGTCCTGCTCGCCACCCACGAAATAGATGTGCGCAAGGAACAGGTGCTCGTACAGCCAGCGGCCAACCAGCGCCTCGGTGGAACCCGGGCGGTTGAGCAGCTCCTCCCAATCGGCAATCTGCCGGGCCTCGGCCGCGTTCGGTTTGATCGGCTGATATTCCACCGGCGCGCCGGCCGCCAGCCAGCGGCGCATGGTGTCGTATTCCTGGTCGGTCAACCCGGTAACCGCCAGTGGCATGCCTTCCTTGGGGTGGGCGCCAGCGTAGGCGTCGAATTCGTGGGGCAAGGGGCACATGTTGTTGCGGTTCAGGCCCAGGACGATGTCCTCGGGCAGCTTGGCGTTGGGCGTAAGCGGGGTCTTGTGCCCAAGCTCCAGCATGCGCGCCATCAGGGCGGCCTGGCTGCCCTGGTTGTCGAGCACCGAATAGAAGCCTTTCTTGCGCCATTCCCCTTCGCTGTGGGCATCGTAGAACAGCCGCGTGGTGGGCACCGCCTTGCTCCGTTCACCCTGGTACACAGGTACCTTGGTTGCACCGCGCAGCGCACCATCGGGGCTTTCCAGCTTCAGCTGGCAGGCAGCGTCGTTGCAGGCGTGGCAGGCCACGCACTTCTCGGTGAAGATTGGTTGAATGTCCCGGGTGTAGGAAATGGCCGGGCTCGACTGGGGGGCTTGCCCGAACGCCAGGCCACTGATCAACAGGGCGAAGGCGCCAGCAAGAAAACGATGCACCATGTGCGAAATGTCCTGGTTCTTGAAAGCAATCACGATTTATCTGGTCGTCCCGGGTGCTCTTGCCAGCATGAAACCAACATGAGCAGTTTTCATGCAAATGGCCTATGCGCCTAAAAACCGCGCAGCTTTGTTATGATTCGGCACCTTCTGAAATTTGCCCGACCAGGTAGTTCCTATGTCCGACCGCAGCGCTCGTCTCCAAGCACTCCAGCACGCACTCAATGAGCGCATCCTGATCCTCGACGGCGGCATGGGTACTATGATCCAAAGCTACCGGCTCGAGGAACACGACTATCGTGGCACGCGCTTCGCCGATTGGCCAAGCGATGTCAAGGGCAACAATGACTTGCTGCTGCTCAGCCGCCCCGACGTGATCGCCGCCATCGAGAAGGCCTACCTGGATGCCGGCGCGGATATTCTCGAAACCAACACCTTCAACGCCACGCAGATTTCCCAGGCTGACTACGGCATGGAGTCGCTGGTCTACGAGCTGAACGTCGAGGGTGCGCGCATCGCCCGCCAGGTGGCCGACGCCAAGACTCTGGAAACCCCCGACAAGCCGCGCTTCGTCGCCGGCGTGCTCGGCCCTACCAGCCGCACCTGCTCGATCTCCCCGGACGTCAACGACCCCAGCTACCGCAACGTCACCTTCGACGAACTGGTGGAAAACTACATCGAGGCCACCCGTGGCCTGATCGAGGGCGGCGCCGACCTGATCCTGATCGAGACCATCTTCGACACCCTCAACGCCAAGGCCGCGATCTTCGCCGTGCAACAGGTGTTCGAGGACTACAACGTCGAACTGCCGATCATGATCTCCGGCACCATCACCGACGCCTCCGGCCGTACCCTGTCGGGCCAGACCACCGAAGCGTTCTGGAACTCGGTGCGCCACGCCAAGCCGATTTCGGTGGGCCTGAACTGCGCCCTCGGCGCCAAGGACCTGCGCCCCTACCTGGAAGAGCTGTCGACCAAGGCCGACACCCACGTTTCGGCCCACCCCAACGCCGGCCTGCCAAACGCCTTTGGCGAGTACGACGAAACCCCGGCAGAAATGGCCGCCGTAGTAGAAGAATTCGCCGCCAGCGGCTTCCTCAACATCATCGGCGGTTGCTGCGGCACCACCCCTGGGCACATCCAGGCGATTGCCGAGGCCGTGGCCAGGTACAAGCCCCGCGAGATCCCGGAAATCGCCAAGGCCTGCCGCCTCTCGGGCCTGGAACCATTCACCATCGACCGCCAGTCGCTGTTCGTCAACGTCGGCGAGCGAACCAACATCACCGGCTCCGCCAAGTTCGCCCGGCTGATCCGTGAAGAGAACTACACCGAAGCCCTGGAAGTCGCCCTGCAGCAGGTCGAGGCCGGCGCCCAGGTGATCGACATCAACATGGACGAAGGGATGCTCGACTCCCAGGCGGCCATGGTGCGTTTCCTGAACATGATCGCCGGTGAGCCGGACATCTCCCGCGTACCGATCATGATCGACTCCTCGAAATGGGAAGTGATCGAAGCGGGCCTGAAGTGCATCCAGGGCAAGGGCATCGTCAACTCCATCTCCATGAAGGAAGGCGTCGAGCAGTTCAAGCACCACGCCCGCCTGTGCAAGCGCTACGGCGCCGCCGTGGTGGTGATGGCCTTCGACGAGCTTGGCCAGGCCGACACCGCCGCGCGCAAGAAGGAAATCTGCCAGCGCAGCTATGACATCCTGGTCAACGAAGTGGGCTTCCCGCCAGAAGACATCATCTTCGACCCGAACATCTTCGCCGTCGCCACTGGCATCGAGGAGCACAACAACTACGCCGTCGATTTCATCGAGGCCTGTGCCTACATCCGCGATCATCTGCCCCACGCCCTGAGCTCGGGCGGTGTGTCCAACGTATCGTTCTCGTTCCGTGGCAACAACCCGGTGCGCGAGGCGATCCACTCGGTGTTCCTCTACCACGCGATCCAGAACGGCCTGACCATGGGTATCGTCAACGCCGGCCAACTGGAGATCTACGACGAGATCCCGGCCCAACTGCGCGAGAAGGTCGAGGACGTGGTGCTCAACCGCACCCCGGAAGGCACCGACGCCTTGCTGGCCATCGCCGAAGACTACCGGGGCGGCGGCGCCACCAAGGAAGTCGAGAACGAAGCCTGGCGCTCGCTGCCGGTCGGCAAGCGCCTGGAACACGCGCTGGTCAAGGGCATCACCGCGCATATCGTCGAAGACACCGAGGAGTGCCGCCAGCAATGCGCGCGCCCCATCGAGGTCATCGAAGGCCCGCTGATGAGCGGCATGAACGTGGTCGGCGACCTGTTCGGCGCCGGCAAGATGTTCCTGCCGCAGGTGGTCAAGTCGGCCCGCGTGATGAAGCAGGCCGTGGCCCACCTGATCCCGTTCATCGAGGCCGAAAAAGGCGACAAGCCGGAAGCCAAGGGCAAAATCCTGATGGCCACGGTAAAAGGTGACGTGCACGACATCGGCAAGAACATCGTCGGCGTGGTGCTGGGCTGCAACGGCTACGACATCGTCGACCTGGGCGTGATGGTGCCCGCCGAGAAGATCCTGCAAACCGCCCGCGACGAAAAGTGCGACATCATCGGCCTTTCAGGCCTGATTACCCCGTCGCTGGACGAGATGGTTCACGTGGCCCGCGAAATGCAGCGCCAGGGCTTCCAGCTGCCGCTGATGATCGGTGGCGCCACCACTTCCAAGGCACACACGGCGGTCAAGATCGAACCCAAGTACAGCAACGATGCGGTCATCTACGTTACCGACGCTTCACGCGCCGTAGGCGTTGCCACCCAGTTGCTGTCCAGGGAGCTGAAGCCCGGCTTTGTCGAAAAGACCCGCCAGGACTATGTCGAAGTTCGCGAGCGCACCGCCAACCGCAGCGCCCGCACCGAGCGCCTGAGCTACGCCCAGGCCATCGCCGCCAAACCGAAGTACGACTGGGCCGGCTACCAGCCTGCGGTGCCCTCCTTCACCGGCGTCAAGGTGCTGGAAGACATCGACCTGCGCACCCTGGCCGAGTACATCGACTGGACCCCGTTCTTCATCTCCTGGGACCTGGCCGGCAAGTTCCCGCGCATCCTCACCGACGAAGTGGTCGGCGAGGCGGCCACGGCGCTGTACCAGGACGCCCGTGAAATGCTCGACAAGCTGATCAATGAAAAACTGATCAGCGCCCGCGCAGTGTTCGGCTTCTGGCCGGCCAACCAGGTCGCAGATGACGACATCGAGGTGTATGGCGAGGACGGCCAGGCGCTGGCCACCCTGCACCACCTGCGCCAGCAGACCATCAAGCCGGACAGCAAACCGAACTGGTCGTTGGCCGACTTTGTCGCGCCAAAGGACAGCGGTGTGACCGACTACGTGGGCGGGTTCATCACCACCGCCGGCATCGGCGCCGAGGAAGTGGCCAAGGCCTACCAGGACAAGGGCGACGACTACAGTTCGATCATGGTCAAGGCCCTGGCCGACCGCCTGGCCGAAGCCTGCGCAGAGTGGCTGCACGAGCAGGTGCGCAAAGAGCACTGGGGCTACGCCCGCGACGAGCACCTGGACAACGAGGCGCTGATCAAGGAGCAGTACAGCGGTATCCGCCCTGCCCCTGGCTACCCGGCCTGCCCCGACCACACCGAGAAGGAAACCCTGTTCCGCCTGCTGGACGGCACCGGCATCGGCGAGACCGGCCCGAGCGGCGTGTTCCTTACCGAGCACTTTGCGATGTTCCCGGCGGCCGCGGTCAGTGGCTGGTATTTTGCCCACCCGCAGGCGCAGTACTTTGCCGTGGGCAAGGTCGACAAGGACCAGATCGAGCGCTACAGCGCGCGTAAAGGGCAGGACATCAGCGTCAGCGAGCGCTGGTTGGCGCCTAACCTGGGTTACGACAACTAAGACCGTGCTGGCTTCTTCGCGGGTAAACCCGCTCCCACAGGTACGGCGCAGGCCTCAAGGGCAATGCGGTCCCTGTGGGAGCGGGTTCACCCGCGAATAGGCCGGCACAGGCAACCTCATGTCAATTGCCTACACTGTCCCTGATTGCCTCTGATTCCCTCAGGAGCCACCATGGACGATTCCAGCCAGGGCAAACCCCCGACCTTCTGGCAGATGCTGCACAGCATCCTCGCCGCCGCCTTCGGCGTGCAAAGCGGCAAGAACCGCGCCCGCGACTTTACCCACGGCAAGGCCAGCCATTTCATTGCGCTGGGGACGCTGTTCACCCTGGTGTTCATTGCCGTGCTGATCGGCCTGGTGCAACTTGCCCTGCACCTTACCCGTTAGCCTGCAAGGGCCTCATCGCCGGCAAGCCAGCTCCCACAGGCCCACCACAGTTTTTAAGGCCTGTGGTGAACCTGTGGGAGCTGGCTTGCCGGCGACGAGGCCCTGACAGGCAAAATAAAAGCGCCCGCGAGATTCCCTCCCGCAGGCGCTTTGGCTGCATCACGTTCTTGAGTTTCAACTCACTGGTGGCTGACCCAATACACAGCGGTCACTACAACCAGAACGATCAGACAGAGGATCGCCCAGGCATCGACACTGCTGTCAGCTTTGCGGACCTTGGTTGAGTTTCCCATTGCATTGCCTCTTGTAGTGGTTATGGGAATGCACTTCACCACCAGCAGTTAAGACGAGCAATGCCCTTCCCTCAAGCAGGGTCTTTCAATATTCGACAGGTGACGCAAGAAACGGATACCGATAGCTCGCTGGCCGCCCTTCAGCGCTGTAATGCTGGAAGTCGACGCCATAGTCGGCCCGTTCAAGCAGCTTCAACCAGCGTCTGGCCTTGGCCGGGTCGATTGCCTGCAACACTGGCACTCGGTGCTCGCGCAGGCCGTCGCGGTTCACCGCCAACCCCAGGGCGTCATCGTGGAGCATCACCATGGCCCAGCCGCCGAGGGTGAAATGCCCGCCCATCAGCGCACTCAGGCGGCCATCGAGGCGCGCACGCAAGGCCTCGGGCGAGCTGTTGACGGCGCTGAACAGCACATCGCCGCCGGGCTTGCGCCCCGCCTCCTCGAACGCCTGCATGGCCCCGAAGGCCATCTCGTCGTTGGCCGACCATACCAGCCGGGTAGCCGGGTAACGCTCCAGCAACTGCTGCGCCTGCTCGTAGGCACGCTGGCGGCTCCAGCCGCCGTAGACCACCTGACGCAGGCGCACTTGGGGGAAGTCGGCCAGGGCGCGACGCATGCCCTCCTCGCGCAGCTGCGAGGCCGGTGTGGTCTTGACCCCGGCAAACGCCACCAGGTCCACCGGCCCGCTGTCGCGCGGCAACTGCCTGGCCATCTGCTGCAACATCTGGAAGCCCGCCTGCTCGTCGTTGGCGGTCAAGGACCCCAGCAGCTCGGCGTACTTGCCGGGCTGGGCCTCGATACTGCGCGCCTGGCTGGAGGTCAGGCCGTTGTTGACCAGAAACAGCTTGACCCCGCTGCCCCGCGACAGGCGAATGATCTCGGGCGCCACGTACTGTTCATTGACCAGCACCAGATAGTCTGGCCGTTGTGGGCCTTGCAGGATTGCCCTGGCCTGGGTCAGGACCAGATCGGCACGGCGCTCGCTGTATTCTATCCGCAGGGTCATGCCCAGCTCATCCGCTGCCGCCTGCATGAAGCTGGCATAACTGGTCCAGAACGTTTCATTCGACAGCCCCGGGTTAAGGAAAACCACCGATGGCTGCGCGCTTGCCGCCAATGGCACGGCAAGGCAAAAGCTTTGGCACAAGGCCTTGAGCATGGGCTGACATCTCTGCGAAGCAAACGCCAGATTATAACCGCCAGGGCTGGCCTGGCGCACAAATGGCAGTCAGTCTCACATAGTCCATTTGGTTCTTTTCATATGCTAAAACATCACTTTAGCGCATAACCGCAACCTGCTATCTTTCCCCCGCTCCGTACCGGAGTGCGCGGCCGTGCGCGCGAATAGCTGCATGCCTGAGACAGGACTTTTATGTACGTATACGACGAGTACGATCAGCGGATCATCGAGGACCGCGTCAAGCAGTTCCGGGATCAGACCCGCCGCTACCTGGCCGGTGAGCTGAGCGAAGAAGAATTCCGCCCTCTGCGCCTGCAGAACGGCCTTTACATCCAACGTTTCGCGCCGATGCTGCGTGTCGCCGTGCCGTACGGCCAGCTGAACGCCACCCAGGTCCGCACCCTGGCCAAGATCGCTCGCGACTACGACAAGGGCTACGCCCACATTTCCACCCGCCAGAACGTGCAGTACAACTGGCCGGCGCTGGAAGACATCCCGGACATCCTCGCCGAGCTGGCCACCGTGCAGATGCACGCCATCCAGACCAGCGGCAACTGCCTGCGCAACACCACCACCGACCAGTTCGCCGGTGTCGCCGCAGACGAAATCATCGACCCGCGCCCATGGTGCGAGATCGTCCGCCAGTGGACCACCTTCCACCCGGAATTCGCCTATCTGCCGCGCAAGTTCAAGATCGCCATCAACGGCTCGCAGGAAGACCGCGCCGCCATCGAAGTGCACGACATCGGCCTTGAACCGGTGCGCAACGCTGCCGGCGAGCTGGGCTTCCGTGTTCTGGTCGGCGGCGGCCTGGGCCGTACCCCGGTGGTGGGCTCGTTCATCAACGAGTTCCTGCCGTGGCAGGACCTGATCAGCTACCTGGACGCGATCCTGCGCGTGTACAACCGTTACGGTCGCCGTGACAACAAGTACAAGGCGCGGATCAAGATCCTGGTCAAGGCCCTTACCCCGGAAGTGTTTGCCGAAAAGGTCGAGGCCGAAATGGTCCACCTGCGTGGCGGCGACACCACCCTGACCGAGGCTGAAGTACAGCGCGTGTCGCGCCACTTCGTCGACCCGGAATACCTGGCGCTCGAAAACATCGACTACGCCGCGCAGGACGCCGAGACTCCAGGCTTCGCCCGCTGGCGCTCGCGCAACACCCGCGCCCACAAGCGCCCTGGCTACGTCGCCGTGACCCTGTCGCTGAAACCTACCGGCGTTGCGCCGGGCGACCTCACTGACAAGCAGCTGGACGCCGTAGCGGACCTGGCCGAGCGCTACAGCTTCGGCTTCCTGCGCACCTCGCACGAGCAGAACATCATCCTCGCCGACGTCGAGCAGCGCCAGTTGCACGCGCTGTGGATGGAACTGCGCGAGAGCGGCTTCGCCACGCCGAACATCGGCCTGCTGACCGACATCATCTGCTGCCCGGGCGGTGACTACTGCTCGCTGGCCAACGCCAAGTCGATCCCGATCGCCGAGTCCATCCAGCGCCGTTTCGACGACCTGGACTACCTGTTCGACATCGGTGAAATCGACCTCAACATCTCCGGCTGCATGAACGCCTGCGGCCACCACCACGTGGGTCACATCGGCATCCTCGGCGTGGACAAGAAGGGTGAGGAGTTCTACCAGGTGTCGCTGGGCGGCAACGCCGCACGCGGCGCGAGCCTGGGCAAGATCCTGGGCCCGTCCTTCGCCCAGGATGCCATGGCCGATGTGATCGAGAAGCTGATCGCCGTGTACGTCGAGCAACGTACCGAGGAAGAGCGTTTCATCGACACCTACCAGCGTATCGGCATCGACCCCTTCAAGGAACGCGTCTATGCAGCGAATCATTAAGAACAACCAGATCGTCGACGAAACCTGGCACCTGCTGCCAAAGGAAACCTCGTTCGACGAGCTGACCAACTGCGACGACTACATCGTCCCGCTGCAAATGTGGCGCGACCATGCCCACGTGCTCAAGGTCCGCGACGGCGGCCTGGGCGTGTGGCTGGACAGCGACCAGGAAGCGGAAGAAATCGGCGAGGACGTGCAGCACTTCCAGGTCATCGCGCTGAACTTCCCGGCCTTCACAGACGGGCGCAGCTACTCCAATGCGCGCCTGCTGCGGGACCG
Source organism: Pseudomonas sp. CM27 (assembly GCF_013179515.1). Taxonomy (GTDB): domain Bacteria; phylum Pseudomonadota; class Gammaproteobacteria; order Pseudomonadales; family Pseudomonadaceae; genus Aquipseudomonas. The sequence continues at coordinate 8,846 of NZ_JABMCN010000047.1, forward strand.
CTACAAGTTCAAGGGCGAGCTGCGCGCCATTGGCGACGTGCTGCGCGACCAGCTGTTCTTCATGGCCCGTTGCGGCTTCGATGCATTCGCCATCCGTGCCGACAAGGACCCGGAAGACGCGCTGCAAAGCCTGAAGGACTTCTCGGTGACCTACCAGGCCGCCACCGACGAGCCGCTGCCGCTGTTCCGCCGCCGCTGATCGTTACCCGGCTGGCCCACCGCCCGGTGGGCCAGCCTGCTCGCTTGCAGGCGTCACTGCCGCCCGTATCAACCGCCCCTGCTCGGGGATTTCATGCTTGGCTCTGGCTGCTGGTCTTCTCTGGCCTGCTCCTCACGTAACCGCATCAAAGCCTCATGGATGCGCGCCATGGTCGCCTCGCTCAGGTGATTCTGAGCAAGGTCGGCTGCCCACGGGTGCGCCTCGATCCACTCCATGGCTTCTGCGCTCAGGGTCGCGATCCGGTTCTCCCGCAAATCCACGATCATGTCGGGGTAACTTTGCAGTAGGCGAAGCGGAACCCTGCGCAGGCCGGTGGCGCGCAACGACACAAAGCGCAGGTGCACATTGAAGCGCAGCTGCGGCGCGGCACCCAGCGGGTTGCGGCCCAGGCCAAGGACTTCCAGACGGGAAAACCACTCCAGCCGTGATTGCCCTTCAGCGTCCAGGGTGATGAGGTTGTCGTAAAGTGACAGCTGGGTCAGCCTGCCCAGTTGATTCAGGTTGGCCGGTACCGTTGTCAGACGGTTGCCCCCAAGGTCGAGCGTTCGCAAGCCGGTAAGCTGGCCAAGGCTACCCGGCAGGCTGACCAGCACGTTGCCGCGCAGGTGCAGGCTCTCCAGGTTTGACAGCTGCGCGATGCGGTCGTCCAGCACCGATATCCGGTTGAAGGACAGGTCCAGGTTGCTCAGTTGCGCCAACTGCTCGACTGCGGCAGGCAGCTCACCGAGCTGATTGCCACTGAGGTCCAGGTCCGTCAGCAGGTTCAGATGCTGCAGGCCCGCCAGGCTCCCTAGCTGATTGCCACCCAGGTTCAGGCGGCGCAGCTGCGGCAGATGCTCGAGCCCGTCCAGTTCGGCCAGGCAGTTGCCGGACAAATCCAGGTCTTCCATGTTGGGAAAACGCCGCAGGAAGTCCGCTTCGATGACCGACAGCTGCTGGTTACATAACGAGAAGGCACGCAGCCGATCGAACATGATGCCCGCTGGCAGTTCTGGCAGGGTACTTAGCAGTACCCCTTCGATACTGGTATCAAGTGGCGCGGCATTATCGTGATAATGCGACTGCCATAACTGGCGGAGCAGGTCAGCGAGATGTTTTCGCCCTGCATACTCAGGGTCCCCAGGCTGCCCGTGCCACGCTTCAAGGCTCTGCTCCAGCGCCCGCGACAGATGAGCGAAAGCACGGATCCCAGGGCCATAAGGGGGTTGCAGTCGATACCAGGTCCAGTAGTTGCCGCGGGCCAGGCTCAGCGTCAACGCCTGCTCCTCAGCGCTGCGCCGAGCTGGATCGAGCTGGCTCATACCCGCAAACCGATCGGCATACGCGCTTCGCACGTGGTCCTGCCAGAACTGTTGCCGGGCCAGAAACCCGCCGAGTACTTCGGCCGTCTCCGCTTCGTAGACTGCAGCTTCGGCCTCGATCAGTTCGGCCGACGTCACGCTCTGGACATGCTCCAGGTTCATGTATTCGGGCTGGCCGAACAGCCCTAACGGTTTGGCAAGCGCGGTCCTGAAGGCCAGGTACACCTCGTTTTCATCGAATTGCTCAGCCCGCTGGCGCAGGCTCTCGATGTGAGCGGCAGCATATCGATCGACCTGTTCGAGCCTGAACAGCTCACGCCCAAGGTCACGTAGTTCACGCTCCAGGGGCCTTCCACGCAGCCCCGCTGTTCGCAAAGCCAGCTTCATGCCGACGATCATTTCATCGAGGCTGGTGATGCGGCGCGGCATGGTCGCCAGCTCGAACAACGTCTGCCGAACAATCTCATGGCGATACATGCCCCAGAGCAACTCGTTGACCTGGCGCCTGATATCCCGCGGGTTGCGGGCGTATGTGTCTGACCCGCGCAGCTCCTCGAGGAAGGCAAAGAAACCGCTGCCGCCGCCCTCCAGCTGAAGCACCTGCCACTCGGTCCTGCAATCTGCGACGAACTGTTCAGCGATATCTTCGAACCAGGGGTCACCCGCCATCGCCCGGGGCTCGGCAGGTGGCAAGGCTTCGACAGCCAATCGCTCAAGCGCAACCGGTGACAGCGGGTTGCCTTGCAAGCGTACCGAGGCAGGGTTGGCGCGTATCCGCCTGGCCTGCGCTTCGGTCACCTCGACGATACGGTTGTTGCTCAGGTCGGTCAGCCCGAGCACGGCCATGTGTGAGGTGTCGGGGGCCGCCGTCAAGTGGTTGCCCGACAAATCCAGCCGCAGCACATTTGGAAACCGACCCAGGAAGCGCTCGCTGACTGTCGCCAGGCCCAGGTCACGCAGCGTCAACCGGGTTACATGGTCGAAACTCACCGTCTCGGGCAGTGCTGGCAGCGACCCTGACCTTGAGCCATCCAGCACCAGTTCGCACTCGCCGCTTGCATCGGCAATGCGGCGCTGCCACGCCTGGCGAATGCGCCGGGCCATGCGCGCCCGCCGGATCAGTTGCAGCGGCCCTGTCGACTGGCGCCGCCAGCGCCCCAGCGCCTGGTCCAGCGCCTGCAACTGCTCGCAGAGCTGCAAGTAGCGGTTCCAGGGCGTAAGCCCCAGCCCACGGGCAGCATCAGCGAAGTGGTCCACATCGATTTCGTCATGCGGGAACAACCGCTGAAGCCCCCGGCGCAGCGCAGCGTTGCTGCTCTCTGCGCGGCCGCTCAGGGGATAGCCCAGGCGACCATCACCTAGCCGCAGCGGCGGCCTGAAGCCGAGGCCTACGGGCGCCATACCCAATAGCGCGGGGAGCCTGTCGCGCTGCTCGCGAGCCCACCCAGCCAAAGCATCAGCGAGCGCTTCAGGGTCTTCACCAGCCTCGCCCAACACGCGCTGCTGCCAAGGGTCCAGCTGCAGCTGCAGCGCCCTGAACAGACTGTCCTGGGCCTGGGCACCGGGCAACGCCTGCCCATGAGCATCCAGAGCTTGATAACCCACGGCGGTTTTCAGCAGGGTACGCACCTCACCGGCTGACTGTGCGCCGGCCGATGCCCTCATCTCGCCCCTGACAGACTCGCTGCGCAGTTCGATCCGAACGTTTCGCCAAGGCGCCCTGGAAGCGATCAGGCCCAAGGCCAGTTGCTCGGTGTCGCTGTTGATCGCCGCGACTTGCACCAGCCCTGCACAGGCGCGATCCAGTCGCGCATCGCGCAGGTACCAGCGGGCCTGCTCGGCCAGGGACAGCGGCACGCGTTGCTGCGCATGCAGGGTATCGACCAGGGCCTCGGGGGATTGCCCGATGATTTCGCGGGCGCCGTTTACCGACAGGCCGGGGAAGTCCCGAAGCAACAAGGCTTCGGCCTCGGTCGCCGCTGGCTGCAATGCCTGCAACTGTCGCTCGAAGGCCTCACCGCGTAACCCGGGCGAGCGGGCATGCAGCTGATGCCGCTGCACGGCATCCTGCAGGCGCGCCGGGGGCGGGGCATGGTCGACGTGCAAGCGGCGAAGCTGATCCTCACCAAGGCCGGTGGTGCGCAGCACCTCAGCCACCGCCTGCGGGTCAAGTTGCGCCCAATCGTGCCCCAGCCCCTGAAACAGTTCTACGCTGCCCTCCCAGTGTTGCGGGCGCTCAAGTTCATGCCGCCAGCCACCTGCCTGGTTATCCTCCAGAAGTGGCGTGAAGGCATCGGAGCGCACCGGATGGCGAATGCGCCGCTGTTGAGTGTCGGGGTCCAGCGATGTCAGGTAGCTCGCCACCTGCGTGCGCACATAGTCGCCCTCCTGCGTGTTGACGAGCTGGCCGATCTCCCCCCGGTGCTCGACGCTATAGCCTGGCAGCGCAGGGTCACACAGTTTCAATCTGCCGGGAGCCGTGTGCACCGGTACCAGCTCATCAACATGGACTGCACGGGCCAGCCTGTTCACGGCGGCCCCGCCCCCTCCATTGACAGCCGTCATGATCACGGTCTGCGCCACTGCGTACAAGTGTTCCAGCGCCGCCTGACGGTCGCCCAGCTGCCAGTCGGCATAGCCTTCATACACTTCCTCCGCTACCTGCAATGCGGTGATCCCCAGCAAGGGCAAGGCCAGTACCGGCAAGGCAAAGCTCGCCAGGCCCAAGGCGTCCAAAGCAAAGCTCAGGTAGAAATGCAGGCGCTTTTCACGCACCTGCGCGTCTACCTCGGCGGTAGGCACCGCGTGTACCTTGGCGTTGTCCAGCAGGGTATCCACCTGCTGTTGCCGCAAGTGCTCGAACAACGGCGTTGCAATAGGTTCATGACGCCCATCCAGCATCACTGGCGCATCCGCCGCGAGCTTGCTCAACGCATTGGCCAAGGCACGCGTGTAGGCCTCCCGGTCCCGCTCGCCGATGAAGCGCTGGAAGAATTCGACATAGCCGGGCAAACGGAACTGTTTGCCCAGGGTCTGGTACAACACACCCCAGGACGCGTACCAGGTCAATGGGCCTTCAGGGTCATCGGGGATCCAGCACAGGACCCCTTCGCAACGTTCACCGTCTGCTGGCTGATGGGCTATTTCAAACGCTACTGCGCCGCGCACCTTCTGGCCGAATACCCGCAGCTGCATTGGGCGGACCCAAGCGGGCAAAGCAGCGTCCGTCGCGCACAGGGCAAGCAACGGCGCACAATGACCATGGGCATGTTCTGCGATTTCACCGTTGACGAGCGACAGCCGCAACGCCGCTTCAAGGTTCGTCCGGGCAGCTTGCGCAATCAGCGAGTCGGCCTCGCCTCCCGGCACCAGATGTGCCTGCAGGTACCGCTGGTACTGGCCACCCACGTCGAGTGACCGGCACAACTTGAAAAATGCCGACGCTGAAATGGCACACACCTTACCGTCACCATCCAGCACGTCAGCCCTTGGCACTAGCCCGCTGGCGAAGGTGTCAGCTTCGGTAAAGTTGTGCAGCGCCGATTGCAACAGGCTGTGCTGGTAGACCTGCCTTCTGAGCGCATCTGGAATATGCGCGATATAGGAAGGAAAGCGCTGCAGGACGCTGCGTCGCAACTGGGCCTGGCGCACGTCCAGGTTGAACTGATGTTGTGCTTGCAGTGCCTGCTGCAGCAATGGCTGGGCAAACGCCGCCACCGGGGTGATGCGCGCCAGGCTGTCGTGCAGACGTTGCTGTAGCTGCTGTTGCCGTTGCTGGCTCTCATGCAGTGTGCCAAGGCGCTCAAGCGAGGCATTGGTCAGCCAGGCTGGCAGGCCTCTGGCGATCAGGGCATCGGCAGAGTGTGGGGAAAATGTCGAATTGGGCATCGCTGGCTGTTCTCGGCGAAAGCAGCGATTGCACCACTCCAGAGGCCTGAGAACTGGATAGGTATTGCACCACCCGGCCGGCTGCTTTTCGCTTACCGGCTCCGACCTTTGTCTTCAGGTCAAAAGACCTTGCGCGCCACTCGCCTTAATCAATCCCGATAAAACCCGCACACTGGCCGTCATTCGAACTGGCACCGGGCTACACCTGAGTGCAGGTTTATTCTCAGCCAACCAGCAGGAGCACTTCCATGAGCATTCCATCGTTCGGCTTAGGCACCTTCCGCCTCACCGGCCAGGCCGTCATCGATTCGGTCAAGTCGGCCCTGGCGCTGGGCTACCGGGTCATCGACACCGCGCAGATCTACAAGAACGAAGCCGAAGTTGGCCAGGCCATCGCCGAAAGCGGCGTGCCGCGCAGCGAGCTGTTCATTACCACGAAGATCTGGGTCGACAATTATGCGGCCGACAAGCTGGTGCCCAGCTTGCGTGAAAGCTTGCAAAAGCTGCGTACCGACCATGTCGACCTGCTGCTGATCCACTGGCCAGCGCCAGGCAACGGCGTGGACCTGCCTGAATACATGGCAGCCCTGGCCGAAGCCAAGCAGTTGGGGCTGACCCGTCAAATCGGTGTTTCCAACTTCACTATCGAGCTTACGCGCCAAGCCATCGACGTGGTCGGCAAAGGCGAAATCGCCACCAACCAGATCGAACTCAGCCCTTACCTGCAAAATGCCAAGCTGAGCGCGTTCCTCAAGGAACAAGGCATCACCGTCACCTCATACATGACCCTGGCGTACGGCAAGGTCTTGAAAGACCCGGTACTGGCCGAGATCGCCGCCAAGCACAAGGCCACGGTCGCCCAGGTTGCCCTGGCCTGGGCCTTGCAGCTGGGTTATGCGGTAATCCCGTCATCGACCAAGCGCGAAAACCTGGCCAGCAACCTGCTTGCCCGGGACCTGAAGCTGGATGCCGACGACATGGCACGTATTGCCACGCTGGAGCGTAATGGCCGTGAAGTCAGCCCAGACGGCCTGGCGCCTGCCTGGGATTGATAGCCCTTTTTCCTGTGAGCACGGGTTAGCCGGCCACTTCGCGGGCGAGCCTGCTCCCGGATTGCGCCATTTCGGTTAGGGCGCCTTCAGTTCGGGTGCCGGTCATAGGCTTGCCGGGTCAGTTCCAGGTACAACGCCCGCTCAGCCGCCGACTGGTCGGTCCTCACCGCCTCGATCGCTTCGGTGAACACCCGGTCGGTCAACTGTTCGGACTGCTCGAATAGAAGCGCCAGCCGCTCATGAAATGGCGCGTTCATGGACTCGAACCAGTCGGCATGCAGGGTTTGCAGGTACTGTTGCCAGAATTCACGCTCAGCCAGCGAACGGCTTAGGGCTCCTCGGCTTTCGGCGGCCCAGACTTCACGCTCGGCAAGCTCCAGGTCAACTTTGCTCACGCCGCTGGCGTGTACGTAGTTCATTTCCGAGGGCTGCCCCGGTAAGCCGAGGGGTATCGACAGGCCGACCCGGTAGGCCAGATGCACCTCTACATCATCAACCTGCGTGGCTGGACTGCGCGTGCGCGCCTGCTGGATATGCCGGCTGGCAATGCGATCGACCTGATCCAGACGGAACAGCTCCCGCCCCAGCTGCAGCAAAGGCCGCATCGCGTAGGCGCCCTGCAACCCCGCGGTACGCTGGGCGGCCAGCGTGCGCACCTCGAGGGTACTGAGGATCAACAGCATCTGGTCCGCGCAGGTACGCGGGCCTGCGGCTTGGCGAAACACGGCTTCACGTACTTCCCCGTTCAACTCGCAGGCTTCGATGATGCCCCACACCCTGCGGCACATTTCATGAGGTTGGCGCTGGAAATCGTTGGAGCGTGAAAAGTCGGCGAAAAAACGGAACAGGTCCTGTGCGCCCTCTTCCTCCGCCAGACGGCTCCACTGTGCCATACGACTCGGCTGGTCTGCCGGGCTGACCCCGTAGAGCCAACGCAGGCGCTCATCTTCCAGCACGTCTTCATGATCACGGGCCGGCATCACATCTGTCGCCCGTCGTGCGAGTCGCGCGTGCAACTGCATCGAGGCTTGTGGGGACAACGGATTGCCATGCAGATGGACCAAGCCAATGTGGGTTTGCAACAGGTCGAGCACCGGCTCCGATAGTTCACTGATGGCGTTTTCGCGCAGGTCGAGAACCACAAGCATGGGCGACTCCAGTAACGCCTGGGGCAGTGCCTGCAACCCCGTCATGCGCAGGTTCAGGCTGCGCAGGCGGCGCAGCGTACGAACGTCCGGGGCCTGGCCAAGCAGATTGCGATGCAAGTCCAGTGACTGCAGGCGCTGCAACGCAGCGATGCGCTGGCTCCCCTCACGGGTCAGGGCGATATGGTTGTCGGAGAGGTTGAGTTCCACCAAATCGACCAGTTGCTCGATGCCGGGTGGTATTGCGGTCAGCAGGTTGCCACGCAAGTCCAGGCCCTGCACCCGACCGAAGCGCTGCAGGAAACCAGGCTCGATATCCAGCAGGCTCATGTTGCGCAGGCTCAAGCGTGCAATGTGGCTGAAGTCGACCGCGTCAGGCAAACGCGGTAGCGCGCCGATCCGCCAGCCATGGATGAATAGCTGGAGGTTGCCGTGGGCGTCCCGATTCTGCCGCTGCCAGGCGCGTCGAATGACCCTTGCCACCCAGGCACGCCGCACCGCCTGAACCGGGCTGGCAGACTCGCGACGCCAGGCGTGCAAGGCGTTCTCCAGCAAGCGCAGCTGGTCATGCACGTGGAAATACCGCCCCCAGGGCGTCATGCCATGGCGGCCCGCTGACGCCATGAACTCCTCGACATCGTCATCGGTGAATGTGGGTAGCACGCGCCTGATTGCCTGGCGCAGCGACTCGGTGCTGCTTTCTCCACGGCCATTGAGCGGGTATCCAAGCCGGCCGTCGCCCAAACGTACGGGCGGGCGGACGCGGCCAGCAACGGGCGCCATGCCCAGCAAACTGGCCAGCTCATCACGCCGTGTGAAGGCTCGCTGGGCCAACGCCTGCGCCAGTTCACCGGCCGATTGCCCCGCAGCACCCAGCGCCTGCCGCTGCGTGTCGCTCAATTGCTGCAGTAACGCCGCCATCAAGCTGCCATGCTTGTTCGCCTCCTCCAGCGGCGCCGCAGGATTGTCCAACGCCTGGTAACCGAGTTGGCCCTTGACGATGACACGCACATCAGTGGCGCAGGGACTGCCCACCTGCGCCAGGAGTGGCCCTCCTCGCGCGGCGTCGTGCAGTTCAACCCGTAAGGTATCGGGCCAGCTCACCGATTGCCCCAACAACGCGAATGCCAGGCGCTCGCTGTCGGCGTTGATCGCCTCGGCCATGGTCAGGCCGGCACATGCTCGGTCCAGTCGGCTGTCCCTCAACAGCCAGCGCGCTTGCTCGGCCAAGCCCAGTGGTACCCGTTGCCGGTCGATCATGCGCTGCACCAGCAACTCGTCAGCCTGCTGCACGATTTCCGTTGCCCCGCGGGCCGTCAGACCGGGAAAATCACGCTGCAACAGCTGTGCGCCAGGCGACAGCACCCGCTGCTTTTCGATGAAATGCTGTTCGAACGCCGCCCCTTGCAGCCTGGGGTATCGTGCGTGCAGCTGGCGGCGCTGCAGGGCATCGCGCAAACGTGCCGGCGCCGCACTCTCTTCCAGGTGCAAACGGCGCAGGCGATCGTCATCGTAGCCCGTCGCCTGCAGTACATCGTGAGCCGCCTGCTCATCCACCTCCGCCAGGTCACCGGCAAAACGCCTGAGCAACTCGACGCCCTGCCAGGCCTGCGGCGTGTCCAGTTCATGGCGCCAGGCTCCATCACCCAAGTGTCGCAGCCTGGGCGCATAAGCCCCTTCACGCTGGGGATGCCGGATATGCAACTGGTCCTCGAACGCGTCGCCGATCACCTGAAAAGCGGCCTGATGCGTGCGCAATCGGGCCTGGCCGTCGACCCTGGCGTACTGGCCGACGGCGGTGTGGTCATCGCTCAGCGCATAGGCCGAGAGGCCGGGATCGAACAATTGATAGTGGCCCTCTGCGGTTTGCACAGGCGCCAACCCATCGACAAACAACGCGCGGCGCAGCAGGCGCTCCGAAGCTGCGCCAGTGCCGGCAGCCAGCGCCGCTTGCGCCACATTCACCGCAACGCTGAAGGCATGTTCCAAGGCGCCTTGACGATCTCCCAAGCGCCAGTCGAGATACCCTTCATAGACGTCATCCACCACCTGCAGCGCGGCGATGCCCAGCAGCGGCAGGCCCAGGCCGGGCACGAAGAAACTGGCCAGCCCCAGCAGGTCCAGACCGGTGTCGGCATAGAAATGCAGGCGCCGATCACGCTCGGCGCTGTCCTGCACCGCCGTCGGCACAGCCAGCACCTGCGCATCGTCGAACAGGGTGTCGAGCTGGGTCGTGCGCAGGAACAGGAACAACGGCTCGCTGATGACCTCGTGACGCCCATCAAGCTCCACGGCCCCCTGCGCCAGGGCCCTGTTCAATGCCACGGTGTAGCTCGCACGGTCACGCTCGCTGATGAAGCGCTGAAAATACCCGGGGTAGCCTGGCGATCGATAGCGCTGGCCCAGGGTCTGGAACAACCCGTCCCAGGAAGGGTGCCAGCTTATCGGGCCGTGTGGGTCGTCGGGCAGCCAGCACAACACGCCCTCAAGACGCCCCAGGCCCAGGCCGTCGCGGTGCAGTTCGAAGGCCGCTGCGCCACGCACACGCTTGCCAAGCACACGCAGCGCTGCCGGGCGCATGCGCGAGACCGTCCCTGACGCAGCAGTGATCATCGCCAGGCATTGCACCAACGCTTCCTCGTGGATCTCGCCCTTCAGGGCTGCCAGGCGCAGGGCCGCTTCAAATGCATGACGCTGGCCTTGCTCCAGCAGCGTCGCAACGCCGCCCCCCGGCGCCTTCAAGTGCGCCTTGAGATAGGCCTGGTAGTGACCGCCAAGGTCAAGTGTGCGGCAGAGCTCGGCAAAGGCCCTGGTCGTCATGGGCAGGGCTTTGCCGTCGGCGCCCAGCAGTATCGATTGGTCTGTTACACCCAGCGACCTGGCTTCGCCATCGCTGAAGTTGTGCAGCGCGGCGGCCAGCAAGCTGTGTCGCAGCGTGCGCCTTTGGACGGTACCCGGTGCTTCCGGGCGGGCGGCAGGAACATGCTCGATCAGTTGAAACTGCAGCGTGGCCTTGCGTACATCCAGTGCCCGCGAAATCTGCCCGAGAAGCGCTTTCTCGAGCAAGGGCGCCGCAAATGCGTCCAGCGGCGTCAGGCCGGCAAATAGCGCCTTTACCCGTTGCTGCACGATCTGCTGCTCATGCAGGCAGTCATGCAGTTCGAGCAGGCGGGTGGCTGATGCCTGCTTCAGCCAAACGGGCAGTCGGCTGGCGATCAGGTTGTCGATGGAAGTATCGGAATGTGTGGGACGTACGGGGGTTGCCATGCTCGGCCTCTGTTTTTGGCAAAGGCACCATCACACCCTGCCAGGCAAGACTGCGGCGGTAGATACGTCTGCGCACCTATTCCCACCGGGCACGCATCCAGAAAAACGCACAGGCACAGCAACCCTGCCAATCGGTGTACAGTACCCCTACAACAACGCCCGCAAAGGAGCCCGGCACATGACCGTGACGCTGTCCCCCCTGCAGATCGACTGCGATTTCGACTCTGGCAATATCCAGGTGCTGGATGCCAGCAACCCGGCTGATGTGCACCTGAACATCCGCCCGGACACGCACAGCGGCCACTACCAGTGGTTCCACTTCAAGGTCAGCGGGCTCACACCGGGGCAGGTCCATCGCTTCAGCCTCGACAATGCCTCCGGCTCTTCCTACAAGAACGCCTGGAGCGGCTACAACGCCGTGGCCAGCTACGACCAACAGCGCTGGTTCCGCGTGCCAAGCCAGTTCGACGGCAACGCCCTGTCGTTCGAGGTAACGGCAGAACAGCCGCAGATCTGGTTCGCCTACTTCGAACCCTACCCACGCGCCCGTCACAACCAGCTGATCGAACGTGCATGCCAGTTGCCAGGGGTCGAGTTGCTGGCCAGCGGCCGTAGCGTCCAGGGTCGCGACATCCCGCTGCTACGCGCCGGCGACGGCGCTGCAGGCAAGCGCAAGCTGTGGCTGATTGCCCAGCAGCACCCGGGCGAACACATGGCCGAATGGTTCATGGAGGGCGTGATCGACCGCCTGCAAGCCAACGATCCGCTGATCCAGGGTCTGCTGGCCAAGGCCGACCTGTACCTGATCCCCAACATGAACCCCGATGGCGCCTTCCTCGGCCACCTGCGCACCAACTTCAAGGGCAAGGACCTCAACCGCGCCTGGCAGGACGCCAGCGTCGAGCTCAGCCCGGAGGTGTTCTTCGCCCAGGCGCAGATGAAGCAATACGGCGTGGATGCGTTCATCGACGTGCATGGCGACGAAGAAATCCCCCATGTGTTCACCGCCGCCTGCGAGGGCAACCCGGGTTACACGCCGCGGCTGGCAAAGCTGGAGGAGCAGTTCCGCAGCACCCTCTGCAGCCTGACCCGCGACTTCCAGACCGTGCATGGCTACACCCGCGATCAGCCGGGGCAGGCTAATACGACCCTGGCCTGCAACGCGGTGGGGATGGCTCATGACTGCCTGTCATTGACCCTGGAAATGCCGTTCAAGGACCATGATGATGCGCCTGATGCGGTTGCCGGTTGGTCCGGAGCACGCTCCAGGGCACTGGCCGGTGCGGTGCTGGAGACCTTGGCGAAGATGGTTGGCGATTTGCGCTGAGCCTGCCTGGCGCGGTCGTTGCGAGCCCGCGGTGAACGCTGTTCAGAACTGCACATCCAGAATCACGCTGTCGGTATAGCTCGCCGCCGGCGGCGTAGCCTGGTCGGTGTAGACCTTGGCGTTGTAGTTGAATACCTGGCTGCCCGTGCCGGTACCCAGCCCCGGATTGACATCGGCATCCGTGCTCGCGCGTCGCGCCGCCCCTGACGCCCCCCAGCGCACCGTCCCGGCACTCTTGAATATGTCATAGGCCAGGTAATTGCTGGCCGCCGACTTCATTCGCCTGCGCCCAGCGCTGACGTTCTGGCCGTCATCCAGCCCCACCGTATAGTTGCTGCCCTTGGTACACGAAACGCTCAGGCTCTGGTTGACCGTGGCAAAACCTGCCACCACCGGCGCGCTGCCGAAGCTGATATTGGGCGTAGTGATCTGACAGTCGTTGGTCACCGTCAGGCTTACCGTAAGGGGTTGTGACCCTGAACTGTTGTCACGCCCGATGCACAGCCCGCCGATGGCAATCCCTTCGCAATAATTCCACGCCCAGCTCATCGTCAATGTTTCCGAGTACACCCCGGCAGCGACGTTACTGCCTATCTGGGTGCGCATATACAGCGGCACCGCCTTGGGTGTGCCATTGAGCAGCCCAAGCAGGTCGAGGATACCAGTGCGACCAAATTCAAAGGCTACGCCGCGGGTAATCGGAAAGTTGGTGGTGGCGTCGGCATACAGCGTGTAAGGGATGACATCGCCGGTGGGCCCGACCAATCCACCGGTTGTCGGCGCCACGGTCAACTTGAACGAGTCGCCGCTACTGAGCACGCTCAGTACCGTACCGTTACACTGCAAGCCTGCATTGGTGGTAGACGCCGTCTGGGACACAGTGCGCACCTGAGTCGAGTTGAGTGTGCCAAATGCCACAGGCAGGGTCGGCACCGCCAGGCACTTGGCCCAGGTCGAGCCCGCCGACAACAGCAAGACACACGCCCACACCCCGCCCCACCAGGTCTTCATTTGCACACCAACGGGCCAACCAGGGGGTTCGAACCTTCAGCCTTGGGCAGGTCGAATTCCACTTGGCATTGGCCGCCCCCTTCAAGCTCCACCTGCAGGCGGTTGTGGGGCGAGAGGTTTTCCAGGTACACCAGCCCGTCCCAGCCGACGACGGCCTGGCTCCCGGACTGTTCGTGGGTCACACGGCTGCCCAGCTTGAGCACGTGCTGGCTGGTGTCGACCAGTTCGATGCTGGCCGCCAGCACGCGCTTGAGCGGAAACTCCAGCAGATAGCCGCTGCCCCGGCGTACCGCTACCCGCTGCTCCACCTCCGGTGCGAGGATATCCGGCGGCAGGTCCATCGGGTCGATCTCATACTTGCCGCGGTAATAACCACTGCTGTACGGCACCAGCAGGTGCCCGTCAGCATCGGTGCGGCCGACCTCCTGGTTTTCGTAGCGAACCGGTATATCGCCGTAGCCTTCGGTGCTGACCACCACGAACGCGTCATCGATACGGTTGGCGGCGAACAGCCCGGCATCCATCCACACCAGCGACCCGCTGGCATCGGCCCAGCGGGTCATCTCGCCGCTGCTGCCATACACCCCGGCCTGCAACTGCACCGACTGCAGCCGCCACGTGGCATCCGCCTGGCGATAGGCATCGCGATCGCTGCCCGTTGCATAGCCCAGGTTGTAACCCACGCCGGTACCCACCGGCACCGCACGGCTGTAGTTGACGCGCTGCAAGCTCTGGCCTTCCTTGCTGCGCTCGATGCCCAGGGCAAGGGTGCCGTGCAGGTCGAACGGGATCACCAGTTGCGCCTGCACCGCCCACTGGCTGTCGCCGACTTCGCGGTTGGCCGACAGGTAGACGCTGCTGTTGCCCCACAGCGGCCGGCTGTAGCTCAGGTTGATCAACCGGGTGCGGGTGCCATCACCGGCACGTACGTCGAAGTAACCGGCGCCAAGATTGCCGTACTCGTTGAGGTTGACGCTGACGGTGACCTGCTCGCTGCTTTTGCTCAGCTGAATGTCCGGGGTATCGACCCGGGTCAGGTCGGCGTATTCACCGTGGCGTTGCAGGCGCTGATAACTGAAGCCGATACGCTGGCTGTTGTACTGATAGCCCAGGGCGACCTGGTGGCCCTTCTCGCCATCGAACTGACTGTGCGCCAAGGCCGCGTTGAGCACGCCGAAGTTGCCCAGGCGCATGTTGCCGCCCAAGCCACCCAACATCAGCGATTCGGCGGTTTCGGCATGGGTCTCCAGGGTAAAGGTGTCGCTCACCCCATAGCGCAGGTTGCCCGAGGCTACGCCCGGGCCATAGGCGAAATCGCGCACGCCGTAGTCACGGCGCAGGCTGCCCGCCGCCAGCGAATAGTCCGAAAGGCCTTTCTGCAGCAGGCTGCTGGTGACGTAGAACGGTAATGTGGTCGACACCTGCCGGCCCAGGGCATCGGTGGTGACCACCACCGCCTCCCCTGCACCATTGATGAACGGCACGTTGGTCAACGTGTAAGGGCCTGGTTGCAGCTCGGTAGTGCTGGACTTGTAGCCGTTGATGAACAAGTCGAGAGAGGTCGGTACCGCTGCTTCGCCGGCAAATGCCGGCAATGGGTAGGTGACCAGGTCCGGCCGTGCCGCAAAGTCGCGTGACAGCTGCAGGCCCCCCACCCGCACCGAGCTGGTCCAGGGCAAGGCACCGGTCACGAAGTCACCGGCTTCGTAGGTCAGCAGGCGCTGCTCGTCGGTAAACCGCCAGGTGCTGTCGTAACGCAGGAACCCCTGCCGCGTTTCGGCGGCCTGCGCACCGTTGAACGATTGGCGCCACTGCCCGGTGCTGGAGAACGTGCCCCAGCTGTCGAACAGGCGCAGTTCGTTCCAGGCCGCAAGGTAGGTGCCACCCTCATCGGTATCGTTCAGGTACAGGTCGTAGTTGAACAGCGCACCGAAGCTGCTGCGCGCCTCGCTGGGCGGGTAAAGGCTGCGGTCACCCACTTGCTGATCGGGCAGCCAGGCCGGCGGCACCTGCAGCAGCAGGCGCTGGTTCTGGCTGTCGTAGTCGGTGTGCAACCCGGGGATGCCATCGAGGGCCACTTCGCCAAGGGGGTTGCCCGGCACCGACACGCCGGCAGCGCGCAGCACTTCGCTGTCCAGGTACAGCTGCCCGGCGCGTTGCTGCACCGGTACCAGCTCAGCCTTGGGCATCTGGTTCACCAGCAGGTCGAGGTACAGGGTGGCGTCGGCGATGGCGGAGATCTCCGTGGGCGGTGGGGGCAGGTCGTCGGCCAGCGCCAGCCCCGGGCCAACCATGGCCAGCCCCAGGCACCAGCGGCGCGTCGTCGCCGTCAGCCATTTCACACACGGTTTCCAACCATTGCCGGGTCCTCCCTGGCCCATGCGCTGCATTCAGTCGCTGGCTCATTGGCCTTGGCGGATCGCGTCCGCGTTGCTTTGCCCGTTCACCCGCCCTTTGAGCACGCTGCCACTGTTCGGGGCCACCGGTGCAGGCCAGCGCATGCTGGCACCCGGCAGCACGTAGCCCAGCAGCCCCTCGGCCAGCGGCTTGGCCTGGCTGCCCTGCTGCACCACTACATCGGTCAGGCGCGCATGCACCGGGCCGGTATTGCGCAATTCCACATAAGGCTTGCCCTGCACCGTCACCGGCTGCCAGCTGAGCTGCGGCTTGCCCACGCCTTCGGCATTGCGTTTGCCCTCGGGGTCGGCCTTGCCCCACAAACCCTCGCCATAGACGAACAGCGGCACCGAATAGCGCATCTGCAGGCGAATGGCGGCGGTGGTGCCAGGCTCGGCCTTGTCGACCGGGATGGCGGGCGGGATTTCGTCGATGATGATCCGGTAGGCCTGCTCCTGACCGGCCGGCGAAGGGCCGGTGCGGGTCAGGCGGATCAGCTGCTTCTGCCCGGGGGCGATGTTGGCCACCGGGGGGCTGCCGATGATCTCGCGCTGTGCCTGGAACTGTTCCTGGTAATCACCCTGGCGCCAGGCGAACACCCGCACCTGCAAGTTGGCCGGCGCGGTGCCGCGATTTTCCAGCCACAGGGCCCCGGCTTTCTGGTCGGCCTCCAGCACCGGGTCGATCGGCCAGATCAGCACCGAGGTAGCCGCCCCGGCTGGCAGGCTTGCCAGCCACAACAAACCGATCAATCCACGCGCCCACTTCGCGCCTGCCCCCATGAAGCTCTCCTTAGACTCTTGTCATTGGTGGCGCTGGATTCACCAGGTCACCGTCACTTGCACCACATCGGTGTAGGTCCCTGCCGGCAGCGTGCCCGTCAGTTGAACCCGCCCGTACACCGGCAGCCTGATGGCCGTCGGGTCGGAATAGCCCACGGCCACGCTCTGCCCTATGCCCAGGGTCTGGCTGTAGGCCGCGTCCCGGTACAACTGGTACGCCAGCACCTGGGTACCGCTGGAGCGTTTGAGGTTGCGCGTGCCGCTCGCGCTGTTCTGGCCACCGTCCACGCTCATGCTCATGGCCACGCCCGGCGTGCACTGGAAGGTCACCATGCTGCCGCCCAGGGCGGTGCTGAGAATGCCGGTGGACAGCGCCGACTGCGAGCCGTAGTTGAGCACCCCGTAACTGGTCACACCGCCGACCACCAGGCAGCCGGCGGCAATCTGCGCCGTCACCGTGAAGGTGCTGGTGGTTGCCGCGTCCAAGGGCGCGGCCAGCAGTACGCCAAGGCCGGTCAGGCCACCTGCCAGCCAGGCACGCATGGCTCAGAAGGACAGCTCGACGGCTACCGTGTCGGTGTAGACCCCGGCCGGCAGCCCCGCCTTGCCCCGTGCCTGGCCGTACAGGTTGACGGGCTGCGCCACACCGGTGCTGGTCGGTAGGGTGATGGTGGCGTCAATATTCAGCACCTGCGTGTGCCCGGAGTCGGTGTAGAAGTCGTACGGCACGAAGTTGCCGGCGCTATCTGCCAGCGCGCGGGTGCCGCCGGTCGACTGGCCATCGTGGGCCCCGGCCCGCACGCGAATCGCCGGTATCGTGCCGGCCGAGCACAGAATGCTCATCGCCGCGCCGGTACCGCCCAGCACCTGGGCGTCGGCAGTGCCGAACAAGGCGTCCTGGGTACCGAAGTTCAAGCTACCGAAATTCAGCCCCGAGGTACCCGAGCTGCCATTGACCTGACACGCTGCAATCAAGGTCAGCGTCGAGCTGATGGTCCCGGTCACCGTGGCGGCCTGGGCCTGAGAGGCCAGGGCCAGGCCCAGACCGGCGAGGATGCAGCGTGAGAGGTTCGTTCGCATCGGAGTCTCCTTGCGTTGTTACCAGTCCAGAGTCACCCTGAGGGTGTCGCGGTACAGCCCGGCCGGCAGCGCGCGCGGTTGCGCCACTACCACACCGTAGATGGGGATCGGTATCTGCTGGGTGCTGTTGATGGTGAAGGCACGTGCCTGGCCGATGCCGTAGCGGCTGTTGCCGCCGGGGTCGACCGCCAATTGGTAGGGGATCAGTTCACGGCCATTGCTCAGGCGGCGGACGCCATCGTCGCCATTCTGGCCGCCATTGATGCGCACATTGAAAGCCCGCACTTCAGGCGTGCAGCTGATCTGCAGGCTGCCCTCCCCACTCACTTCATCGACCCGGCTGCGCAAGGGCTGATCCCAGTTCGGGCCCCGCTCGCCAAAGTCCAGCAGGCCAGGGTTGCCCAGGGTGGCCGGTTGCGTCTCGTTGCTGCTGATCTGGCAAGCCGCGCTGATCACCAGCCGCGCCTGGATGAACCCGGTGCTGGTGCCATGCGCCGCACCGCCGGGGACCAGCAGCGGGCCGAGGGTAAGCAGCAGGATCGAGGTACGATTCATGGCGTCGCATCCTTGTGCATGGTGACGTCCCTACCAGGTGACCGTGACTTTGAGCAGGTCGGCATACCGGCCGGCGTTCGGCACCCAGGCCAGCTTGTCGATACGGGCATACAGCGGCAGCTCGACCGAGCCGCTGTCCGGAACCCGCGCCGACTGCGCCACGTTCACCGCCAAGGGCTCGCGCCAGGCGGCGTCACGGTACAGGCGATAAGGGATCGGCCGGGCCTTGGCGTCATCGCTGGCCAGGAAGCGTACCTCACCGACACCGCCATGCTGGCCGCCGTCGACGCGCACTTGGTAGGGGGTGTCGGGGTTGCATTCCAGGCGCGGCGGGCGCTGACCAAGCAACGCACCCGCAAGCGGCGCATCCGGGCCATCCAGCCGTGCGGCGGCGCCCAGGTCGATCTGCCCCAGCGCCTGCGCACCGGCATCGCGAGTCTGGTTGACCAGCATGCAGCCGCGCTGCACCAGTACCCGTACTTCCACCAGGAAGTCTGCCGCCATGGCACTGCCGCTCAACAACAGGCCCAACAGCGCGGCCAGGAAGCGTTCCGTCACCTTGTTATCCTTATCACTTTATGCTGAATTTGAGCGTAGCAGCGAGATGCCAGTATTGCGGCGGCGCCAAGCCGTTTTTTTGTGCTAGCAACAAAGCAATAGCCCCTTCGAAAAAAAAACCGCAACGCGCCGAACCCCTCTGCCTCCTCGTGCCTCCAATAGCCAAAGGCCGGTGTCCGCGTGGATATTCTGGTAGGGTGTATCACCATCATCCTGCCTCAGACTCATGCGGCAAGCATGGACCGACATGACAGGAGCGTTTTCATTGATGACCGCAGACAGCACGCTTGCCCAAGCTGTGGAGCGTTGTGCCCTGGAACCGATCCAGGTGCCAGGCAGCGTCCAGCCGCATGGCTTCCTGCTGGTGCTGGACGAAACCGATTTGCGCGTGCTGCAGGCCAGCGAGAACGTCGAACAGTGGTTGGGCATACCCGCCAGGGAACTGATCGGCTACCGCTTCGCCGATCTGGTCAGCGACGCCTTCGACCTGCGCGGGCACCTTGCGCGGCTACCGGAAGACGAAGCGTTCCCGTTCCATATCGGCGACGTGCACCTGCGCCAGGGCGCGCCATTCAGCGCCCCGCTGCATCTGCTGGCGCACCGTCACGACCAGGTCCTGATTACCGAATTCGAACCCCCGCGCCTGCCGGCAGACCTGGCCGGGCAAGGTGACTACTACCCGGTGGTGCGCAGCTTTGTCAGCACCGTGCACCTGGCGGGCAGCCTCGAAGAACTGCTGCAGCAGACGGTGGTGCAACTGAAGCGCATCACCGGCTTCGGCCGGGTCAAGGCCTACCGCTTCGAT
>NZ_JABMCN010000470.1 GCF_013179515.1 Pseudomonas sp. CM27
GTGAGGGGACCCCGAAGCGCAGCGTAGGGGCCGGATGATGGGAGCGAGCGGTTTTTGGTTACTTTTTTCCAAGAAAAAAAGTGACTCGCCGTAAGGGCGAAAAGGTGAGTAAGCGTCGCCATCGCAACTGGACTGTTCGCCATATCAAAACCGGCGCATAAGCTCCAAGCTCCAAGCTCCAAGCCATGGGCATTCATGGAGGTCACGGCTGAGAGCCGATAGCCCTTTCAATGGCAGCCCGGAATTCCGGGTCATCCGGCTTGGTCAGGCTAGAGAAATTACCAATCACCTTGCCCTTGCGATCCACCACATACTTGTAGAAATTCCACTTCGGCGCACTGCTCTGGCTAGCCAGCTCCGCAAACAGCGGTATTGCATCCTTGCCCCGCACCGCCTGCGTCTTGGTCATCGTGAACGTAACCCCGTAATTGGCATAGCAGACCTTGGCCGTCTGCTCACTGTCGGCATCTTCCTGCTTGAAATCATTGGACGGCACACCAAGCATTTCAAGCCCCTGCCCGTGATACTCCTTGTACGTCGCCTCAAGCCCCTCGAACTGCGGCGCAAACCCGCAATAGCTCGCCGTATTGATCACCACCAGCGGCTTGCCCGCAAACCGCTCGCACAACTCGACCTGCCCCTTGCCCCGCAATTCTGGCAGGCTCCCCTGCAACAACGCCGGGCAATTGGCAGCCCAGCCTGATGCGCTGCCAACCAGGGCCAGCACCGGCACCGTCAACCAATGTGCACGCATGGTTCATCACTCCCGCAAAACATTCCTTGAGCTTGCAGGGTAGCGCCTAACAAACACTCATGCCCAATTGCATCAACGCCATCCCGCCCTGGTGCCAGC